>NZ_BAAHXT010000013.1:0-103613 GCF_054657935.1 Spirochaeta dissipatitropha | reverse complement strand
CGGAACAGGTGTCCGGTTTCCAGCGGAATCACTGTCCGGTTTCCAGCGGAATCACTGTCCGCTTTCCTCCGGAATGGGTGTCCGTTTTGGACCGGTGTACACAGATTGCGGTTTTTTGCGAAATACAGTGGTTATAGTCTTCTGTTTTTAGAAAATATATCTTTGCCAAGTATCATGGCATTGACTTTTGGCCCTGGTCTACTTTTACTCTGTCGAATTATAGTTGAAGACTATAAATCCTGGTATAAGTCCATAAAGATTCATGTTTTGCCGTTTGCAACTGTATTGAGTATATATACCATTCAAAACCTTCTGCAGATAGATTTCTTGAATCTTCGCATCAGAATTATAATGCCGTTCTTACATGTTCACCTTTTTATCTACATGGTAATGAGCATTATCTGCCTCCGTAAAGTACATTCTGGACTATCGTCGTACGCATCGTTATTTTCGCATGAAGTCTATTCTCACATACTTCTTGTATTAGGCAGTCTGGTTGTTTCTCTTGGTCTGTGGTATCTGACCCTCTATTTATTTGATTACACAGAGTTTTATGTTCGTCTTGAACATGTACGCTTCTTACTGGTAGTTACTTGAACATACCGGCGGAACTTCCAGCGTTCAAGTTGGAGAAAGGGTGACAGGCAAGGGGAGGGGGTGGTGATTGGATGATTACTGAGAAATTCGGATCAGAACGATCTATCCGTTTGAGCGCATGTGTAGAGAAACAGGACAAATCCGATCGCTTCTGGTTTTCTAATTGCCTTCTATTGACTAGGCTACAAAAACTTTTTCCAGTTCAGGACTTGTCTGTCTTAATTATCTATAGTATATAATATATTATTAATGAATAACTTATTGGAGGAATGGAATTGAAAAAATGTGAAAACCTAACTGTTTTGGGGCTTTTAATGATGGTCGGAGCGATGGCGTTCATCACCAGTTGTAGCTGGGAACCCCCACCAGGACCTACTGGTAATCCTGACCCGACTTTCACCGTGACAAACATGGCAGGCACTTGGAGTGTAGGCAGTGTCGAAACAATCAATAGTCACTACATGATCCTTAGGAGCGATGGGACCTTAACACAATACTATGTACTTGCAGGTGGCTCAGGTCATGATCCGGAGGAAGGAGCATGGACATTGTCTGGTACCACTTTAACTATTGAGGGTGATAATTTTGATGATCCAACAGAGACCTTTGATATTTCTTGGACAGGTTCAGAGGCGAGAATTAGAAGCCGAATTTACTACAGTGACGGTCACTGGTATTCACCTGACGCATCAGTCAACAATCTCTAAATACATCTCAGTCAATCATGATAGTCGGGAGTTCTACTCCTGACTATCTGCTTTTTTTACTGGGCATCCCCAAACCTCAATCCGAATCATGAAAACTTCCGTGAAATTGCCAAACTATATATCAGAATAACCGGGAACCAAAGCCCATCTCCCTGAATGCATGCATTTATATGCCATAGCAGAGTAAGGCGCAAATCTTGACACAAGGTTTTTTTTTTACATAATTGGCAATGTCAGGAGAAATTTAATGAAAATCGCAAGAGTACTGGTTTTATTAGTATCAATAGTATCATTGGCATTTACCAGTTGTGCAACCAGCACGCAGGTCCGGTTTGAAACCGATGTCCCGGGTGCACAGCTCTTTATTGATGGGCAGAATATCGGAACTACTCCTACATCAGTTAAAATGAGCAATGGTGTATGGGAAGAGCCAGCTGTTTTACTGCAGAAAGACGGCTATAAAGACCTTAGAACAGGGGTCATTAAGGAGATTAAGGTCCTTAATCTTGTCTCTGGAGTAGTATTATGGTGGCCAGCATACTTATGGGTATATGGCCCGAAAAGTGAACAATATTACATCATGATTCCTGAATCAAATAATTAACAATCCAGCGCAGTATTTCGTCAGGTTCCCGCTTCATGTTCCAGCAGATACGTCTCTGTCAGCCCCTTTCCTTTAATGTCGATTGATCCGCGTGGTGTATAGCAGAAATTGTTTTTGGTGTATTCATAAAATTCAGCAGAAACCTGTATGTGGTTGGGTATGCTGTGGGACTCCATACGGCTGGCAATGTTTACCGTATCGCCCCAGAGATCGTAGGCAAATTTCTGCTCGCAAATGACGCCTGCCACCAGGGGACCGCAGTGGATTCCCATTCGTAGGCCTAGATCCGGAGCCTCTGCAATAGGTCTGTTTTTCATATATGTCATCATTTCAAGGGCGCAGCTGGCAATGGAATCGTGATGTCCGGCGCTTGGTTCCGGTATGCCACCGGCTACCATGTAGGCATCGCCTATCATCTTGATTTTTTCGAGGCCATGCCGGTTTACTATGCGATCGAACTCAGAAAATATTATATCCAGAATTTCTACCAGGCGCTTATGGTGAATTCTCCCGGAGAGGACGGTGAATCCAACAAGGTCGATGAATAGTACGCTGGCATTATCTATTTGATCAGCAATAGTTTTTTCCTTGTTTTTAAGTCGCCGGGCTATCGATTCCGGCAGAATATTAAGCAGTAGATTTTCAGAACGCTGATATTCTGTATTCAGCAATGTTTCAGTTGATGTAACTACATTGTAGTGATAAGCCGTAATGCCGATCACAATCATGACGAATGCAGAAATAGAAGACCATCTGGCAATCATAATGAATTCAAGTGGCAGGTTGAGTAATCCATTGTTGGAATTAAAGAACCATTCCAGAGCGATCAGGGCTGCACCAGCCAGTACGACCATAATCATCAGTAGATGCTTTTGAGTTGGCGGAAAGATAATAAAAAAGCCGATAATGGCTGCTATCATGAATAAGTGGTTGGTTGTCTCCGGACCAAGCTGAATAGCAATGAAAGCAATCATGATTATAGTGGACAAGCTGTACACTAACCTTGCTGCTGTATACGCCCTGCGGTGATTACAGTACGGAACAAGCTGATTCAGAGCTGGCCATATAAAAAATGCAGCTAAAATCAGGCGTGTATCAGGAAGCAGATTGATAATAATCGGGAGTTGAAGCCATAACAGGCCGGTTACAATCAGAACCATTCCGTTTACAGCACGGATATGACGAACTTCACCGGATGTTAATCCATCGTGAACACCTTTATTTTGATACCATTTCCAGTAGGTAGGGAATTTTTTCATTATATAATCATAGAAAATGTTTTCCCCGGGCGCAAGTAAAAGCTTGCAGGGTATTCAGTAAAACGTGAAGTCAGTCAAGCAAAACACCGATCAGGAAATAGGTGAAACCTCTGATACCGAAACAATCCGTTTGACCCCTATTGGATGCACTTGGAGCATGATACGCTTTTTTATACGAAAAAGGAGGTGCTTATATGAAGCGCATTTTTATGTATCTGCTGGCAGCGAGTATTGTACTCGGCCTGACAGTTGGTATGGTTGCGTGTGCACAGGATGATGAGTCTGATGATGGTGTGGTTATCAGATTCTGGCATATGCATACAGAGCAGGCTGATCAGGATAACAGACAGGCTCTGGCCGATCAGTTCATGGCTGCCAACCCGGGTGTGTCCATCGAAATTACTGTACTGGAAAATGAAGCCTTTAAAAGTCGCTTGGCTACCTTGATGCAGGCTGGTGATCCGCCGGATCTATTCAGCAGTTGGGGCGGTGGTGTTATGGCTGAACATGCCCAGGCTGGTTTGATCCGTCCAATTACTGATGCTGTACATGGAACAGAGTGGGGTGACTGGTATCCGGAAGGTGTACTTGGTGTATATGCATACGATGGTGAACAGTATGGAATTCCATTCGATATGGGTGCTGTTACTTTCTGGTATAATACCGAAATTCTTGCTGAAGCCGGTTGGAATGAGTTCCCTGCAACCTGGAGCGAAATGCTGCAGATGGTCGCTGATGTACGTGCCGCTGGGTATGTGCCGATGGCACTGGCTGGTGGTGACAAATGGCCAGCTCACTTCTACTGGACTTATCTGGCTATGCGTATGGGTGGACAGGAAGCTATTGAAGCAGTACAGATGGGGACCGGCAGTTTTACTGATACACCGTTTGTTCGAGCTGGTGAATTACTGCTTGAGCTTCGGGATGCCGGTGCGTTCCAGAGTGGTTTTCTTGGTGCAACCCAGAGCGATCAGGCTGCGTTGGTCGGTAACGGCGAGGCTGCTATGGAGCTGATGGGGCAGTGGGCACCGTATGTCCAGGCTGATTCCTCACTTGACGGAGGTATTGGCAGTGCGCTTGCAGTTGCTCCTTTTCCATTGATTGAAGGTGCACCCGGACTTGGTACTGATGTACTGGGTGGTGGTAATGGCTATGAACTCGGTATCAATGCTCCGGATGAAACGATCGACTTCCTTAGATTTATGATCAATCTGGAGAATAATACCGCCAAGGCACGGATGGGAACAATAATCCCAACTGTTATCGGTGCTGAAGTAGGTATTGAAGACGCAATGATGCAGCAGGTTGCCCAGGTCGTCAGTGAAGCTGAGTACTATCAGTTGTATCTGGATCAGTTCTTTCCTCCTGCAGTCGGTGGTGTGATCAATGATGTTGTTCAGGAAATCCTGGCTGATCGATCTACCCCGCGGCAGGCAGCCGCACGAATCCAGGCTGCTTACCAGGAACATTCCAATTAGGTTTTTCGTTTTAAAAACGCGTCCGGGATAGCTTTCCCGGGCGCTTTTCATTTACAGGAGGTCCATAGTGACTGCGAAAATACTCACCCTGCGTAAGCAGACAGTAGGTACAGTGGTACTGTTACTCACACCGGCGCTTATACTGTATACGCTATTTGTTGTGTATCCGGTTTTCCAGGCAATTGTATTTAGCATGTACCGCTGGAACGGTCTTGGACCAATGGTTGACTTCCGTGGACTTGAGAATTTTTCTCGTCTATTAAGTGATAATATTTTCCAGACTGCTTTGAAGAACAGCTTTATAATCATGATTTTTTCACTGCTTGTTCAGCTTCCGTTTGCGATGCTGTTGGCACTGATTGTTCAAAAGAGTGATTTCCCTCTGGCAGTACTGTTTCGCACAATTTTCTTTCTTCCCTTTGTCATGTCGGAGATCGTCACTGGTGTATTGTGGCAATTCATTTACCATCCTCAGTATGGACTTGTAAATTACATTGTTCGTCTGGTAAGTCCTGGAGCCGAACGGGTTGCGCTTTTGGCAAACCCGGATACCGTGCTATGGGCAGTACTGATTGTTATTTTCTGGAAGTATTTCGGTCTCCATATGACGATTTATATAGCCGGTCTGCAGGGCATACCGAATGAATTATATGATGCTGCAAAAATAGATGGAGCCGGTGATCTGCAGGTTATTCGACATATAGTCCTGCCCCTTCTGAAGCCTACAATAATGGTGTCGGTATTCTTTTCGATTATTGGTTCATTACAGGTATTCGATATTATCTGGGCAATGGGTCGTGGAGGCCCGGTGAATGCGGCCGAAACAATGGTGACCTATATGTACAAGTTCGGGCTTGAGCGCTATGCAATCGGCTATGGTAGTGCGGTAGCTGTAACAATATTCGTGATTTGTCTTGCATTCAGTGTTGTGTATCAACGTGTTCTGTTACGTAATGCTAAATAGTGAGCAGTCGATAGAGGAGATCTATAATGGTTATTGAAAAACGACGAAAGTTAACCTTGTATGGGTATAAATACGGAGTTTGTATCACGGTCAGTTTATTGGTGCTCATTCCCTTGTATATTTCTGTGATGGGTGGATTCAAGGCAATGGGCGACCTCATGAATAACCCATTTGGAATTACGCTACCGTTGCTGATTCAGCAGTACACAGCATTGTTGACTGGAGAGGTTGGCTTCTTCTGGCGGGCATTAGGTAACTCACTGATAGTATCTTTTATAAGCGTTGGTGTTGGTATGATTATCTGCATAATGGCAGCATTCGCACTTGCCAGGATTAATTTCTACCTGAACGGAGTATTATTGAATTATTTCCTGCTTGGTTTGTTGTTTCCTATTGCCGTTGCAATGCTGCCATTGTTTCTGCAGGTGCGAAGTCTTGGCCTTATGGACAGTTATTTTGGTGTAGCCCTGCCGCAAGCTGCATTCCAGATGCCGATGCAGATGCTGTTGATGTACGGTTTTTTCAAAGCGATTCCACAGGATCTGGAGGATGCCTGTTCGATTGACGGTTATGGGCCAATCGGATTTATGATTCATATGGTTATGCCGTTGTCGACTCCGATCCTGGCAACCACTGGTGTTATTACCCTTGTAGCCAGTTGGAACAACTTTTTTCTGCCATTGTTGATCTTTAACGATCAACGCAAATATACACTCCCCTTGGGGGTAATGGATTTCATGGGCCAGCATATGTCCCGCTGGAATCTTGTGCTGGGCTACGTAACGCTGGCTCTTATACCGGCTGTTTTCTTTTTTTTACTGGCACAGAGGTACATTGTTGCTGGACTGACAGGTGGGGCGGTCAAGGGCTGAATTGCGGAATTAATCAAAAATATAAACCAGCGCTTTGTAACCAGGATCTCAAGGCACCTTGGCCATGAAATCCTGGAGGGCTTCGCTTGCAGGTGACTCCAAAATGGTTGGGGGGCCATGCTCTGCTATTTCCCCTTTATGCATAAATATAACATAGTCGGCAAAGTCATGCACGAAACTCATGACATGGGAGACCAGAACAAACTCCATTCCGAGTTCGCGCAGTTCCTTGATAGCGGCCAGAACCTCGTAGGTAAGCACAGGATCGAGTGATGATGTGGGTTCATCCAGAAAAATTACCTCGGGATCAATTGATAATGCCCGTGCAATAGATGCACGCTGAGCCTGTCCTCCCGAGATGTTACGGGGCAGTTTATGTGCCTGATCTTCCAGGTGCAGCAGCCTGAGATACTTGAGTGCACGATCGTGAGCGTCCTGCCTGGAATAACCACGGGTTTTTTCCAGCACTATCGTTATGTTACGCAAAACCGACAAATGGGGAAACAGGTTGTGATTCTGAAATACAAAACCAACTGAATTCCGGTATTCGGCTGCCGAAACATCATGCTCGTTGACTTTCACCGAACCGCTGGTGGCCTGTTCGAGACCCGATAAAATCCGTAGCAGGGTGGACTTGCCGCTGCCGGATACCCCGATAATCGCAATCGATTTATACTTCTGCAGTGTAAAGTTTAGATCGTGTAGTACCTGAATGTCATATTCATGGTTCAATCCGCTTAATTCGATTTTCATATGCCCCACCGCCGATCGATCCACTTGGTCATTTGCGAAAGTGGAATGGTGAGTGTCAGATACAGCAGCCACATCAGAATGAATCCTTCCACAAAACGAAAGTTGTTGTTGGTCATAAGTTGTATTTCGTAAAAAAGTTCACGGTATGAGAGTACGCTCAGCAGTGCGCTTCCTTTTATAATGAGTGAAAAATTGTTCATGAGGGGAGGCATGAGAATTCGTACTATCTGCGGAATAATAATATAGCGGTAGCGCTGGTACACCGTAAAGCCGAATAAATCCATTGCCATGTACTGTTCCCGATCGATGCTGGATATGGCAGACTTGTAGATGTTGGTCATGTAGGGCGATATGTATAGGGTCAAACCGATCAAACCTGCGATAGCCCGGTTTGTAGAGCCAAAGGCAGGTCCAATTACAAATGCCATGATCATGATCATAACCAGCAGGGGTGTGCCGTAGATAATTTCAGTAAACACATCGGTAAACGCTCTGAAGTAGCGGATAGGTGCGCGTGAGAGCAGGTACAGCAGAAATCCCAGGGACATACTGCCAAAGAGAACAACCAGCGAAACCCAGATGGTTCGCTGGAAGCCATTTAGTATGTCCTCTCGATATGGAAGCAGCGCGCTGACATTAAAGGCCTGTCGCTGCCGCATAACCACAAAAATACCGAATAGTACAAATGTAGCAATAGCAAGGGTATACGATCCTATATTGTCGCGGAAAAATCTCCTGACTGACATGACGACTTGCTCAGTTCTCTGAAATGAAGAACTCGAGACCGTAACGTCCTAGCCGCTCCCTTATTTCAGACTCCCATTTCTGTGATAGTTCATCATACAGTCCCCCCGGTTCCGACATGCCGGCGATGAACTTGTTAGCCTGCGCAAGCAGTTCAGGACTGTCCTTACGGAATCCCATTGCTATCGGGCTTGATAAAAAGGAGTCCCAGACCACAATAGTGTCATCGGGATTTGCCATATGTCCTCGGGTCACTGGAAAGGCACTCATCATCAGCACATCTGATGATCCCTGTACTACGTTCAATATCGCTGATTCAAGGGTGGTGGCAATTTCCACATCGAATCCCAGGGACTGCGGTATATTAGCGGAGACCTGTCCGGTAATTCCAGTAAAGCGTGTAGCTTCATTATCAGTCAGATCGGCAGTCGTAGAATCCTCGGTAATACCATTGGCCTCCGCAAAATCCCGGTTTACCAGACTGATTATCTTGAAATAAAGGTAGGTATCGGAAAAATTGACCGCCTCGGCGCGCTCTGGTGTGCGGCTCATGGAAGCTATAATGACATCAATATCTCCAGAGTTCAGGGCAGGTATGAGAGACGCAAAGTTGGTATCTACAATTTCCACTGGCTGACCCAGAAATTCACTGAAAGCGGTCGCAATGTCCACACTGATTCCTTCTGGATTTCCGTCCGAATCTCTGGTCTCGAAAGGCGGGTAGCGCAGATCCATTCCGACTCGTAAAGTATTTGATTCCTGTCTTCCTGCTGCCATCGCAAGCATTGGTACCAATAAAAGCAGAACTAAGCCTGTTACTATTCTTTTCACCCTGAACTCCTTGAAAATGGTGTTTTTATCTTATTTCTCAAGATCGTAAATAATGCAGATATGTTCAAGTAAAATCGAATAGTGATTGAGTTTCAGGCCAGAATCTCTTCATGAGGACTAATTATCATATTCTTTCCGAAGCGCTTAGCCCGGTACAGCCGCCGATCAGCCGCTGAAAGCAGATCTTTAATGCTTTCACCGTCATCCGGATACGCAGCTGCTCCTCCTGAAAGTGAAAGCTTCAAACCATGTGATGATAATAATTCCGGGTCTGCATAATCTTTGAAGATATTCTGCAGACGTTTTACAAGAGGAGGTATTTCTTTCGGACCTGTATGCGGTAGCAAACATACAAACTCGTCTCCGCCGTAGCGGGCAAAAAGATCTTCGGTCCTCAGCCGTTCCCGCAAGGTGTCCGCACCGAATTTCAGAACATCGTCACCTACAAGATGTCCGCAGCAATCATTCAACTGCTTGAAATTATCGAAATCAAGAATAAGGAGCGTCATGTGTTCCCCGTGACGAATTGTTTTTCTCAGTTCTGTCTCGGCCAGTTCGCAGAAGAATGGGTAGTTGTAACAGCCGATTTTAGGATCCAGTTTAGTTTTTCTTAGTAGTTGTTCGAAATATGTTGCCTCGACCACCTTGGGATTAACGATTGTATGCTCAATATTTACAAGATAATCAAGGCAGGCAACGCGGAATCCGATATCGCGCCCCACTTGTTGTGACAGTATGTATTTGTGCTGTATGATCTTTTCATACATTATCCGCGCATCATCTTCGTCAAGATCGAGATTGGTGACCAGGGAAAGTATAACCTTATAGTACCACCTGAATTCCCATGGTACGTTGCCATCAAGTTGTTCCAGCAAACCGGCATCCTGAATCAGAAGCCGATGTAACCCCTCCGGATCAGACACTTCGCGGACAAGCAAATGCTTTCCATTGTGCATGACTCCTCCATTGGAATAGTATAGTAATTTACTAATCTTTTTTATGCAAGAGGGTCCATGTAGGAGATTAGTTTGTGACATTTTAGTGGATTTTCTTATGAATAGCTGACCGCATGCCAGGCATACGGTCAGTGTTACTAATTGGAAATCAGGTTTTTGATACGCCGCTTGGCATGAGTTCTTCATAACTGGAAGCTGGAGCTCCCTGTTTCACGAGTTCGATAATCTGCCGGCCCAGTGGGTGAAGATCCGGAGTGTCAAACTTGGCAAGCTCCTGGAGAAAGAAATCATTCAGGATTTTTGCTCCCTTGTCGTATCCTTCAATTCCAACGTCCGGCTGCTCTTCAACCTGCAACAGCCCGTGTGGCATTTCCTGTCCATTCACCTTGAGTGATGGCAGGCTGTAACCCAGTAGCGGACATCGGCTGGTAATCAACTGCTCGGGTCTGAACTTTACACTTCCCCGGCGAGCTATGTATTCACGTCCTATCCATTCAGGCTTGAAACCCACATGGAAGGCACCGATGTACTGATTCGGTATGAGTACGTAGCGGGTCATGGGAGTGTTCAGCGCGAGATCAAGCAGAAGGTTAGCCTGGGTAATCATTTTCCCGGTAGCAAAAGGCCAGTAGGAACCAACCCCCTCTGAGGTCAAACCTTTGGTCGCAATAATACTTGGGTTTGCATGGCCACGGGGAGCAACCAGTCTCCAGAGCCAGGCCAGTGCCGGCGGGAGAATATGAAGCATTCCGATTATTCCATAATTAGGAGAGTCCTTGGTGGTAGGAGGAGTCCGAACACCGAATGAGCGTACATCTACCTCTACCTTTCCGGTGACTACATTCGGGATATGCTTTCTGGGCATAATTACCCGCGGGTTAGGGCAAGGTTTTCCCGGTTCATCCAATGTGTGTTCCCATAATAGTGCGGTAGCTCCTGGTTTTCCGTCTATGTTTATAAAAATCAACGGCTCGGGAGGATGCGTACACAGTCGTTCCAGACTCGGCTCAGTTCCGTATTCGGTATGATGATCGACTCTGAGAAACCATCCTTCTTCTGCATCCTGGACTACCAGTTTTCCGCTGGGAGAACTGGCCATATCAGCCAGGGCCATGTCGTCTGTTACCGGATGCAGTTCACAGGTATCCAGCATTTCAAGGTAAATATTTTCCTTGTGTATTGTATCTCTGGCCACCAGAATCCGCCCGTCGTCTTCCCGGTGAATAGCTTGAGTCAGCTCGCTTTTTCCTCCACCGCTGGCACCTTCGTGCAGGATTACAAACTCATTGTCGTAGGGTGTAATCAGTCGAACTGCAGAAGAATGCAGGGTAACCCAGTTTTCCTTTTCACCTTCATGAATCAGAATACTGTACACACCTTTTTTTGCTGATGGACCCGGATAGAGGTTAAAGCAGAACAGTTCATGTACCTTGGGTGTTCGGTTGTGAACTACTACCTGTTTACCCTCAAAGTGGGTATGACGGAACGGGGGTACGAGGAAAAGTGCTCCTACCGGTTCAAAATTATCCGGGAGCTCCGAGCGTGGGATGAATCCCTGAAGATCCGCCAGTCCGGTAACAAAAAAACCTGCGTTTGCCGGTGCTACCAAAACTGAAGGATAGTTGCCCTCAGCGTCTCCAGACATAAAGGGAAGAACAATCAACTCATCCTGACCGGCAAGCCATTCCAGCGCCTGGGTTCTGGTGTTATCAAATGTTTCACCGAAGCGATCGGTATATTTCGCCTTATCTGTCGGCTGCGAATCTGCAATTACCATTGCAGCGGGGTCACGCCGTCTCATGTATGCATCGGTGTAATTTACTGAAGCACCGTTTTTACATCTGTCCACGGTGGCTTCAACATAGAAACCTTTGCCGGGGACATCGTAGCCGACCTCAAAGGTATCTTTCTCACCTTTAAAGGTCAGATCCAGCATCTGCTCTCTGTCCTGCGGGATAATGATTGATTTCACTGACTCCAGTGTTTTCCGCACATCCTCGGCAAGAACGAATTTTGATAATAGCTTTTTGTCCAAAATAAACTCCTTTGCTAATGGCATTCCGGCAGCACTCAGACATATCGAGTAACTGAAATATAATGTACGCTGCATATTTATATAATCCGGAGATGCATAAGCCCGTCATTGTGTATATTTATACAGTTTTTGTCAATAAATATTTCTTTTTGATTTTGATTTTACGAGAGCATTGATATACTGTATCGTATTCATAGAAGTTCAAGGAGTCCGTTTATGGCACTGGCAACAATCGATTATTACTCAGATGCATTAAGACGTAAAGTCGACTTTCGGGTTATTGTGCCCGATCCAGGTGATCGCGGAGAGAATCCACATTATAATCGGGGTATGAAAACCTTGATCCTGCTGCACGGCTACACCGGAGCGGGTAGTGATTGGTTGCTTAACAGCACTATTGTAGACATTGCCGACCGCTGTAATCTATGTGTGCTTATACCTTCTGGTGAGAACAGCTTCTATCTGGATGGTAAAGCTACTGGTCGCAAGTACAGTACCTACATCGGTCAGGAGCTGCCGGAATTTGCAGCCGGAATGTTTCATCTATCACGGAAAAGAGAAGACATGTTCATCGCAGGATTCTCGATGGGTGGCTTTGGTGCCATACATGCCAGCCTGAGGTTCAATCAGACCTTTGGCAAGATTGCTGCTCTTTCTTCTGCTCTCATTGTCCACGAGGTTGCACAGATGAAACCGGGATCCGGTAACGATATTGCCAACTACGAGTACTACGAGCTTATGTTCGGTAAGCCGGCTGAACTGATCAGCAGTGAAAACAATCCCGAAGAGCTGATTCGTCGATTACAGACCGCTGGCGAAATGCTGCCTGAAATGTACCTTGCCTGCGGTACAGAGGATTTTCTGCTGCAGCAGAACCGTGCATTCGTTAATTTTCTCCAGGAGAAAAAGGTACCGCATGTTTACGAAGAGACTTCAGGAGATCATAATTTTGAGTTCTGGAATCCACAGCTGAGTATGGCAATTGAGTGGATGCTGGAACTGGAATAGCTATCTGTGCGGACAGCCTGGCCAGCAGCATGGCCGGCGCTTGCCTTCCTTGAGCTCTTCTGTCATACGCTCGATATGGCGGAGTCTGGTGTCTGCTTTTTTTACCGAAATGGTCCAGCAGATCCATTCGTTGCGTGCAAGCGGGGTTAGCTGGTTCCATTTTTCATGGAGCTCGGGGTCTGCAAGCAGAACGGCTATCAAATCATCCGGAACATCATGGACTACTCCCTGCGCAATATTATCTGTCTGCATGTCTGCAATCTCCTGTAGAAATCCTATCAGGATATTTAGTTCGAGCAAAGATATCAGGCTTGCATGAAGACTGTTATGGCCTTAAAATATTATCAAAATGCTAAGCAATAAGCACCTGACTGAGCCTTCTCAGGAAACAACAGAAATACTCTCACGGTTATACCGTCGGTCAGCCCGGAAGATTCTGGCTTCCCTGATACGCCTCCTGGGTGATTTTGATTTAGCAGAGGATGCTCTTCAGGAGGCATTTTTTACCGCGGCGCAGGTATGGCCTGAACGCGGTGTACCGGAAAATCCAGAAGCCTGGTTGGTTTCTACAGGCAGGTTCCGGGCAATTGATGTTATAAGACGTCGAAAACTATTCCGTGACAAGTTGCCGCTTCTGGCTGAGAATGTATCCGGATCCATGGATTTTCAGGACAAGGTCATAGAGATTGTCCCGGATGATCAATTGCGCCTGGTATTCACCTGCTGCCATCCTTTGCTGTCACGCAATGCCCGGGTTGCACTGACGCTGCGTGAAGTATGTGGCCTCAGCACAGATGAAATTGCAAGAGCATATCTAACCGAAACTTCAACAATAGCGCAGCGGATTGTACGGGCCAAAGCAAAGATACGTTCGGATTCAATTCCGTATGAAATTCCTTCCGCGCAGGAACTGCCCTTGCGCCTGGATGCAGTGCTTGAAGTCATTTATCTGATGTACAGTGAAGGCTATGCGGCCACTTCCGGTCCCAGCATGCTGCGCAGTGATCTATCCCGTGAGGCAATCAGACTTGCCGGGGAATTGTCTGAACTGCTGCCGGAACCTGAAGTGTTGGGGCTCTGCGGATTGATGCAGCTGCAGGAATCCCGCCGGAAGGCACGGATTGATGCTGACGGGAATATTGTGCTGTTGAATGATCAGGATCGTTCTCTCTGGGACCGCAGGGCAATTACTGCCGGGATTGATTGTATGAATCAGGCCTTCCGGTTCGGGCAGATTGGTCCATACACCATCCAGGCTGCAATTGCTGCAGTTCATGCCACGGCTGCCCGTGCCCAGGACACAAACTGGAAGCGGATACTTGATTTATATGATTTACTGCTTGATATGCAGCCATCGCCGATAGTGGAACTGAATAAAGCTGTTGCAGCAGCGATGTGCCACGGACCTGAAACTGGATTGTCATTAGTAGACAATCTGTTATCCCGCGGAGAGTTAACGAAATACCATCTGACCTATGCGGCCCGTGCTGATTTCTGTGCTCAGTCAGGTCGGTATACAGATGCGCTGGCAGACTACCAGCGGGCATTCGAACTGGCGCAGCAGGAACCCGAGCAGCGTTTTCTGCAGAATCGCATCCGGAAAATTATGAAATTACTTTGACCTCTGTCTAATTCCGGTAAGCCCGATCGACTACTTAATGACATGCAATTAGAGCAGGAGGATATTATGCAATGTATGATGTTTATGATTCCGTCGGTGTACCAGAACTCACCTGTAAATAAAGAGCCCTCTGCCGGCGCTGACTTTGCCCCAACAGCAGAGACCGTTGATGCAATGATGCGTTATAACGAGGAACTTGCTAAAGCAGGTGTACTGATCAGTCTGGATGGACTCACACCGCCGGTTAAAGGTGCCAGGGTGTCGTTTTCAGACGGCAGACCGCACATTACCCGTGGCCCATTTACAGAATCTACAGAGATTGTCGGTGGTTACTGGATACTGGAAGTCGAATCTATGGATGAAGCGCTGAGATGGGCAGGAAAATGTCCGGCAGGTGAAGGTGATGTCCTTGAGATCCGTCCGGTTTTCGAAACCGAGGATTTCCCGGAGGATGTCAGAGAGGCCGCAAAGAGTGACATCCTGAAATAAAAGTTTCAGGTTTGTCCGGAAAACGGGCCCGCGATTCCGGGCCCGTTTTCTGAAGCCGAATAGCTGAAATACTGCTTCTGATTCAGGACTTCTCGACCATCTGCAGTCCGGCAATATCTATTTTCTTCATCCTGAACATGGCTTCCAGTACACGTTTCTTTGCCTCCTCATTATCCGAGGCCAGTACGCGGTTCATTTCTGAATTCGGAAGAATCTGCCAGGAAACTCCGAAACGATCCTTGAGCCATCCACACTGTTCAGCCTCCGGCACCGCTGACAGTGCATTCCAGTAACGGTCGATCTCAGGCTGTGTTTCCGCATCCACAATCAGTGAGATTCCCTCGTTGAATGAAAAATCGTGGTTTAGTGCACTATCCATTGCGATACAGGCTTGCCCTTCCAGTTGAAATTCGCCATGCATTACCGTGCCCTCTGCATCCGGTTCCTGGCCGGCACCGTAGCGGGTTATTTCTCCGGCTGCGGAATTGGTAAACACAGAAGTGTAGAAGTCAATCGCTTCTTCAGCCTTGCCGCAGACTTCTCCTGTAAACAACAGGCATGGTGAGATTCGCTGCCCGGCTGCCGAGGGAGCTGTAATCAGCTGATACGACACCCCAAATCGATCCTGTATCCAGCCATAACGCTCGTTGAAGGGGTAGCTGTCCAGCGGCATCAACACAGAGCCGCCTGGTGACAGTTTCTTCCAGAGCCGGTTTACTTCGTCCGCATTCTCACAGCGGACAAAGAAAGATATAGAAGGGTTGGGAGTAAAATGTGATCCTCCGTTCAGGGCTGAGAAACTGAACCCGTCTATCGTATATTCTACCGTCATTATTGAGCCGGGATCCTGGCCGTGAAACTCCTGGCCAACCTCGGTAAAACGAGTAGTAGCCGAAATATGCGAATTCGGGAAAATCTCTGTGTAGAACTTAGCGGCATCTGCGGTGGTATCACCATCCATCCAGATGCATGCTCCTATTTTTGACATGCAAACCTCCTTTTGCTTGCGTTGAACTCCTGCTTGAACAGCATTGCTACCAGGTAGACGAATAAGGAAGCATGAAATCGACATCTCTTAATGAATTGCCTTGAAATTCTGGTTTTTCATTATTATTATTTTAGTCATCTTTTGCATTATGAGGAGTAAACATGAGAAGGATGAGTATTTTGCTGGTTATCGGGATACTTCTGGGATCAGGGTCTGTGGTCTTTGCCCAGACTGAAACTTCGGATGGTAATCCGATACCCGCGAATATGTGGTTTGGTGCATCTGGCGCTTTTTTTTCCGGTTTTGACACGGAACCGATTGGAATAACACAGCTACGGGATGATTATAATCATACATCCGGAGACAGCATTATTTTAGGATCCGGGGTCAGTGCTTCAGTAAACCCCGAAGATTCTATTAGCGCAGTAGCTTTTGAAGCTGGCTTGGGTTTGGGATGGTTTCCGGGCTTCACTGCGTTCCAGCTCGAAAATGGGGACTATGCCTCTGTTGGAACAATGTTTAATCTTTCGGGATTTTTTGGTGATGGCTTTGGCTTTTTGATGAGTGCTGCGCCGGAAGTAAATTATCAGAAAGGCAGATTGGCTATTCATGCAGGTGTTAACTGGGGAGTAACCCTCATGTTCAAGACTCTGGGAGACTTCAATCTTGAAGGCGCTGATTCTATTATTGTACGAGCCGATTCTCTGGATGGCTGTTCGGAAGCTGATTTTGAAGGTGATAACATTCGCTGCCGCAGGCATACCGATGACTCTACTGTACGTGTGACAGGAATGGCAACTGTAACATCTCCTTATCTGAATTTTATGTATATTACCAATGAGGAAGACAATAGCGGTTTCGGTCTGACAGTCGGTTACAACATTGCCAATAATTCCCCTGTTACCTACAGTCTGCGGGGATCAAAAGATACAGAAAATGAACTCAATGGGCCTGAGTTTGAAGATTTGAGTAATTCATTTGATTTCTCCGGCGTGTATGTTCGGCTCAGTTTTATCAGCCGCCCACTCAGGATTAACTGAGAGTGGTAAACCAGTCAGCTGCATCGATTTTCTCCAGTTGTGCAATAGTATGTCGGTAGCCGCGTTCTTCAATTTCAGGAGCTCGTGAAAAATCGAGTAGACCTATATCTGCAACAGGAGGAGTAAGGGCAATATCAGCCTCATTGAGTACCGTTGCCGCTGCCTGGTAGCTTCCGGAATTCAGGGCTGCAGTAAGTATTGCTCCGATTTTTGGGACCTGCGTAGTTTTTCGAAATCGCGCAGGAAGTAACGCTGACCAGGGCGATGGAAATTGAGAGGGAAGCGAGCTGAAGTTATGTGCCGGGTTTACATCGCAGGCAATGAGTTTGCTGCATACAGGCGGTAGAATGTCACCCGGGAGATTATTGCAGACGCTTCCATCTACGTGAATGTCACCGTCTATAACTATTGGTGTTACAATACCCGGAATGGCTGTTGTCGCCAGAATTGCCTTTGAAAGCCGGCCGCAGGAGTGAATAGCCGGTTTCTGCTTGCTTATATTTGTAGACACGCAGCTGAAAGGTATCCAGAGATCTTCAATATGCAAACCCCTGAATGTGCGGTGAGCGGTTAGTTCGGCCTTACGGCCACGCAGAAGACTGAATACCGGGAGCGTATACTCATTGAAAGGATTGATCTTCACAAACATCTCATGAATTTGGTTGATCATATCCTGGCAGCTTGCCCCTGCGCCGAACATAGCTCCTACAACGGCCCCCATGCTGGTTCCGGAAATACAGTCGACAGGTATAGCTGCTTCCTGTAATGCACGCAGTACACCTACATGGGCAACCCCACGCGCCCCACCTCCGCCAAGAGTTACACCTACCGCATGTCCGGTAAGCAGGCGGGCAACCCGAGCAATATCACCGGCATTATTGCTGCGGCAGTGAAAATGACGCTGAGCATTTCTCTGCTGTAGGGTGCTACGGGTATGACGCGGTGTGTCTGAATCTGTATTATGTATGAGTAAAAGGCTGCGCACCGGTGGTGCATCCATGCTGTTGTCGCTCAGAATATGCTGTTCCACTGGATTAAGGCCTTCCGCTCCTGCCTTCATGCACAGCAGTAATTCATCAGCTTGTGACAGACATCGATGCTCCCAGGGGCTTGGAAGGCGTGTGGAAGTTACAGGATCGCCTGCCAGAAGCACCAGATCGTATTGATCTTCCAATTCCTTCAGGTAGCCGTCTATAGCAGCAGAGTATGAATCTCCTGGGTGTGCATCTGCTGGAGCGCTGTTTCTGAACAAGCGGTTTATAGAATCCCGGCTGATTACACGAACCGAAACTGTTTTAGGCATGTTATCGGCAAGGCTTTTAGCTATAGCTTCCGGATGAATGATTTCACTCCCTGCAGCAATTAATGCAATCGTTGTGCCGTTCCTCTGGTTTGTTTTTTTCTGTTGGGTCTGTCGTGGCTGCAAACGGCTGACAACAAGTCTGGAAATTTCCATAAGTATTCCAGGATTACTTCTGCTGATTGCTTCAAATGCAGGTCGGGACAGAGAGGCTACTATGCTCGTACGTGCGGCACGGATTGATGCAGTACGTATATTATCATTGAGTAATGCCATTTCGCCAATGGTTTCTCCAGGCCGAATAAAAGCCACGGATATCTCTGTTCCTGATTGAGATTCGCGATACACCTCAAGAATACCGCTGATGCTGATGAATAAGCTGTGGGCTTCGTCTCCTTCCTGAAACAGAACTTCATCGCGCTGCAGGGTATGCAGTTCCAGTTGCTTATGGAGAATCTGAATTTGATCATTGGAAAGACCGGGAAAACAGCTGTGTATTGATGAACGCAAGCGATTGTGCAGGAGTCTTTTCTGCATGACCGCTTCCAGTTCCGCCTTCAGTAAGGGCTCTTTTTCCATCGCCTCTATGAGCTGTTTACGGGAGACAGATCCCAGAAGGGAAGGCTCAAGTGCACGCACCTCGGCGTTCCGGGTGCCGCCTAATAATACTGCAATCTCTCCGGCCGGATCACCAGGCTCAAGAATACCCAGGCGCATCCCTTCGCTGGTACAGGCTTCAAGCCTGCCGCTCATTACAATGTACAGTTCACTCGCTTCTGAACCTGCTGGAAACAAAACGTCGGAGGTATTCAACGACACATTCTGTGCTTCGGACAGCAGCTGAAGCTTATCCAGCAGGTTTTTAATAATCATTAGCTAAATGGTAATCTTTGCCATTGGCACCGTCAAGTATTACCAGTACGAAGTCGTTTCTGAAATGAATAAAAGCAACCTTCATCAGTACTTTATTAATACATAGACTTGATAGGAGTTGTTTGTATGAGAAAGGTAGTATTTGTCCTGGTAATTACGGCCGCTGTGTTTTCGTCATGCGGCAGTATGCAAAATTCACCTGTAGAATCCCAAACAGCAAACGAGGAGGCTTTTTTTATGGAAAGCACAAAAGAATCATATTCAGGATATCTGGAGGAAGACCTGAGTCTGGATATAGGTACTGGCGTTCTGAAAGGTACGCTGTTATTACCCGAAGGTACTGAACCTTTTCCTGCGGTTCTCATAATTGCCGGATCCGGACCTACTGACCGGGATGGAAATAGTCCTATGCTTCCCGGAAAAAACAACAGCCTGCGGATGCTTGCTGAATCTCTTGCCGATGCGGGCATCGCTTCGCTGCGCACCGATAAGCGGGGAATAGGTGAGAGCGCAGCTGCACTCAGGTCTGAAAGTGAGCTGGTTTTTTCTGATTATATAGATGACTACGTACAGTGGATCAACAAATTGCTGCAGGATTCCCGGATCGCCTCCGTAGGTATTATTGGCCACTCCGAGGGCTCGCTCATCGGTATGGCGGCCGCCTTGCACACTGAGACTGCTTTTATGATCAACCTGGCTGGTATCGGAGAACCTGCATATTATACCCTTGAGAGACAGTTGAAAGCTCAATCCCCCGAGGTAGCAGAAATAGCTATAAGTATAATGGATTCACTTCGTGCCGGAGAAATGGTCGAGGAAATACCAGCTGGCTTTGAGTCCTTGTTCAGGCCCTCCATTCAGCCTTATCTGATTTCCTGGTTTTCCTACGATCCGGTTCAACTGATTGGTGAATTGACCATTCCTCTTATGATAGTGCAGGGGAGTACCGATCTGCAGGTATCCATAGAAGATGCTGAAAAACTTCGTGAAGGAAATGCAGCAGCTGAGTTTACAGTTATAGAGGGCATGAATCATGTACTGAAAACTGCTCCCGCTGATCAGGGGGCTAATCTGGCAGCTTATTCCGATCCTGACCTGCCGCTGGCTGAGGGCTTGGTGTCAGCGATTACTGCATTTATACAGGGAGCGCAGTGACCCTAAAGAAGAAGTAGGATAGTTTTCCTGAGCAGTTCGATATTGAGCGGTTTAGCCAGGAAGTCGTCGATACCGGCTTTTCGGCAGATATCCTGGGTCTCCTCAGATATATCAGCAGTAAGTGCAATAATATGTGTCCGGGTTGAGGTATGTTGCTCGAGCTGCCGTATTTGCCTGCTTGCTTCTATCCCGTCCAGCACCGGCATGTGTATATCTATCAGAATCAGATCTGGAAGACTGGAACGGTACTGTTCGATAGCCTCATTTCCATCTGCTGCTGTAATTACTCTGGCTTTGGGGCTGACACCACCCAGAACGTTGATCAGGAGTTTCATATTGATTCTATCGTCCTCAGCAATGAGTATAGTCATATCCGGGTGTCCTTCTGCATTGGTCTTACCTGGCTTTGAATCGGTGTCTTTGCCAATGTCTGCAGAGTCGTGCTCAGCTGCCGCAGCCGGAGATTTTTCGGCCACAGATACAGGAATGTTGAATGAAAAGGTTGAGCCTTTCCCGATCTCGCTGGATACAGTAATGTGCCCTCCCATTTTTTCTACAATCGATTGAGCAATGGATAATCCAAGTCCTGATCCTCCGAATCTGCGCGTCGAGCTGTTCTCGGACTGTACGAAGGGATCAAATATATTGAGCCTGCTTTCTGGAGAAATTCCAATTCCTGTATCAGTAACCGAGAAGAATAGACGTGCTGTATTTCCTCTTTTGCTGTGCTTTTCTGAATATACCCGCAATGTTACTGCTCCTTGCTCGGTAAACTTCACTGCATTTATAACAAGGTTAATGAGCACTTGTTTCAGCTTTATATCATCAACATAAACATAAGGTGTTATATCCTCATTAATGTCCAGGGATAATATGATATTTTTCTTTTTTGCATTGTACATGGCGGTGTCAACGCAGGATTCCAGTAAGGATCGGAGATCTGTTATAACATTGCTGATCGCGATTTTGCCTGATTCAATAAGAGAAAAATCAAGTATATTACTGATCACGCCCGTCAAGGTTTCGGATGATACCTGTATATACTGGACAAACTCTTTCTGGTCCTGCATGAGAGGAGTATCAGACAGGAGATCAGCAAAACCAATAATTCCATTCAATGGGGTACGGATTTCATGGCTCATGGTAGCCAGAAATCTGTTTTTAGCCTGATTGGCCGAGTTGGCTTCTTCCTTGGCAATATACAGACGGTCAATAAGGTTTTTCATGAACCTGAAAACCGTAAAATACAATAGTATGACTATAGTGAGCGATGACAGACTGATATACAGGAATATTTTCGAGAGCATTGCCATACGGGCATCAGTGAGCACTTGCTGATCCATTTCCCCGCTGATGTAGTAGGGAATTGCTGACAGCTTTGAGTGGTACATGTACGAATCCGCAGAAAGCTGATCCGGATACGATAAAGAAAGTGCATTAAAACCTTCTGGTGGATCATCTATAATAACGTCAGCATTGAATGACGCTAAGTCATATCCAATAGTTGCACCTGATTCAACAATAGGACGTTGTATAACGATAATCAGACTGGAATCAATATAAAAGATGTGCTCGGATTTTCCGGGGTCTATGCCCTCAAGAAAATCCTGGGATCCATAGCTGGTAATGCTTGTCCCGTCGCTTAGTGTTCTCCGGGCTCCGATCAGATTGTTCGTGACTCGCGCTCCATCTGCATATCGCGGTTCGGTAAAATCAATGACACTTTGAAGGTTTCTTCTGCCTGTTGCATATTCGTTCAGATACCCTCTGATCGCTGATCTACTTGCCAGAGAATCAACTGCAAAAATGAACCGATCTATTACGAAGTCTGCCGCCACGGCCCGCAGTGCCAGATCAGAAGAACACTGCTGGTCAATTCTGTTGGTTTCTGCTCTGCTGAAGGGAATATAAAAAAGAAGTGTAATTATTGCGATTGTAGGAACAAGGACAAGCAGGATGCTGATGTGCAGGCGTTTTGACAGATCATCTGTGTAGTCAGGCATTACTTCATTGTATCGTATCAGCAGAGAGGCTGCCAGTGCCGGGTAGTGAATATAACCAATACCCGGCAAGACCGCCGTTATAGGTATGAAGGAATTGTCCCTATCATGCCGCCTTTCAGTTTGTCTTGATTGGTGAATTGCGGATCATCAGAAAGAGCGCGCCCAGCTGTGCTGTCAGAATTGCAAGACTGAATAATATCGCTGCAGTGAGTGACAGCCCTCTGTGAAGAGATAACTGCACCCCCGATATACTGATCACAGCGTTTTGATCCCAGATCAGATTCCCTGCACCCAGAACCAGAATGGTGGAACAAATACTTATGAATCCGCCTATGCCCTTATAGCGATAGAATGAAAATCCGATTATCCAGCCCATGAGAAACTGCAGGCTCAGCATCAAGGTTGAAATGCCCATTGTGACTGGATAACTGTGGCTTGTTCCAGCATACACACTTAATTCGCTGCCGGGCTGATAAGGGCTGACCATGCCAATCAGTGCAGCGATACCGTTCAGACCTGCTCCGATCAGCTGAATGGAAGCTGCTACAGCAATGCCGGCGGCCGCCATGCCAATGAAGAAACTTCGACGGGTTACACCCTGCCTGATGTAGTACTGGATTATGTACATTCCGCTGACGATTCCACAGATAAATATGAATATCCGGGCAGGATGTGTGATCATTGCCATTGCGCTTTGTTCAAGTTCACGCAGGGGTTCAATGAAGACGATAGCTACCAGAAATCCCACAAGTAATATGCCAAGTGCCCACATGGCCCAGGTCATGAGCTGCAGATAGATATCCTCGAATACTTTCCAGCTGTGATTAATGTTGATTGATTGCATGGTTATTTTCCTCCTTGCTAAGATGAATGAACAATTCCTGCAGTGAGACAGGTGAAAGTTCCAGTCCTTGTGTGACTGCTGCTTCCTGCTCCTTCTCTGTCAGCAATCCATAGAGCATTGCAGCGGCTGTACCTCCCAGCGTTTTTCTGGAGATCACCTGATGATTCTCACAGAAGCGGTCAACAGCTGCTATCTCACCAGTTACGGTGATACCTCTGGCTACCACATCATCGTATGGCTCATCGATCAGTAATGACCCCTTGTCCATAATCAGTACGTGGTCAAACAGGTAGTCCATTTCGGACACAAGATGTGTCGAAAGGACAAAGCAGCGGTCACCGGCAGCCCGGGACTCAATAACAGCCTCGTAGAATAACTCGCGGGAAGGTGCGTCCATTCCATGATGAACTTCATCAAAAAGAGTGAGCGGTGCGCGGGAAGCCAGGCCCTCAATGACATTTACCGCAGCCTGCATTCCAACAGAGAGTTGGTTCACCGCTTTGTCCGGGTCCAATCGGAACCTATTCATGAGCTCAAGAGCATATTCCATATCGAAGTCCGGGCGGTATCTGGCACTGTGCTGCAGATTTCGCAATACACTGTCATCCTCCTCGCTCATATCGCGGGAATAGACAAAATGTACGTCACCCATGCGGTCCGTGTTTTCAAAGAGACTCTCTCCTCGTATCTGAATGCTGCCGCTATCCGGTTTCCGATATGAAGCCAGCAATGAAAGCAGGCTCGTTTTTCCTGCGCCATTACGTCCGATCAGCCCGTAGGTGACCCCCGTGGAAAGAGTACAGCTTAATCCTTTGATGGCCTCCGTCTTTCCGTATCGCAGGCTTATATCCTGCACCACAGTATTATTCATGTTGATCCTCCTGAGCGCTCTGCGCAATTATTGTTGTGAGTTCATCCAGCTTTATACCTAGATGTCGGGCTTCCCGAAGAAGCGGCTGTACAAAGTCCCTGACAAGGAGACTGCGCCGCCGTTGGTGCAGTTTGTCACTGGCATCTTCAGCTACGAACATTCCTACACCGCGTTTCTTGAAGAGTATCTGTTCATCAACCAGCATGTTTATGCCCTTTAGAACTGTCAGATGATTCACCTGGTAGAATTTGACCATTTGGGTTGAAGAGGGAACCTGGTCTCCAGCTTTCAGACTCCCGCTTACGATCATGTCTTCAATTTTCTGTTTTATCTGCAGAAACAAGGGAATTTCATTATCAAGCGATTGCGCCATACGCACCTCCCTCTATGGTTATATGTTTAACTATATAACCATACATCAGATGAGTCAAGTTATTTCTGAAAAATTATAGAGTATTAATGCAGTAAAAAATTGAGCTTGGGAGAATCCCCTTTAAATGCTGGTTTATTCTCGATACTCTGATACGCAGGTGGAGGAAGTAAATGGAGTATTATCCGGTAGAAGGGGGCATAGATAAGCATCTGAAGGCAGCTATGGCATTCTGGGGTGAACTGCATCAACACCCTGAGCTGACCTGGCAGGAGCACGAAACTGCTGAGAGAATCCGGAACGCATTAACATTGCTGGAAATTCCCTGGGAGAAATGTACTAAAACCGGCACTATTGCCCGCCTTGAACCTCAGACTGCTTCATTATCTGAATCAAAGCATATTGCCTTCCGGGGTGACATAGATGCCCTGCCTATACAGGAGGAGTGCGAGACCCCCTGGTCTTCAGTAAACCCTGGCTGTATGCATGCCTGCGGACATGATGGGCACACTGCAGCCCTTATGCTGACAGCTTCGTGGTTGAAACAGCATGAGACACAATTATCAGCGCCGATCAGTCTGTTGTTCCAGCCAGCTGAGGAGGGGGGGCATGGAGCCCTGAGGATGATCGAAAATGGTGCTCTTGAGGGAGTAGACGAGATATACGGATGGCACAATTGGCCGGCTATCCCATTCGGGAGGGCAGTATGCCCGGACGGGTCCGTAATGTCGGCAAATGCAACCTTTATTATAGACATTAAGGGTATCGGGGGCCATTCCAGTCAACCTGAGGTATGTCGGGATCCCGTTCTGGCTGGATCTGCGATTGTAACTGCAGTTCAACAAATCGTTAGCCGACGCTTGCCGCCTCAGATACCTGCTGTTGTCAGCATTACTTCTTTTGATGCTCCCAGTGCTCCAACGGTTATCCGCGATAGTGTCCGGCTTGAGGGGAGTATAAGGATCGGTGACAGTGCTTTTCTGGGCCTGGTCACTGAGCTTATCAGTGAAATTTCCGGGCATACGGCTGCTGCCTACGGCACAACAGCAACGGTCCAGCATGTGCCCAGGTATGGAGCAACAGTAAATCATAAAGAGCAGGCTGCAAAGGCCAGAACAGCTTTGCAATGTATACTTGGAGACGAGTATCATCATTCCGGAATACTACTCCCACTCATGGCCAGTGAGGATTTCAGCTATTATCTGAATGAAATTCCGGGTGCATTCATGATTATTGGTAATGCAGATGCCGAGAAATACACTGCTCCATGCCATAGTCCCAGGTATGAATTCAACACTGGATTGATCGAAACAGCCGCACGGATTTTTGCCTCGATCGCCGGAGTGCCAATGCCGGATTCTTCATCCATATAGAGGAATGTCTCAAAAAATCATACAAATCTCGTTTTATTTCTTCACAGTCTTGAATTGAACACATTTTGGTACTAACTTGTCTATATGAAGACCTAAATGTATCCTTATTTCCAAAGAATACATTTATGTAGTTTCGGCAGAAAGGAAGTGTCATGAAGGTTTTCGAGGAATACGAATCACAAATCCGCGGTTATTGCAGGTCATACCCTACGGTATTCTCTACGGCGAGCAACGCACGGCAAACAGATGAACAGGGCAAGACCTATATCGATTTCTTCGCCGGTGCTGGAGTCCTGAACTTTGGTCACAACAATCCCCACATGAAGAAAGCAGTTATTGAGTATCTACAGAACGATGGCGTGCTTCATAGTCTGGATATGTACACCACTGCAAAACGAAGCTTTATCAAAAAATTTGCTGAAATCATTCTGAAGCCGCGCAACATGGATCACAAAATGCAGTTTATGGGACCGACCGGAACCAATGCTGTTGAGGCAGCCTTGAAACTGGCGCGGCGTGTTACCGGTCGAGGGACCATTGTCGCATTTACCGAAGGATTTCATGGTATGACCCTTGGCGCCCTGGCCTGTACTGCTAACAGCTATTTCAGGGATGCTGCCGGTGTACCTCTGGAACACGTTTTTCGAGCTCCGTTTAACCGCGGTATGGAATCATTAAAACAGCTCCGTGCTCAGTTTGAAGATCCATCCAGCGAACGGCCTAAGCCGGCGGCATTTATACTTGAAGCGATACAGGCTGAAGGTGGAGTACATATCGCAGAAGCTGAATGGCTGCAGGAGGTTCAGTCTCTGGCCCGTGATCTCGGTTCCTTGCTCATTATCGATGATATTCAAGCCGGCTGTGGACGTACAGGTAGCTATTTCAGCTTTGATGGTATAGGTCTGGATCCCGATATCATTACCCTTGCCAAAGGTCTTGGCGGTATTGGAACACCTATTGCCATGAATCTGGTAAAGCCTGAGTACGATGCTCACTGGAAGCCCGCCGAGCATACCGGAACCTTTCGCGGGCAGAACATATCGTTCATAGCCGGTGCTGAAGCACTTCGGTATTTCGAGAATGACGAGCTTATGGATTCGACCAGACGAAAAGGCGCAATCATGCGGCAGGCACTTGAAAAGATTGCCACCAGGTTTCCTGAGCGTAACCTTGAGGTCCGGGGAAAGGGAATGATGCAGGCTCTGGATCTTGGTGATGGTTCAACAGCCAAAGCAATTGCTTCTGCATGTTTCTCCGCAGGATTGCTGGTAGGACCATGCGGTAGCGGAGGAAAGGTAATCAAACTGATTCCTCCGCTCACAATTCCTGATGATGATTTGAAGGCAGGGCTGGATATTTTTACTCAGGCAGTTGTTGCCGGATTGGAGGCAGCATGAGACAGCGTGACGATATGACCTTTCCTTTTGAGGAATATGTACGAAGAATTACTGAATTGCGTCAGCAAATGCAGATTCGGCGTCTGGATGCCGTTATTATTTCCGATCCGGAAAATCTCATGTATTTAACTGATTATCAGACGACCGGTTATTCTTTTTTCCAGGCCTTGGTAGTTCCTCTGGAGAATGAGCCCTTTATGGTTACCCGTTATCTTGAAGAGTCCAATGTACATGCCCGTACCTGGGTCGAACTTACCCGTCCTTACCCCGACACAGGTGATGCCATACAGATGCTGGTAGAATCCTTACGTGAGTTTGGTCTCTCAAAAAAAGATATCGGCTATGAACGTAACAGCTATTTTTTTCCAGCGTATCATCAGGATGCTATACATACGACTTTCAGTGATGGACGTTTGCTGGATTGTTTCGGGATTGTTGAACATGGACGGGTATGTAAATCAGCTGCAGAAATCGAGATAATGAGGCGTGCGGCGGCTGCAACCGAGGCAGGAATGCTCGCCGGATATGATGCCGCTGAGGTCGGAGCCACCGAGAATGAAATTGGAGCAGCCATCTGTGCGGCTATGTTCAAGGCAGGTGGGGAACCCCCTTCGGTTCTGCCGTACGTTACATCCGGCCCACGTTCTATGATTGGCCACGCTACATGGGAAGGGCGCAGCATACTTGAAAACGAGCATGTGTTTCTCGAGGTAGGGGGCTGCTATCGGCGCTATCACACTGCGATGATGAGAACCGTTGTTTTCGGTGACCTCAGCGATAAGTTATATCACGCTCAGGAGCGAATGAAACTGGCCTTGCGGGAAGTCAAGAAAGCTATCCGTCCGGGAATCACCGTTTCTGATGTCGACAACCTGATTCGAGGAATTCTTAAAACGACAGATGAAAATGGAAAACTGGTAACCCGTTCCGGGTATTCGATCGGAATTGCATTTCCCCCCAGCTGGGACGAAGGCTATATTCTCAGTCTAATGCAGGGAGATTCCCGCATTCTGCTTCCTGGAATGACCTTTCATATTATACCATGGTTGTGGGCTGTCGGCGGTACGCAGACCGTTGGTATTTCTGACACGCTTATGGTAACCGAAGATGGCTGTGAATCATTTTTTACTCTGGATGAGGATTTTATAGTTAAAGCAAATAACGGTCCGGGAAAAAAGAAAAACAACAGTAAAAAAAACATGCAGGAAGATAGTTCCCCGGCAAAGCCAGGCAGAGTCAAAACAGTGGAAGTTGCCGAGCCTGCAACAGAACTGCAGAGTCAGGCAGGGAAGGGATAAACCATGCTGATTGCAATCAATCCTCATAACGGCGAAACCGTCAGGGAATTTGCCACACTCTCTACTGACGAAATAAATTCTCGAATCCAGTTGGCGCAGGCCGCATTTTCGCTCTGGAGCCGTACTGATTTTAGTACCAGAGCGGATGTACTCAAGCAGATCGCACAGAAGATGCGCGATGAGCGTGAAAGCCTCTCGCGCAATATGACAGAGGAAATGGGAAAACCAATCAAGGAAGCTCGTGCCGAGGTGGAAAAAGCTGCGTGGTGTGCGGAACACTATGGCAAACATGCAGCTGCCTACCTTGAACCGGATATTATTGAAAGTGACGCCCATATAAGTCGTGTGGAGTACCGCCCGCTGGGGCCCTTGTTGGGCATACTGCCGTGGAACGCTCCATTCTGGCTGGCATTCCGATTTCTGGCGCCAGCACTCATGGCAGGAAATACATGCATTCTTAAACATGACCCGCATGTTCCAGGTTGTGCTCATGCGATTTCTGAACTATTTGCAGAGGTCTCCTCCCTGGCTGGGATAGTGGTTAACCTGCCGATCGAAACAGAACAGACAGCAGCAGTTATACGTCACCCTGCAGTTCAGGCTGTTTCCTTTACTGGCTCCTCAGCAGCCGGCTCAAAGGTGGCAGCTGCCGCTGCAGCAGCAATTAAACCTGCGGTGCTTGAGCTTGGCGGCTCGGATCCAGCTATTGTTCTTGTCGATGCCGACCTGGAGACAGCAGTGGAAAAGATTGCACTCTCGCGGATCATCAATGCCGGACAATCCTGCATTGCAGCCAAGAGGATTATTGTCGAAGCACCTGTGTATGATGTCTTTCTTGAGCTCCTTGCAGCCAGGCTGGGCGCTCTGGTAGTGGGTGATCCGGGTGAAGAAACTACAGATGTTGGTCCTCTCGCACGAGCGGATCTCCGTGAAAATCTGCATCGTCAGGTCACCGAAACTGTTGAACAGGGCGCTGAGTGCACTCTTGGTGGATATATCCCGGAAGGACCAGGTTTTTACTATCCTGTGACCCTGCTTGCGCATGCAGATAACAGCATGACTGCCTGCAGAGAAGAGACCTTCGGTCCTGTAGCTGTTGTTATAAAAGCAGATAACCCTGAACACGCAATCAAAACAGCCAATGATACGGAGTACGGACTTGCTGCGAGTTTGTGGACTGAACGTGAGCGAGGAATTTCTCTGCTTCCAAGGCTGAATGCAGGACAGCTTGTTCTTAATGGAATTGTGAAGACCGATCCTCGTCTGCCAAGCGGTGGCATACGCGCTTCCGGATATGGAAGGGAGCTCGGCCCGCATGGAATCAAGGAATTTGTGAACGCCTGTCAGGTCTGGATTGGATAGCATTTTCCTGAGCCATTCGCTTTAGTGCTGGAATTTCAGTATGTTCTCAAGAGGAGAGTGTATGACAACTCAAAAAATCCTTGGGATCGTATTGCTTGTGATCGGAACTATTCTTTTGTATTTCGGTTATCAAGCATCACAGTCAGTCGGAGATCAGTTGCTGGAAGCCTTCACCGGGCGCTTTAGTGAAGCTACAATATGGTATCTGGTTGGCGGCGCAGCCTCACTAGTTGCCGGAGCATTTCTGACTTTTTTCAGAAAGTAGACCTATCATAAACACAGTACGGGAGCAGCTTACCTGTTTGGTGCTTGCTCTCGCAACTGCCGGCGGTTCGCCTGTGTCTGCAGGTCTTGCCGATACTCATCCGCAACATATACAAATTGAGTGCTCTTGAAATCGTGCTCAGGGATTCGAGGGCCGATCATATTCACACGGTACCCTATTGAGATACCGGTGCGAAATGGATCACTCAAGCCGATACCAGTAAAGTCCAGATGTTCGGTCAGGCGCAGATATACCGAGTGAACCCGGTAGTTATACGGCCTTGGATCAAGTCTGAAGTCACGGTCTTCCGGTCTGCTGTCGAAAAACACCTTTTCAATTTCCACGAAGGCACCCGGAAGAAAATCCACACCGCCTCCGAGAGCGCTGCTGCGGATTCGAAGAGTAATGTCGCCTCCAAGCGTAATCAGGTTTGGACCGATCAGATCCTGTAATGCTCCCGAAAAACGTAGTCCGGCACCCGCTGCGAACGAAGCTATCGGAGGACGCGTGAGTCGGCCGTCAACAAATGCCCACGCAGACGAGATCGTTACACTTGTATTGATTGTGTACCGTTCACGGAAGACCGCACGTAGACTTGGTCCAAATCCGTCGCTCCCGGTAACAATACCACCGTAAAGATCAAAGAGAGGAAACAGGAGATAAGTTTTTCGATTATCGCTGAAGTATGGGACAGCGATACTCTCTATGATGGATACATCCAGAGACGTCATTTTCACTGCACCGAATCCAAAGGGAACTGTAAAATTTGTGCCGTCAGGCAGGGGATCGGTGAAATCACTGTCGCGTGCAAGAATAACCGCATCGCGCTGTTTATTTGTATACTGAGCGTACAGGAGGTAGGGTGTGGTGTCATCACGAAGCCGGATTACCGGGCCATAGGGTTCAATATCTATGACAAGTTGACCGGATGCGGTTTCTGGAAATCCAGCATCATCGTAGCGTAAGAACTCAGCGGATGTATCTACTAGTGCTGTAGAGGAGAGATCGTCTTCACTTTCGAGTATCAGGCGGCTTAACTCGACCGCTGAAAGCGGTTCCGGGTATAGTTTTAATGGTGCTAAAAGTGCTGCTGCAAGTAAAAAAACTGATATATGCTGGTACTTCACGCTAATGGAACACCGCTGAAAGGGTTTGTTTACATAATTGATAAAATTTTTTTAATTATTCATCAAATATGTTATGCATGCCAGTCATTCTGGACTAGCTTGCAAGTTGCTGGATTATCCATGACAATCTATCCGGATGGGGATGAATATGAAAAAACGCTGTGAGTGGTGCGGGCTTGATCCACTTTATGTTGAATATCATGATACGGAGTGGGCTGTTCCGGTACATGATGACCGGCTTCTTTATGAATTTCTGATTCTTGAAGGAGCACAGGCTGGATTGAGCTGGCTGACAATTCTGAAAAAACGGGAAAATTACAGAAAGGCGTTTCATTATTTCGACTTTGAACGCATTGCAAGGTATACAGAAACTGATACGCAACGCCTGCTTGCAGACGCCGGTATTGTTCGTAATCGCCTGAAAATTGCCTCAGCAGTAAAGAATGCTGCTGCTGTTCTGGGTATTCTCGAGGAATATGATTCGCTTGATACATTCCTCTGGCGTTATGTTGATGGAGTTCCTGTACAGAACGCCTGGAATTCGATTGCAGAAGTACCAGTGAAAACTGAACTGTCTGATATGATGAGCAAGGATCTCAAGCAGCGAGGGTTTAACTTCATTGGATCAACGATCTGTTATGCATTCATGCAGGCTGTCGGTATGGTAAACGATCATACCACAGACTGCTTCCGCCGCAATGAGATAGCGGTACTGGCTTGAAATTGAAGAGAACCTCAGGAGGTTGAGTAATGGTATTAAGTCCAGAAGTTATCCAGATACATCATGATGCAGTGCGTTCAGCACTGGAGAACGCTGACTATATACAGGCTGCTGAACATGCACAGTATCTTTCAAGCGTACGTATTGCCGAAATTGCCAGGGAGGCTCCTCGTGAGGCAGTGTATCCATTATTAAGCAGCATAGATAAAAAACGAGCGGGCCGGGTACTTGGTAAACTACCCGGTAATTACAGTGCGGAACTGCTGGCTGAACTTTCACCTGAAATTGCAGCCGAACTTTTGTCTCAGGTACCACCTGATCATGCCGCTGATATTATCGGAATTATGTCCGGGGAATTACGCAACTCGATTGAGGTATTGCTGCCTGTAAAATTCCTGGAGATGGTACAGGCGCTTGGACAGCACAAGAGCGGAACGGCTGGGTCAGTAATGACTTCCCAGTTTCTGTCGATCCATCAAGGTCATACCGTCGGAAGCACTCTGGACGCACTTGGCGCAGCACCACCAGAGGTGGAACGGACGACATATATATATGTAACAAATACTTTCGGACAACCTGTTGGTGTTGTCTCGGTCCGGGATCTGCTTCGAAGTGACGTGCATGGTAGTCTGGATAAGATCCTGAACCCATCCGTAGTAGCTGTCAAGGTAGATGACTCGGCGTCTGATGCTGCCCGGCTTATCCGGAACCGGCGTTTCACAATGCTCCCGGTGCTGGATACAGAAGGCCGAATCACCGGAGTTATAACCTTTGATAAAGCCATGGATATTCTTAGTCAGGATGTGGCGGATCAATTCAGCGGGGTATCTGCCGGGAACACAGATGAATCCTTTTTTACTCCGGCCCGGAAGGCGATTCGGATGCGTCTTCCCTGGATGATCGGGAATGTTTTTCTGAATCTTGGTGCGGTTGCGGTAATCAGTGGATTTGAAGAAACCATTGCTTCTATAGCTATTCTGGCTGCTTTTTTACCAATGATCACTGACATGGGAGGCAATGTTGGTATACAGGCACTATCGGTCGCGGTTCGTTCTATTGCCCTTGGCGAAGTACGATTAAGGGACTTCACCAGAGCTCTCCGCAAGGAAGCGGCTATCGGACTGGTAAATGGACTGGCGCTCGGAGCATTATTTGCTGTTGTTGCATATGCACTGCAGCGAAGTCCTGCTATTGGTATAATTGCCGGTGCTGCGCTCTCTATAAATGTGCTGGTTGCCGGAGTGGTTGGTGGCACTATTCCTTTTTTCATCAAGCGGCTTGGTAAAGACCCCGCTATGATGACCGGACCAATACTCACCACTATAACGGATATTACAGGTGTTTCAATTTATCTTGGGCTGAGTACAATTTTCCTGTTGTGATTATAAGATTGGCAAAGTTAAAAGAAGGGGCATTATGAAAAAAAATTCAATACCGCTTATCGGCATGATGTTCTGTTCTGTTTGTGACTCGTTTCTATCCATGAAAAAGACGCGTCAGGAGAAGCAGATCGGGACGAAAAAAATCTACACTTCATCTAACAGGCTTCCAGTCGAACGCCAACGTTATGAATTAGTGTATACATGCAGAAATTGCGGTCATACAAAATCTGAAATCGTGTACCTGTGAATCGGCCCTGTCAAGTATGAAAAAGGTAACTGATTCAGCAGATGCAACAGACCTTTCCTACGCGGAAGCCCGCGCCATGATAATAGATAATGCTCCATTGGCTTATTTTGGTGCTGCGGCGAATGCAAAGGGATGGATTCCCCTGGTTCAAGGAAAATCGAAAACTAATGAGGAAATTGCAAAATTATGTGCAATTTCCTCCTCGCATAAGTAGCAACTTCTCAAGTTGTTTTATTTAAACAACTTGAGAAGTTATATTCTTGCGAATGCTCATGCAAAATGTAATTTTGCAAAAAGCTCTAATCAAAAATGTTTTAAGTCGGATTGACTCAGAAGGCCCCATGAAGTCCTCCGATTTTACAGACAAACCGCGGAGCGGGGAAGCAGGCTGGTGGAACTGGAAGCCGGCAAAAATAGCGCTGGAGCATCTGTTCCACCAGGGCCGTATCACTGTCGTGCACCGCCGTGGTTTCCAGAAGGTATATGATCTCTCGGAGCGTGTACTTCCGGGCATTGAAGACCTTCCGGATCTCTCCTCAGTAGACCTTGGCGGCTATCTTATCGATTCCACCCTGGATAATCTGATTATTGCCAGAGAGTCCGATATGCTCAGACAGCGTCCAGATGGGAAACCCGGCATCGGCACTGCACTTGAGGAGAAGGTATTCCGGGGTGAGATACAGAAAATCAGTATTGAGGGGAATACAGGTTGGTATGTACGCTCAAACATTCTCGATACACACAGTATTCCGGATTCGTTAAATTCCAGGGTGCTGATATTCAATCCATTTGATAACCTTGTTATCAATCGGAGTTGGCTGTCGGTCCTTTTGGGATTTGATTACACAATAGAATGCTATGTTCCTGCCGCCAGGCGCCAACGAGGATATTATGCCCTGCCGATTCTGTGGATTCCGGAAGCAGACAAGGGAATGCAGAATATTCGTTTCATGGGAACGGTAGACTGCAAGGCGCTCCGGAAGGAGAAAATTCTGGAGATCAGGAATATTAGCCGGTGCGAATCCTGGCCGTCTGCATTTCAGGAAACATTCAGCCGGCAGCTTGAGGTACTTGCCCATAATAACAAGTGTCTTCAGACACAGATTCAGGGAGAAGTATTCTGATCACTCAAGATGCTGTTCCGTTCCAATACCGAATCGTATTAGGGCCCGTTCAAACGGACTCAGTTGCAGGATCGTATCCCGAATCTGTACGGCCCTGTCTGGATCATCAGTGATCAATCCATCCACTCCAAGTACGATCAGAGAAGCCATGGCTGCTGGATCGTTAACTGTCCAGGCATATACCTCAATCCCGCGTGCCTGAGCACGACGCAGCAGCGACGCAGTTACCGCCTGCTGATGCACTGCGAGGAATTTGACCGGCAGACGTTGTAGATCCCCGACAGCCAGAGATGATACAAAACCCAAAGGGATATCCGGGGCTATTTGCCGCAGCTGATCGATGGCCCGGCGGCTCAGACTCATGAGCACAACCTGATCTTCCATGCCTCGCTCTCTGATTTTCTTGACTACAGCTTCAGCCAATTGTTCTTCATAGCCATAGTACTTCAGTTCAATCATGAAGCGGATACGGTCAGCTCCTCGGTCGAGAAACTCTCCTAATGATGCAAGGCGTCGTTCGGCAGGTGGGGAACCATCATCAGGAAACTTGATTATATTCTGCATTTCTTCCTTGCGGATATTGCGTACCTGCCGTGGGTCACGGGCAACACGCATAAGATCCGCGTCATGAACAATTGGCAGACTGCCATCGACAGTAATCTGTACATCAATTTCTGTGTAGTCAGCGCCTGCAGATATAGCCGACTCCAGGGCAGCAAGGGTATTCTCCGGTGAAGGAGGTGGGCCGGTCCGGTGAGCAGAGATAACACTTTCCCGAGCCTCAGGAACAATTTGAATTGCAAGGCTGCCTATGCTCAATGAAATTATCAACAGGATTGTTCCCAGTGGAAACAGTCGTCGTGGTGACAGCCAATAGTACAGCTTGCGCCGCTGCTTCGATGAAATAGAAGGCGAGGTGGGTCCGTGCACCGGTTTTTCTCTTTGTGACTTGCTGAAATTATTGCCATGTTGTCCACTGATGTAGGAATGGTAGAGTACAGCTGAAGTGCAGGAGTAGGCAGTAATAGAAATCAGGGTATCCAGAAAGAATATTCCAAGCGCAGCAAGACCGACGACTGCAATAACGGGACGCAACCAGGGCGAAAGTTGCAGTGTCAGAAGAACAGCCTGTCGTGCAGTAATGGCCGCAACTGTATCTACAATGATTCTAAGCAGAATAAAACCTGCCATGCTGAGGGCTATTTGAACTGCCGCAGAGTGTGTAGCTTTTACCTTGTGGTTCCAGCATGAACGCAGTGCGGGCCAGGCCCCTTGACTGCTGAAAAGAACTGCAGGAAATGCAAGCAGACTTTTTCCGAGCGGCAGCACTATCATGGAGACCCATACCAGGAACCAGATTCCGGCAGCTGTCAGTGCATGGATCCATTCGGACGGCTGCACACTCAGGTAGTAATTTATATCATAATCCCCTAGAAATACTGCGTATATGAATCCCAGACCCGCACACAGAACTGCAGTCATCAACATCAAGGCGAGCGCTGTCAGAAGTGATAAACGTCCCAGTGCCGGTGCACGTACAGCAGCGCGGACCACGGTCCGGAACAGAGACGGCCGGTGACCCTTGGCCTGGTCGTCAATAATTATTGCGATTCCTGAAAACCGCAGCGCTGCCAGGGCGGCCGCGATCGTCGTAGAAAGTATTGCCCAGGCAGCACCGAGCGGAGTAAGAATGAAAGAAAGGAGGTCTGTATTTGCTACAACCTGGTCACTTTGCCCTGCCAGTCCGACAGACAACAACAGTGAGCTCAGTGGGGTGAGCAGGAAAACCGATACTACGATAAACAGCAGATTCCAGGCTGTAATGATTTTTCGGGCAGTCCAGACATCGTACCATGAATTTCGTAAGTGGATCATGACGTCATTGTAGATTACAAAAACCTGGTCATCAAGGAGCTGCTGTTTTGAGCTCCATAATCATATAGGATTTTCCATCTTTCTCAAAAATCTGATTGGTCTCGGTAAATCCGAAGCGTTTGTAGAAGCTGGATTTCTCGGGTCGTGCATTGCACCACAGTTTTTTTACGCCGGTTTCCTGACACTCAGATATAATGTGTTGAAGCAGGCGGCTTCCATATCCTCGTTTCTGGAATTCAGCTATTGTAGCGAATTTCCTGAACTGTGCCGTGTCGCTATATACAAACAGGGAGACAATACAGACAAGCATTGATTCTTCAAACAAGCCATAATGTACTCCCGACTCATCCTCTGGCAGTCGAAGCTCATCAATTTGCTTGTGTGGCCACATGACATTCCTTCGGATTTCCAGGGTATCTTCGCTTGAAATATTTCTGATCGTTATTTCGCGTGTGGTGCTGCATGTTGTGTTAGGCATTTCGTATGAATTATAATCAGTTTCATTGATATTTAAAAGCAGGATGATGATTTTGGCTTTATATTCAGGAGCGATTTTTGTACCTTGGTAGGTAGAAGGTTAATAACCAGGAGGATATATGCTTATAGGAATGGCAGTGGGACCGGAGTTTGAGGATCTGGAATTCTGGGCAGTATACATGCGCATGAAGGAACTGGGCGCTGATATAAAAATCATCGGAATGAAATCCGGGGAAGTATACCGCTCAAAAAGCGGGGGATTGAGTGCAACTGCAGATATGACAGCTGACAGACTTACTGCAGGTGAGCTGAGTGCCTTGCTGATTCCCGGCGGCTGGGCCCCCGACAAGCTGCGGAGAGACCAGCCTCTGCTTGATCTGATTCGGGAAATGGATGAAGCTGGCAAAATCATCGGCTTTATCTGTCATGCTGGCTGGGTTGCTGCAAGCGCGGGTATAATGAAGGGCAGGAAGGCAACCGGGAGCCTGGGTATTAAGGATGATATGCTGAATGCTGGAGCAGAATGGCTGGACAAGCCTGCGTTTCGGGACGGCAATCTGATATGGGGGCGTGTAGTCGCAGATATTCCGGACTATAACAGGGAGTTGGCAGCAGCACTGAAGGTCTGAGCAGGACCTACAAAGAATCCAACTCTTCTATAGCTGTAGTAATGAGCTCGGCTGTCTGCTTCCACGTTTGTTCGAGACTCGAGATTATAGTTCTGAGTGCGGTTTCCTCAGTTTGCTGTACTTGACTGCAACTCTTGATTTCCAGGGCCAGCTCCTGTAGACGGTGATAGTTGAGGTTGTTTGCAACACCTTTTAGTTGTTCAGCGATACTGAAAATGTGCTGATTGTCATCGGCTCTGGCTGCCTCATTAAGTTCCTCAATCAGTTGTGGTATTTTTTGCAGTGAGAGGAGCAGAAGATTCCGGGCTATTTCTGTATCGTTATCGAACTGCTGCAGGAGTTCCTTTCTGTCGAAAAGCACAGTAGAATAAATTGCCTCAGAATCCTGAGCAGTAGCTGTCCGGGGTGATTCTGCACAAAATGAAAAATAGAACACACTGCCATTTCCGGGGCTGCTGTCAAGTTGAATTTTACCGCCCATTTTACAGACAATGACATCAGATATTATCAGTCCAAGCCCTGTTCCACCGAATTTTCGGGTTGTAGAGCTGTCAGCCTGTGAGAAAGCCTTGAATAGCCTTTTCTGATCAGTCTGGCTTATGCCGATTCCGGTATCCTTTACAGCAACGGAATACATTTCCGTCCCTGCATTATAGCTGATCTTGAGTTCCACTGTCCCTGAGTAGGTAAATTTGACTGCATTTCCAAGCAGATTAATTAGTACCTGCTGAAAGCGTACTGGATCTATGTATGCAGAGTGCGGCATTTCCGGATCGATATTGAACACAAGCTCTATACCTTTTTTTTGAGCTGAGTGGGATACGAGATCCATACTGTTCTGACAGATCGTGACTATGTCGCATTCTATTGGTGAGAGCTCCATCATACCCGCTTCAATCCTGGAAAAATCAAGAATATCGTTGATAACAGCCAGCAGGGCCTGGGATGAAATGTTGATATTGCGAACATACTGCTGCTGTGAGTCTGACAATTCCGTGTCTCCTAGTAGTTCGGAAAATCCAATAACACCGTTGAGAGGAGTTCTAATCTCGTGACTCATGTTAGCCAGGAATTCGCTTTTAGCTTTGTTAGCTTCGTTCGCCTGCTGCATTGCAGTATGCAATTGTTCCTCAGCCTGTTTCCGTTTGGTAATATCATTCCACATTGCCAGGATAACCTGCTCATTGTTGAGCATGACTGCGGCTATGGAAACATCAACCCAGAACGTATCTCCTGACTTACGGGTATGAAGCCACTCAAAGCGCTGAGGGCCTACTGTGAAGACTGCCTCAAGGGTATCCTCCTCTGCATCTGCAGAATGTCGGCCATCTGGCTGGTATTCCGGAGAAAAATCTACTGGACTGGATCCAATTATTTCTTCCCGACTGCAGCCAAGTATTCTCTCCGCCGCCAGATTGCACTCTACGAAGCAGTCATCTTTCAGAATAAAATATGGGGTGGGGGAGTTGGTGAAAAGCGAAAAATACCTGGTTTCGCTTTCTTTCAATTCCCGATCCTTCATGCTGAGACTGCCCTTCAATCCGGTAACGAGCTGTTCCAGTCTGTGAGCCATGCCGTTGAAAGTCTCTGTGAGCTGATTGAATTCTGTCACGACACTTCTTTGCGGTATGCGATGTGAGAAATCTCCTTCAGAAAAGTGAATTGTATGCTTACTGATCTCCTCTACAGGTTTTATGATTGATTGGGCGAATAGGATAAAGGATATGGCGATGATAACAATACTGCCCAGCAGAACCCAAAGCACCATCGATAATTCAGCTTGGGTTACACCGGCGAGATCCTTTTCGGCAAGTATTATCCCGATTTCCAGCTCCAGGTCATACGGTCCTCTGAAGCTGCTTGTGTGATAGAAGTACTGTTCGCCACCGCTCCTGAAGAAGCCTGTCCCTCCAGCGATTGCATCCTGTAATAGAGGATCCGGGAAATTCCACTTCTGGTGCCGATAATGTCGTGTGCCTTCTACATATCCCAGCGGGATATCGCTTGAGGTGGCAAGCAGAGAACCGTCTTTCTCGCTGATGTAGAAAAGACCATGATATTCAGTCTGACGTTCCTTCAAAAATTCCGAGAAATGGTGCAGAGAAAAATCAACAGTATATACACCGACCAGGTCTTCTTCTGCATTATATACTGGTGCGCTTACACCAATTCCCCAGGAATCGAAACTTGCATAGCGGTATACTGGATACCATGCAATGTCATTATTGTTGATTGCCCGCGTGTACCATGGGCGTGTTGTTGAGTCATAAACTGGACCATCTGGACCGTACTGCTGCACACGATTACCCAGTTCATTGATTGTATATGTGTTGAAGGTTGAATCTTCTTCCTGAAGAGCGCTGGCTACCTGGATATCATTGCTTTCGAGGCTGCGCAGAGCTCCAATATACTCGCCGTTTGCCCGTCCAAATGACACGAATGTCAGGAGTTCGACATGTTTTAGCTGAGTGGAGAAGTGACGTTCAAGGCGTTCTGTGTCGTCCGGATCAATGTTACCCGAGCGAAACAGATCCCTGTTGATCTCTGCGATGCTGCGTACTGTTAAAAAATAGCGCTGAACAGATTCTTCTACTCCCGCTGCAATCTCTTCTGAAATTCTTTCCTGGGCTATAGTAATGGTGCGCAGTGATGTGCGGTAACCAAGCACAATATACAGACTCGCTGATAGAAGCAGAACAGACAGAACCGGAACCAGCAGATACCATCGTAATGACACATGAGGTATAGGAGTTCGCAGCTTCGTGTGTTTGTTTTTCAGGAGATTACGGCCTCCATATTCCGGGCCTCGCGGGCATGTTTGGCAATCATGATTTTTTCCAGTCCGTTCATAAAGTCATCAATACAGTTGCATGCCAGAGAATAGTATACCGTAGTTCCCTCTTTGTGTGTCTGCAGAATGCCAGCCTGTTTGAGAAGGGCCAGGTGTCTGGAAATGGTGGATGTATCAGCTCCGATTTTTTCAGTCAGCTCGCAGACACAATGCCGACCTTCAAGCCGTATCAGATCAACAATGTATATTCGGCTCGGATGTGCCATTGCCTTCAGAACCACTGCTCTGGTTTCGGCTTTGATTCTGTCTGATTCATTCATTCTCATATTTTCATATATAGACAATTCTGTAGTGAAAGTCAATTGACAGTTTATGCGTATTTGGTTAAATTAGCAAATAATAAAGCGAAGGAGAATAAAATGAAAATTCAGATACTTGGATCGGGTTGTGCAAACTGTCAGAACCTTGAAAAGAATGCACGTGAGGCAGCCTCCAGACTTGGGATCGATGCTGCTTTCGAAAAAATCACCAGCATGGATGATATTGTTGAAATGGGTGTCCTGCGAACTCCCGGTCTGGCTGTAGACGGTGTGGTTCAGAGCACCGGAAAGGTCCGCACCGTAGATGAGATATGCACGATTCTCTCAGGTTTACAGGGCAAATGAGTACGTTTCTGAAGTTGATTTTGCAGGAGCGGAAAAACAGGCTGCTTCTGATTATGACAGGAATATTTCTGCTGGCTTTCTTCATGCCATGGGAATCTCCCCGGGTTGCAGCGGCCGTACAGGAATCCTTCAGTATGCTCGGGGAATATGCCCGGGAGCATGTACTGCTTTGCCTCGTTCCAGCATTCTTTATAGCCGGGGCAATCTCGATTTTCCTGAATCAGCAATCGGTAATCAAGTACCTCGGTCCTGATGCTCCCAAGCCTATAGCCTATGGCGTTGCCTCGGTTTCCGGTACTATTCTGGCTGTGTGCTCCTGCACCGTTTTACCCTTGTTCAAGGGAATCTACAAGAAAGGCGCTGGACTTGGTCCTGCAGTTAGCTTTCTGTATTCGGGGCCTGCGATCAATGTGCTGGCAATCATTCTGACTGCCAAGGTACTAGGTGTACAGCTTGGAATTGCCCGGGCGGTAGGGGCAATAGTGTTTGCCTTCGTAATTGGTATTCTTATGCAGCTGATTTTCCTCAGGGAGGACAGGGAAAGAACAACCAATGCAGCCATGTTTCAGTCAATGGATGAAGATGAAAGCCGGGGCCTGGGAAAAACCGTGTTCTACATGGGTTCTATGGTTGGAATACTCGTTTTCCTGAACTGGACTTCAGCCGGAGGCGAACTGGCATGGTGGGATGCACTGTACCGCTGGCGGTTTTTTATAAGCGGAATTTTTGCTGCCGGCTTGGCATACAGTCTGATCCGCTGGTTCAAGCGCAGTGAACTCAAAGACTGGGTCGGCGCAAGCCGTGATTTTGCCGTACAGATTCTGCCCTTGTTATTTGCCGGAGTTATGGTTGCTGGTTTTCTGCTCGGGAGACCGGGCCAAATGGCGCTTATTCCAGAGGAATGGATCGCTGGATTGCTCGGAACCAATTCTCTGCTCAGTAACCTGATTGCATCGGTCGCTGGTGCGCTCATGTATTTTGCTACACTTACAGAGGTCCCGATCATGCAGGGGCTGCTTGGCGCAGGTATGAATCAGGGACCTGCACTGGCCCTGCTGCTTGCAGGACCATCACTTTCCTTACCGTCACTCCTGGTGATTGGAGGTGAACTTGGAGTTAAAAAGACACTGGTCTATGTTGCACTGGTGGTTGTAATGTCTACAGCCGCCGGCATGCTGTACGGGAATTTTATAGTTTAACACATAATGTCATGTGGTCGACATATGTGCAGCAAAGGGATTTGGAAAGGCCGTTTCCCAGCGGTCTTTTCCGAGTTCGACCTCATTGTCTGTCAGAAGGCACTCGTTCAGGGAACGGATAATATTCTCTTCATCCATATCCACCCCGATAAAAACAATCTCCTGCCGTCGGTCTCCCCAGGGATCCTCGGAATACTCAAGAATCTGCCGAAGCTGCATTTCATCCTGTGGCCACTGTTTTCTCTCTACCGCGGCCCACCAGTATCCTGCCATATCGATTTTTTTACTTGATCCCGCCTGGGACATAAACAGAGCAAGATCGGCATAGGATGCAATCCAGAAAAAACCCTTGGCCCTGATAACACCGTTCTGCGTCTCTGCCAGCCAGCTATGGAATCGCTTGGGGTGGAACGGTCGGCGGTGACGGAAAATAAAACTGCGGATTCCGTATTCTTCAGTTTCAGGAACATGGACTGTATTCAGCTCTTCCTTCCAGGCATCTGACTCTTCCGAAGCTTCCAGGTTAAACAAGCCTGTATTCAGGACTGCAGTGTTGGGAACATCGGCGAAACTGCATTCCAGAACTCTTGCACCGGGATTCATTTTAGCGACCAGATCGGTGATCTTTCCGCGTTCAGTCCGGCTGACCAAATCAATTTTATTAACGATTATTACATCCGCGAATTCTATCTGATCCGCCAGTAGATGGGATATTTTCCGCTCGTCGTGTTCAGAAACAGCCTGCTGTCGGTCTTCAAGGAAATCTCTGGACCTGAAATCCGCCAGCAGGCGTGATGCATCAATTACGGTTACCATGGTATCGATATAAGCAAGCGTCCTCAGGCTCTGACCGTTCGAATCATCAAAGACAAAGGTCTGTGCAACTGGTAGAGGCTCTGATATGCCGGAAGATTCAATCAACAGGTAGTCATATTTGTTCTCCCGTGAAAGCCTGCTGACCTCTTCCAGAAGATCACCTCGCAAAGTACAGCAGATACAGCCGTTAGTCATCTGGACCAGACGTTCATCCGTGCGGCTGAGATTAGCCTCGCTTTTTTCGATCAAGGCAGCATCTATATTGATCTCGGACATATCGTTGACAATTACAGCAACACGCAGTCCTTCTCTGTTATTCAGGATCCGGTTAAGGAGGGTCGTTTTTCCTGACCCCAGATAGCCGGATAACACGGTTACGGGAAGTCTGTTCGATTTGTTGATAGTTTTCATAAGGTAATACTAAGTAATACCGTGATCAGGGTCAAGACTCTTGGGCCAACATTTCCTTTTGCAGCCAGCGTGCAGTCTCAAGCAGTGAAGGGCCGTCATGGATTATATTCTTCCCCTTGTCCACAGTGCTGTGAATAATTGCAGGGTTGAATTGTTCTTTCCATCCGCGACGGAGGGATTCTGCCTGGAAATCAACTTTGTGCTCCGGTTCATGAAATCCAAGGAAAATATCCGGACGCTTTTCGGTAGCTGCATCAAGATCAAGATGAGCGTAGCCCCACAATTTATCTGCAAATACAGGTTCTCCTCCGGCATACCAGAGGATGTCGTGTATATAACTGAGTCCCCCGATGCGTCTGCCATGCACACCAAACCAGGTTTCAGCATAAATCGAGGGATTTTTTCCTTTCCATGAAGCACGTAGTTTCAGGAGCTCCGTCTGCAACTCTACTGCAAGTTTTCTTCCGCTGATCAGACTACCGACAGCAGCGCTTATATGTAATATGTTTTCAAGGACGCCGTGAATACTGGAAGGAAGAGGAAGTACATAAACCGGAAGTCCCTGTCTGGCAAGCAGTTTTGCAAACCGAAGCTGAATCCCACTCGTCATCAGCACGAGATCAGGTTTGAGCTCATGAAGCAGTGCGAAATCAGCATTCAGATACCAGCCCGCCCTGGGAAGATGTTCACATGGACAGTATCTGGGGCAATACTCCGAGACTGCAATCAGTGTATCTTCTCTGCCGATCGCATAGAGAGCCTCTGTAAAGCCTGAACTCAAGCTGATTATTCTTTTTGCCGGTCCCTCTGTTTCTATAGTGATATCCAGCAGTTCGCAGGGAATTTTCATATAAGCATCCTCTGGACCGTGTCGACTGCTTCCTGGTAACTGAGGCACTGTTTGTCAGCGCTCAGCTCACGGAATTTTTTTTCTGATTCATGAGTGAAAAAAGCCCGGCTGCCGGCTGGTTCAGCGAGAATCAGCAAGTGCTGTGCGGAAGCAGCCAGTTCCAGATTGCGCTCGTTTCCCTTGCCGAAGGGGAATGCACAGAGAATGCAGATGTCGGCTTCCTTGACCAGCTGAACCGCCCGGTCGAGATTTTCCTTGTCGATTTCAGAAAAAGCCGGCACCTCGATATATGGAACGTCCAGGGCTTTCCAGAGCTTTGCATCACTGTCAAGTTCATGAGCAATACCACCGCTGATGGGTATGCCGAGTAGATGCAGGTGTCGAGTCAGATTGACAGCACTTGCGGCTCCGCCGATAATATGCACCCGTCCGTGGCTCTTGCGTTCTATTCTGCTTGCTGGTGTAACACTAATACTGCCGCTGCTTTCATTCCTGCCTATTTGTACTGGAGTATGATAATGCTGCTGCAGTATGTCTCCCTGGAGAACCTCATCTGGACTGCCTGCGACTATAATCCGTCCATCGGCCATAAGAATCAGCCTGTCACAATATTCCGCCGCGCAGTTCAGATTGTGCAATGCAGCCAGGACTGTTTTTCCCTCGGTGCAGAGTTCTCTCGCCATGCTCAGTAGCTGGGCTTCATGACCGAGGTCCAGATTAGCAGTCGGTTCATCCAGCAGCAGAATCGAACTATCCTGAAGGAGGCAGCGGGCAAAAAGTGCCAGCTGCTGTTCACCGCCTGAAAGCGTCATGAAATTCTGGTCAGCAAGTCTTGAAATTCCAATGTAGCTCATTGCCTCCAGTGCTGCACTCCGTTCTTTTTTTCCAGGAACCCTACCGAGTCCCAGAACCGGAAATGCTCCCATTTCGACAATTTCGACGGTACTGAATGGGAAAGAGAGGGGAGACTGCTGCCCCATATAGCTGAGTTCAGCCGCACGCTGCCTGTCCTTAAGACTGTGGAGATCCTGTCCATTGATTAGGATACTGCCACTAACAGGTTTCAGATATCCGAGTAGTAGCCGCATAAGGGTACTTTTACCTGCGCCATTTGGACCGATCAGCCCTACCAGTTCCCCCCCCTGGATTTTTAGATCTATGTTACTTACTATGTCAGTTGATCGGCCGTGATTTCTGACCGAATATGTAAGCCCTCGGGCTTCGAGAAGCGCGGGATGGCTCATAAAAGACCCTCCCGACGATGTCTCAACACAAGAAAAATAAAATATGGCCCACCGATCAGTGAGGTAATGATTCCTGTCTTGATTTCCGCAGGTGCGATTACTGTTCGAGCGAGGATGTCGCAGACCAACAGGAACACCGCCCCGGCCAGGGCAGAAAGCGGCAGCAGGCTTCGGTGGTTCGGGCCGGAAAGCAGGCGAACCGCATGCGGAACCATCAGTCCAACAAAGGCGATGGGGCCGGCGATAGCGACGGCCAGCGCTGTAAGGGTTGCTGCCAGAATCAGTAAAATCAGTTTCAGTTTTTCTACGGGCAAGCCAAGACTGTGGGCATGTTCCTCGCCCAGGCTGAGTAGATTCAGGGCCTGTGCCGAGAGTATCAAGGCAATCGTCAGAATCAGAATAAAGGGAAGTGGAGGAAGTACGCGCTGCCAGGATGAGCCTTCAAGCCCACCCATTGTCCAGAATATAAACTGGCTCAGTGCATATTCTTCAGCCATGACCAGCACAGCCGAAACCATCCCGCTCAGGAGACTGGATACCGCAAGCCCGGCCAGGACCAGATACAGTAAATGGGTTCCTCCCGGTCTGACAGAAATCAGATAAACAATCAGACTGGCCGATACAGCTCCGGCAAAGGCGGCTCCTGAAACGGCCAGGGGATGAAGTATAGATACTCCGCTGACAATAGCCAGAACAGCTCCAAGGCTGCTCCCGGCTGAAATGCCAAGGACATCAGGACTTGCCAGGGGGTTCCTGAACAAGCCCTGGACAGCTGCTCCGCTGACTGCCAACGCCATACCCGCCGCCATAGCTGATACAGCCCGAGGGAAACGGATATACCAGATTATACTATACACCTTTCTCATTTCCGGCAGCAGCTCAGCGTGAACAGCACCGGGCCGGAAGAGTGTCTGCAGACTGGTGCTCAGGGGGAGGGACACAGCCCCCAGAACAAGTGCTGCAAAAAAACTGATCGGCAGGGCTGCGGCAAGACAGACAGTCAGCAAGCGGCGGTTCATATCAGTAACCTAAAACAATTGAGGGTATGCAATTCTGGTAGCTTCTTCTGCAGCGTCAACTAGATACTGGCTGTAGGTTCCTTTCAGGCGCTCGGGAAAGATATACAGCCGGTTCTGCTGAACCGCCTGCATCCCTGCCAGAGCCGGATCATTTTTGACCTGGGCAGCAAAGGCATCAGCTCCGTTTTCCTCACCCCAGATATAGCCCGGCAGGAACAGTATATCGGGATCCAGGCTTATCAGAATTTCTTTTGATAGCGGCACCTGGCCAAAATCTCCGGCTTCCAGATCTGCAACTGCATTTCTGATTCCCGCGAGATTAAGAACGAGATCCCAGGTGGTATCTGCGCCGTTTGCAGTTCCCCAGTTATTGTAGTCAAGGGCCTGCACACGCGCATCTTCATCAATCTGTGCAATACGTTCTTCAAGCAGCTGTATCCTGTTCTTCATGTCGTCGACAATTGATGCTGCAGCGTCCGGTTCACCGGTTAGTTCACCGAGTGTCAGAATGGAGGATTTCAGTTCCTCAAGGCTCTGTGGTGTAGCAATCTGGAATACCGGGATTCCGGCCTGTCTCAGCTGCGCGATTTTATCTGTTTCGCTCCAGTCAGCCGCTATAACCAGATCAGGATAGATACTGATTATCTGCTCCACGTTGAACTCGATAACGGGAGATATGCCGGCAGCGATGTCTGCAACATTGGAATAAATCGGATTGACAGCCAGGCTGCTGACTGCCGGGAAGCGATCCAGCGGCAACATTTCCAGCAGAACTTCATCACTGAACAGGCTCAGCGAGATGATACTGCCTGGAGCATTTTGCAGTTCTACTGAATTGCCCAGACTGTCCTGAAATATGATTGGGTACGCATCACTGGTGGTGGATGCACTAACGACTTCGCTGCTTCCTCCGGCAAAAATAAAACCGGTGGCAAACAGAAAAACAATAATGGTGAGCAAGCCTTTCTTGAGGCTGCCAGGATATGAGATCTTCATGAGGTGCTCCTGTAATGTACTCGCGTACAGGGTTATTTTGTGCCTGATTCCCGTCTCCTGGCTTTCGGTTCAAGCCGGCAGGTAGCCTTCCCAGTGTCCCCAGTGGCAAATTTTACCTGGCCGTAGCCGAATACAGTGGCGCGTCCGCAGCGGAATTTCACCGCTTTCCGTAGAAGCAGGCAATCTAATTCTGACAGATTGTCTCATACAATGCAAGCAGGGAATTCCCCCGAAGACAGCGCTCCGGGGAGTGCTCCCGAATCAGTTTTTACTCAGATCCTCATGGATTGCAGCCGCTGCCTTGCGTCCCTGACCCATGGCCAGAATAACCGTTGCTGCACCCAGCACAATATCACCCCCTGCATAGACCCCTGGAACAGAGCTGCGGCAGTCGTTGTCCACGATTATATTCCCGTACTTGTTCGTTTCAAGTCCGGGCGTGCTTGAGACCAGCAAAGGATTAGAGTCATTTCCGATTGAGACAATGACTGTATCTACATCAAGTAGATGTTCGCTGTCAGGAATCGGTACTGGTCGCCGTCTTCCTGAATCATCCTCTTCGCCCAATTCATATCTGAGTAGTTCGATCCCATTCACATGGCTATGTTCATCCCCGAGGATACGCTTTGGATTGTTCAGAAAATGGAAAATTACACCCTCTTCCTCTGCATGATCTACTTCTTCAGCTCGTGCCGGCATTTCTGTTCGGGTGCGCCGATATATGACATGAACCTCTTCTGCTCCGAGTCTGACGGCAGTGCGGGCAGCATCCATCGCGACGTTTCCTCCACCAAGGACGGCTACTTTTTTTGCATCGCGGATTGGGGTGTCGGCATTTTCGCGGTCATAGGCTTTCATGAGGTTGCTTCGGGTGAGAAACTCGTTGGCAGCAAAGACCCCGACAAGATTTTCACCTTCGATATTCATGAAGCGGGGCAAGCCGGCGCCGCTCCCTATAAACAGGGCATCGTATCCATCCTCATTCAGAAGATCCATAAGCTTTCGGGTTCGGCCTACCAGGAAATTGCAGCGAATCTCAACGCCCATTTTTCTGAGAGTATCAATTTCTGTTTCTACAATATCCTTGGGCAGTCTGAACTCCGGAATGCCGTACATCATGACTCCGCCCGGTTTGTGGAAGGCCTCGAATACGGTTACCTCGTGCCCGGCTCGCCGGAGATCTGCAGCAGCAGTTATAGATGCTGGTCCGCTGCCGATTACACCTACGCGTTTACCGCTCGACTCTGCTATTTCAAAAGTCGAATCCTCGTTTTGAGATTTCTGTTTATCTGCATGCCAGTCAGCCACGAAACGTTCAAGGCGACCGATAGAAACGGACTGGAACTGATCCTTCAATGATTTACCGACAGTACATGGCTCCTGACACTGGTTTTCCTGGGGACAGACACGGCCGCATACGGCTGGCAGCAGACTGTTTCGGCTTATAATGCGGTATGCTGCTTCATAATCACGCTCGGTAATTTTCTGGATGAATCCTGGTATATCGATAGCAACCGGACATCCAGCAATACAAGGCGCGTTTTTGCACTGGAGGCATCGTTCTGCCTCAACCAATGCCTGTTCTTCGAAATAACCAAGTGCTACCTCACTCATGGTCTGTCGGCGTGTGACCGGATCCTGGGCCGGCATATCCTGCTGTGGAATGGCCAGCCGGTCCCTGGTTCTGAAGCGATCCTGTTTTTTTTCTTCTATCTTCCCAAGCTCGATCCGGGCGGCTTCATGGAGCTCGTTCAGGCCTGGGTGTCCTGTATTTTCTGTATGTGTTTCTGTATTCATTACTGATTCCTTATTACAGTCCGATGCGGCAGTTATGTGCTGCATCCTCTTCCTGTTTCCGGTACGAACCGAGACGGGCAAGCATGTTCTGAAAGTCAACCTGATGACCATCGAACTCCGGGCCGTCCACACAGGTGAATTTGGTTTCTCCACCAACTGTTACCCGACAACCGCCGCACATGCCCGTGCCGTCAACCATAATAGTATTCAGTGAAACCATAGTTGGAACCTTGAATGGCTCGGTGCATGCTGCACAGAACTTCATCATGATCGGCGGGCCGATTGCGAAGACCTTATCTGGCGGAGTTTCTGATTGACAGAGTTCCTTGAGTGGTTCAGTGACCAGGGCTTTCCTGCCATAGCTACCGTCATCGGTACAGATGATCAGTTCATCAGCAATTGCCTGCATCTCTTTTTCCATTATTACCAGATCTTGTGATCTGGCTCCAATAATAATTGTGAGCCTGTTACCTGCTTTCTTCAGAGCCTGGGCGATCGGGTGCATTGGCGCAACACCAATACCTCCACCCACACAGACTACATGGCCTTCATTTGCAATATGAGTCGGGTTGCCCAAAGGTCCGAGAATGTTGGTAATGCGGTGCCCTTTCTGCATCTTCGACATCTGGATCGTGGTCTTTCCGACTGCCTGGAAGATAAGGGTAATAGACCCTTTCTCTGCGTCTGCATCCGCGATTGTCAGTGGAATTCTTTCCCCGAAATCGGTGTCCGGCTGCACGATGACAAATTGACCTGCTGACCGTTCTTTTGCAATCAGCGGTGCTTCAATCTCCATTCGAAACACACGTTCGGCCAGCTGCTCTTTGTGTAGTATTTGATACATTTCCTAACCTCTGGCCTTAGCATATAAGGAACTGAGGGTTTCTGTACACCGTTATAGAAGATTTTGTCGGTTGATGACCGATTTTTATGGGTGTGTGTTTGCTGAGATTGGTAGTTCTGTCCGGTTAGTGGTAACAGTCTGTCTTATGCCTGAAGAATTTCCAGCAGTTCCTTGTCGCTTTTCGCTTTGAGAATCCTCTTCCGAAGCTTGGCATCCTTCAACAGTTGGCTCATCTCAGCCAGAAAACGAACATGCGGTCCGGTTGAGCCTTTTGGAGATAGTGTCATAATAAATATCTGGGCAGGTTTGCGGTCCAGACATTCGAAATCAATTTTTTTCCTGCTGACTCCAACACAGGCAACAAGTTCTTCCACACTATCAGATTTTGCATGTGGAATAGCGATGCCATGCTCCATGCCGGTGGACATCGCACTCTCGTGTTCGAGAAGATCATTTAGAGCCAATTGCCTGTCGGATACCTTACCGGTCTTACAGAGGAGATCAAGCAGCGAGGAGATAATTTCATGCTTATTACTGCCAGAAAGGGAAGTGGTAACAGTATCAAGCGTCAGGGTTTCTTTGTACATATAAGTAAAATAGGCTATAGTTCGACAGGGGTCAATACTGCTGTAAATACTTGACAGTATTAGTCTTTTATTTAGATTATGGACGGGGAGTAGCTCATGGGAAAGCAGAAAAAGCATGCAAACAGAATACGGCAGCTACTTCATGTTGTCATAGTCGCGGCTGTTTTTACAGTTATATGGTGTATATGGAGTGAATCATTTGCCTTGTCTGTGATCGCCCAGGGATTATTCTGTTCTCTGGCAGCCTTGTTTATTGTAAATCGCTTCCTGCTTCGCGGACAGTATCAATTCAGGTACTCCGTTAAACCGGCGGTGTTAATTAAATATGTACTTGTATTGATTGTCCAGATTTTCAAATCCGGTTTTGATGCAGTCTATATTACTCTTACAGATCGCATTAATGTCGGTGTAGTGGACCTTCCGACCATGATTGATGATCCCCTGGTCGGCACGCTGATTGCGAATGCTATTACCCTTACTCCTGGTACGGCGACAATAGATTATGATACCAAACGCTTCAAGGTGATCTGGATCAACTGTACTACAACAGATCCAATCATCGCAGGAGAAATTATCAAGGCTGATTTTGAGCGTGTATTTCTGGGAAACATTTAAGGATGAATTATGAACCTGTATGAACTCGGCAATTTTCAGGCCATTGCATTAGGAGTGCTTGGTATTGCAATCATTGGAAGTTTGATTCGTGTGGTTATCGGGCCTACTGTCTGGGACCGGATCCTGGCAATAGGACTAACAGCAAGCAAGATCACTCTCGCAGTGGTTCTGCTTGCAGTAAGTATTCCTGAAAGCTATCTCCTTGACCTCGCCCTGCTTTTTTCTGTGCTCGGTTTTCTGGTAACAATTCTGCTATCACGTTTTGTCGAGCGGAAAGGAATAATTTAGGATATGCATATTGCTGCTCAAATTATAACCATCATCGGCCAGGCAATTGTATTTATGGGAATACTGGTTATCTGTTTCGGAGTATACACCATTCTACGTCTGGATGGTTTCTATACCCGCGCTGTTATTACCTCAAAGGTTGAGGTAATGGGTTTTGTAATGGTCATGATTGGTGCGCTTCTCATCAGCGGGTTTTCTATTATGTCATTGAAACTGCTGGTAATACTGCTTTTTGAAATGATTACTACCGCAACAGCATCGCATGCAATTACCCGGTCAGCCTGGGTTAGCGGGTATCGCATACGGACAGTAACCAGCCCGAATACAGGATCAGGGGACCAGGGAGGGGATGATGCTTGAAACCGGCACCTTACTACTTATGTGCCTTTTTGCAATACTCGCTGTTCATACCCGATTGTTGCGGATTGCTGTAATTCACCTCGCAGTATTTTCATTGCTTTCAGCATTTCTGTACCTGCAATATGCAGCACCTGAGCTGGCAATCGCCGAAGCTGCAATCGGCAGCGGTCTGGTAACGCTGTTGTACCTGGCCGCCTTGAAGAGAAACCGTGTCTGCACCATAGCAGTGCTATCCCTCGGGTATCATTACCGATTGACCGATGCGTATGTCCGGTATATCAAACGCAGCCGTGCCATGAGGAAAATCCGACATTTTTTTCTGCTTCGTGAGTTCGAACCGCATGTAGTTTTCTCGGATCAAAGTCTTGAAGCAGCTGTGCGTAATCCCTTGTTTGATCTCATATTCATAGAGGAAAAGGAAGGATTTGCTGCGTATGGATCAGCTGACAGCTATGTCCTTGAAGAGCTTGAATTGATGTTCCGCATGCATGGTACAGAACAGGAAATACGATTCGTGCGACATTCCTCGGAGGGAGATCTATGAGCAAAGTATGGTCAGCCTTGCTGGTGGCCGCAGTATGTATCAGCGTCATTGCAATCAGCAAGGAATATAACGAAACACATGAACCTCTGATTTTTCAGTATGTAATCCATAACTACGAAGAGGATACCGCAGCACGTAATGCCGTATCTTCTATTCTGCTAAATTATCGTATGTATGACACCATGTTTGAAACGCTTATACTGCTCACGGCAATTATTGGTATGCAGCGCTTCCTGCCTGCAAAACATGAACTCAAGGATGATACCGGAGGCAAGTTGTGACAGATACCTTGCATGATGCTAAAGATCTGGGAGATCAGTCACTGATTATTCAGGTAATCATTGAATTCCTGTATCCCTTTATGGTAATGCTCGGCTTCTTTATTGTTCTCAATGGCCGTTACACCCCGGGCGGTGGATTTCAGGGCGGAACCATTCTTGCATCCCTGTTTATTGCCCGCTACCTGGTTTTTCCGGTTGATGATATCGATACCGAGCGAATGCATATTTCGCAGAGGATCTTCCTGGCATGCATTCTTACAGTGCCGACAGTAGTGTTATTCACTGGTCTTGTGCATCGTTATCCGCAGTTCAGGGGGGAATATCTGGTGCTTATGGATATTCTCATCGGCTTTCAGGTCGGTTTTGACCTGGGTATGGCCTTGATGCATTTTGCATTTTTTGAGGGAGTTGGAAAAACATGGCGTTTATAAGTTCTTTAGGACCTGAGGATCTGGCAATAGGTTTGTTTTTTATAGGGCTGTTCAGTGCAATGACGCAGCGGAATATAATCAAGACCATTATTGCAGTCGGGATCATGGATGCTGCTGCCATTGTATTTATTATGATGGCAAATCATCAGCCGGGGGCCCGTCCTCCGATTTCCGGTACACCAGTCGAACAAATGGCAGATCCCGTACCTCAGGCTTTAATGATTACTGCAATTGTTATCGGGGTATCTGTTGTGGCGATGTGCCTTGCTATGTATATGAGAGTAGCCTATCGTTATGGAACCGCTGACTGGAATATACTTACAAGGCGGCTCGAGCAATGACAAATCTCCCGCTGCCACCTCTCCACATAGTTGTGCTTCTTCCTGCGCTGACCGGTGCAATAACGTATTTTCTCCCGAAGCGTTTGTATCAGATAGTCATGTTTATTGCCGCCTGTGCGGTAAGCTTTTTTGCTCTGCAGATATTTATCCATGTTCGCTGGACAGGTGAGATCATCCAGTATGTTGCCGGCTGGCCAGAAGGCATTGCCATTAAGCTGAGGGCAGACATGCTTTCTGCACCACTGGTTCTGCTTTCGGCTATTTTCTTTGCTGCTGTGTACCTATTCAGTACCCGGGCAACGTATATGGAACGGACCTTTGTATTCCTTTTTTTACTGCTTGAGTCAGCAATACTCGGTGTGTTTTTAGGCGGAGATCTCTTTAATGTATATGTACTGATTGAACTGGGAATGATCATTATTGCTATTCTGATCATGTACAAGCAGGCAAATCAATCAGTGTATGATGCAATGCTGTATCTGATGATGAACTTCATCGCTATGGCTTTCATGCTTCTGGGGATTGCCTTCCTGTACCGGATAACCGGAGTACTGGATCTTGCCTTGATACAGGAGCGTCTGGCAGCTCTTGAACATCCACGTTCTGCGCTTACTGCCTATGCAATGATCATGACAGCAGTCGCTATGAAGGCAGCTCTCCTTCCGCTGTTCGGCTGGCTCCCACGGGCCCATGGTGCCCCAAGTGCACCAGCAGTGGTATCTGCGGTTCTTTCGGGAATTCAGGTCAAGGTTGGAGTGTATCTGCTGATACGATTCGAAATCATGTTCAGTCCCCTGATTGATGCGCAGCCATTTTTCCTTATTGTTGGTTTTCTGACTTCGATCGCCGGGTTTCTGCTGGCTATTGCCCAGAAAGATATCAAATTGATTCTTGCCTATCATACAATCAGCCAGGTAGGGCTTATTGTCGTCGGTTTGAATCTGGGGAACAGTACCGCCTTCTGGGGGGGGATGTATCACATTATAAATCATGCTCTGTTCAAAGGACTGCTCTTCCTTTCAGCTGGGGTAATTATTGAACGGTACGGGACGCGGTACTATAACGAAATACGAGGTGTGCTCAGGCGAATGCCGGTCATTGGAATTGCCACTCTGGCGGGTGTGTTTGGAATTGCGGGTGCGCCTTTATTCAACGGCAGTGTTTCGAAGTATTTCATTCAGCAAGCCCTGCAGGGAAATCCCGCAGAATTGGGTTTGTATCTCATAAACTTTGGTACGACGCTTTCATTTGTCAAGTATTCGACCATACTCTTCGGGCGTCCCACTGGAGATGTGCCTATTGCCGGTGAACAGACATCAGCTAAGCGCAGGCTGGAACGCGATCCTTACATAACCGCAATTTCGCTTTTGTTCGGCTTGGCTATACTTGCAGGAGGAGTTTTCGGCGGACCTGCTGTACTATTATTTTTCGGTCAGGAAATATCTGCCAGCGGAGCTCTATCATTTCAGAAAAACACGGCCTTTACTCTTACCCTGCTGCTTTCAATCCTGACATATCGTTACATAGTCTGCCGGATTGACCCCGTACTGGCCGCAGTTCGGCGCTTCAAGTTCACATTTAACCAGGTGACTGTTTTTCTGACATTGTTCTTTGCTGCCCTCCTTGTCTATGGCTATATTGCTATGGTAGCATAGTGGAATGAAGAAAATAATAACCGTTTTTATTGCTCTGACTGTGGTACTGTCTATGACAGCCTGCAGTCAGGCCACTGCAGAGTCTGAATATCAGGCTGTAATCGAAGATATGGCCGGGAGCTATTCTGCTCTTGCGGCCGACCTGACTGATCTCGATAACGCCGATGAGGTCATTTCTGTACTGGATTCCTATTCAGGCGACTTTCCTGCCTTCAACAGCCGTTTTATGGCACTCGATGAAAAGTATCCGGATACCGATCTGGAACTGTTGTTCGAGAATGAAGGATTCGCAGCAGCCGTCAGCAGCTTTGAAACTGCAAACACCGAAATTGGCCATGCTATTATGGGACTCGAACAACGCTTCGGTGAGAATGAAGCAGTGCAGATGGCTGTATTCAACTACATTATGTCCATGTCCATGACAGAAGAGGATCTTGCAGCAGAAGAAGCTGGTGCAGCTGACGCTGAATAATCGAACTCATTTCTTTGCAAATTAAAAGGCCGCCGGGAAAACCGGACGGCCTTTTTTATTTGCTGACATTTTGTGTTCTTAAGATCTCAGGAAAATGCCCCGGATAAATATTCCTGGGTTTTTTCCTCAGCAGGACTGTTGAATAATTCCTTGGTTGTTGTGAACTCTACCAATTCTCCTACAAAAAAGAAGGCGGTGTAATCTGCTACCCGCTGAGCCTGCTGCATGTTGTGGGTCACGATAACAATGCTCACCTGATCCTTCAGACTCTGAATCAGTTCTTCGATCTTCAATGTTGAAGCCGGGTCGAGCGAGCTGGTAGGCTCATCCATCAGGATGACCTCAGGTTGTACTGCGAGTGCGCGGGCTATTGAAAGTCGCTGCTGCTGACCACCGGAGAGACTGCCTCCCGGACTCTTGAGCCTGTCTTTCACTTCATTCCAGAGAGCCGCATCTTTCAGTGCTTTCTCTACTATTTCATCGAGCTTAGGCCCCTTTTTCATACCAACCAGACTGAGGCCAGCAGCCACATTGTCATAGATTGATTTAGTCGGGAATGGAGTCGGTTTCTGAAAAACCATGCCGATTTTTCTGCGGACAACTACCGGATCTACACTGGGGGCATAGATCTCGTTTTCATCGAGAAATGCCTGGCCGGTTACTTCAGCTTCGGCTGAGAGATCATGCATACGATTGAGCGCACGTAGGTAGGTTGTTTTTCCACACCCCGAAGGCCCGATCAGCGCGGTTACCTGATTGTTGTACATATTCATGGATACTTCACGTACCCCGAAGGTTGTTTTATTGTAGATTACCGATAGTTTTTCGGTATACATCCGGATTTCCTTGTTCTCGCTCATGTCCGGTCTCCTTTCAGTTTATCTTCCATACGCTGCACCACAATCCGTCCGATAATGAAGGTGCTCATAACAAATACAAGTAGAATTATTGCTCCGCCCCATCCCATGGAATGCCATTCCTTGTAGGGACTTATCGCCAGGCTGTAGAGCCGTTGGGGGAGGGTATCCATCGGTCTGGTTACATCGAAGCTGAGGTAATTATTACCGAAGGACGTCAGCATCAGTGGTGCGGCCTCACCGGCTGCCCGTGCAAAGGCGATCAGGACACCGGTTACAATACCCGGCCGTGCTGCCGGGAGTACCAGGGACATGGTGACTTTCCAGCGCGGCAGTCCCAGGCTCAGGCCGACCTCACGGAGACTCCAGGGGGTGATCCGTAAAACACTCTCTGTAGATCGGGCGATGATAGGCACCATGACGAATGCCAGGGCAACAGAGCCGGCAAGTGCTGAGAATCCTCCGGTATTCTTGACAACCAATGCAAAGGCAAGCAGTCCCATGAGTACAGCAGGCATGCCGTTCAGGGTGCTTGTCATGAGACGGGTTATCGGAGACAGGGGGTGTTCCGGGTACTCGCTCATCATAATGCCGGTGGCAATTCCGAATGGTATTGCCATTACCAGAGCAATCAAGTCGATTACTATTGTTCCTACAATCGAATGCACCAGACCTGTGGGCCGTCCCATCATGGCCCTGCTTGGGCTGCCGAGCTCCTGTGTGAAAAAGTCGACATTCAGTGCGGATATTCCGTTTACAATGACATAGGTAATAATAATAATCAGTGGAATAACAACCAGCAGTGTAAGCAGGATAATCATACCCTCAACTGCTTTGTCCCTCATATAGCGTGCTTTCAGGGTCATATCGCCTTCCTTTCAATACTGAGCTTGTTCTGGATTATTGATGCCAGAAGGTTTATTCCAATGGTAAGAATGAACAGGTAGAAGCCGACTGCCATAATGCTTGTGTAGTGAAGGGTTTCAACCGCTTCACGGAACTCGTTTATTATAAGCGATGGCATAGTGGCTGCTGGACCAAATAATGTAAACGGTACCCGGTTGGAGTTACCGATCAACATAGCAACAGCCATGGTTTCTCCCAGCCCTCGAGCAAGACTCAGCAGAATACCTGCCAGAATACCTGAGCGAGCGTATGGCAGAACCGACATGCGGATCACTTCCCATCGCGTTGCCCCGAGTGCCCAGGCTGCTTCCCGCTGTTCTCTGGGTACAAGCCGGATCGCATCGCGTGACAGTGCAACCGTATAGGGTACAATCATAAGGGCCAGAATTACACTGGCAGTAACCAGATTATAGTTGGATGGTGCACCCAGATACGGCAGCATCCACTCTGCATTGTCAGCAGCCCACATATAAATTGGCAAGTAGACCCGCGCCCGCATCATAGGTGCGAAATTAAATATTGCCCAGAGACCGATTACTACAGATGGAATTGCAGCAAGCAGATCAACCGTATAGTTAATGAAGCGTGCAAGCCAGCGTGGTGCATATTCAGCGGTGAAAATAGCCACAGCGATTGCAGGCAGAAGCGCCATTGCAAGGGCAGTGAAACTGGTAATCAGTGTGCCTAGAATAAAGACTGCAGCACCATGTACAGCATGTACTGGATCCCAGGTTGTTTCGGTAAGAAAACTCAGATATCCGAACGCCCGGAAGCTTGGGGCTGCCTCAAGCCATAGAGTAATGCCCATAGCTGCTGCAAGCAGGATAATTCCTGAACTCAAGCTGACAATAATCCACTTGAAAACCCTGTCGCCTGGTTGGCGATATCTGGCAGGGGTAAGATCTGACATAATTAACTCCTCTTACGTAGGCGTAACTTAAAAAGTATTTGTTAGGATTCGGTTAGAGAACGGTTAGATTCATGCGAAAAAAAGAGACCCGCGTAATACGGGTCTCCGGTTTTGTGGCCGCCCGGTATGGGCTTTTAATAAATCAGATCAGAAGCCGTTTGTTCTTACCTGATCAATTACCTGCTGTCCAACAGGCTGTCCTTCATATTTCAAAGAACTTACCATTCGGACTGCAATTTCCTGAGCATCCTGTGGCAGGCGTGCAAAGCTCAGGCTTTCGTTAATGTTCTGCCCTTCGGTAACAATCCAGTAGAGGAACTTGGTTACCTGCCGTGCATCTTCGATATTAGTAATCGCGGCATTCTGGTCGAGGTTCTCATGTACAAGTGCCCATGCAAATCCAGCGATTGGATATCCCTGAGGTGCGTCAGTGTCAGTAAGTGACACACGTCCATCCAATGGAATGTCTACTGCAGCTGAAAGACTTGTTGCTTCAAGGGATGGTACAATTGTGTTGCCTGACTTATTTATTACACTGCCGTAGGCGATGTCGTTCAACACTGCGTATACAAGACTGTTGTATCCGAGAGCACCGGGAGTGTTCTGTACAATTCCTGCAACACCTTCGTTCCCGTTTCCTCCGCTACCAACAGGCCAGTTGACGGAGCTGCCGAATCCAACCTGATTCGCCCAGGTGCTGTTGACCTTGGTGAGATAGTCAGTGAAAACAGCGGTGGTACCAGATCCATCTGAGCGGTGTGCAATCTGTATCGGCAGATTCGGAAGATTAACCCCCGGGTTCAGAGCTGCGATCTTCGGATCATTCCAACGCGTAATCTCGCCAAGGAAAGCTCCTGCAATCGTTTCTGCGCTGAATACTAGTCCCTTCTCAATACCAGGAAGATTATATGTTGGAACAACATCACCCAGGGTAATAGGCATATTGAATGCCAGGCCGCCAGTGAGGTTCTTGATGTCTTCCATTTGCTCATCTGTAAGTGAGCGCTCTGAAGCACCAAACATAATAGTCTGTTCAAGAAACTGACGGATTCCACCACCGGATCCGATAGACTGATAGTTCACAGTCACCTGTCCGTTGGTTACATCACGGTAGTCATCCGCCCAGGCTGTAATAAGTGGTGCAGGAAAAGTCGCTCCTGCTCCAAGCAGTTCAAAGCGCTGTGCCCGTGCAGTTGTTTGTGTTCCAGGTGTTCCTGAATCCTGCTGTCCGCCGGCAAATACGGGAAGTGTCATGGCCGCAGCCAGTACCAGAATGGTGATCACTCGAAATAGTTTCATAGTGTTCTCCTTGTTTGTTTTGATGTATGCAAATTACGTGTTAATTGTTAGCGGAATGATTAGGTTCTGTTAGATTTGTGTTTAATGCAGATTCTGTATTGCATCCTGTTCTTGATATCGATAGGCTCCGTGCCATGTTTCGTAGAACACTTCACAAGGTCGTCAGAGGCAGAACTCATCATCCTGTTCTTCAGTTTCTCCGGTCAATTGCCGCCAGCGCTGCTGCGAGTGCAACTGATTTTATTGTTCTCGTTATACTCGTTGAGGCGGTAGGTATGCCGGAGCTATGTGCCGGGTCACTGAGCATGATCTGTGGACTGGCCTGTGTCTATGTAATCGGCAGATACTGGGTTTTTCCTGCAGTGCCACGTGGCTATCGTAGAATAGAATTTGTGGTTTTTCTGTTGATTTCAGTCATTGGTCTATGGCTGCACCTGGCTGTAATGGCGGTGCTGCTGGAAATGAATACTGTTAATTATATAGCTGCGAAAGCCGCAGCCATGATTTCTGTTTTTTCATGGAACTTCATCGCTCGAAGGAACCTGAGCAGCTTGATACTCCGACGGCATCATAGAAACATCGTCAAAACTAAAGTACAGCAGAACCGCGTGGAGCAGCAGGAAATAATCTGATCAACCTGCCATCCCAAGGTTCTGCAGAGTATGCTGAAAACCATGCTGAATGTTCAGGACAAAGCGTTGTATGCTGTTTTTTCCGGCATATTCCCGGATAAAAGAATCAATCATATCTACTGCTTTGTCCCGGTCATTACAGAATCTGAATCTTGTACCGGAATTGCCATTGAACTCCTCTTCGGCACTGTACAGAGGAAACTTATCAACATTCCGGATGAAAGCTCCTAAGGATGAAGCAAGATTAGAGAATCGTCCTTTCATTCCCCAACCGGATTCTACCAGCATTCGGGCATTCAGGCGTTGTTCAAATTGACCTCTTTGAGGAATTGCAAATACAGGTTTACCAAGAGTAACTGCTTCACTCAAGGTCTGGTGACCAGCGCTGGTAATAACTGCTTTACAGCGTGCGAGAGAAGCCGCAAAGTCCTTGTCGGGATCGGGGAAGAGTTCATAGTTCCGGACACCCAGAGCTGCGAGCTCTGAAACTACCTTTCTCCTGTAGCTCGGCTTCAGGTATACAACATAGAAATCTTCGCGAGCTCTTTGCTGCTCAAAAAACTGATCACGCAGAATCGGCCCGACGTCACCATTATAGAAGGAAACGAACATGTAGCGGTCAGCCCTGCCCATCATTAATCTGGCAATTATCCGGGCTGTGACAGCGTCCGGCGAGAGGCTGGGGTACTGAATTACTACCCCTGGATGATTTACCTGTAGTACCGGCAGATCCAGTGCCCTGGCTGCAGCTGGAAGGTATGGCTCGTAATCACTTACTACGGCCTGAACCTGCAGCGCCTGCAGTTTCCTTCGGATCCAGCGTACATCACTGCGGAAGTTCAGTCCTTTTGACAGGTTTTCTCTCGCTGTACGGACATAGCTGATTCTATCCTCGTTTTTCGCAAGATGAAAGTGAGGGATTGTAATAATCTCGACATCAGGAAGGTTTCTTCGTATGTATGCCTGAACACTAAGGGGGGCGAAGAAAAGCATATCATGCTTGTTTTTCAGACCCTGAGCGAAACTTACCATTCGTGAAACATGACCGAAACCTTCTCCGGCACAAGAAAATGCTGTTTTCATGAGCTGATAGTATTCCTGTTCCTGTCTGCAGAAAAGTACTTTTACAGACTTCTCATCAAACTCACTGCATTCTAACGCTTTCCTAACACAAGCCTGGTATTGTAGGACAATCCAGGAGTTGCCATGAAGCTTTCTGTCAAAATAATTATATCAAGTGTCTCGATAATTCTATTAATATGGGCCGTTATATTTGCTGTAACCGGTAACAGAGGTCCAGGGAAAATCGAAATTGCTGGCTCGACTTCTGCAGCACCTATGCTGGAAATCCTTGCGGCCCGGTATATGCAACCCTATCCTGGCATAGAAATCCGGGTTAATGGAACAGGATCTTCCGATGGTATACAGGCCGCAAGTACCGGTAGTTCGGATATAGGAATGAGCAGCCGTGGTCTTGAAGAAACTGAAAGGGATCCGGATGTTCTGGAAGTGCTTGCGGCACTGGACGCTATTGCAATAGTGGTTCATCCTGATAATCCAGTGCGTGATCTTGGTATAGATCAGATCAAGGCCGTGTTCACCGGTCAGGTTAATGACTGGGCAGAGATTGGCGGGGCACCAGGTAAAATAGTTGTCGTCAGCCGGGAACCCGGCAGTGGTACGAGGGGAGCGTTCGAAAACATTATTTCCTATAGCGGAGCACTCAAAGCCGGCTCGTATGAACTTGATGGAAGTGCTGCTGTTCAGGCTGCAGTGGCCAGGAATCTGGCTGCAATCAGTTATGTCTCAACGGCCTTCCTGAACAGGAATGTGCGTGCTGTTTCAGTGGATTCTGTCTATCCTTCATCGATCAATGTAGCGGAGGGCTCCTATCCGGTTGTCAGACCATTCTACCTGCTGTACCTGCGGGAACTCAAGGAACGGAATCCAGGTGCAGCTTTGTTTCTTGATTGGGTGCTTTCTGCTGAGGGACAAAGTCTTATTGCCAGGCGCTGGACGGCGGTTCGCTGATGATCAACCTATATGATTCAATCCGGGAGAAAAATAATAATCTGTTCTTCAGGACATCTGGTCTGCTTGCTATGCTTAGTGGAGCATTTCTTGCAGCCGTCATAGCTTTACTGATTATACAGGCGGCTTCGGCATTTATACCCTGGCCCGGAGATACCCCCGCCGCTTTGATCAGGGGATTTCTGTTCGGAAGAATCTGGCAACCTGCACCGCACGGGCTTTACGGAGTACTTCCACTGCTGGCAGTCACTGTGCTGACTGCATTCACTGCAGGAGCAGCAGCTCTTCTTTTGGTACTGCCAGCATCATTGTTTGTCAGTGAATATCTTTCTCCCCGCAGCAGGCGAAGGTTACAGACCCTTGTGGAACGCGCTGAATATATACCCGCGGTAATCTATGGGGTATTCGGGTTGCGGCTTGTTGTCCCGTTTCTTGAACGATATGCCGGCTTCGCGGAGGGTAGGTCTCTGGCAGCAGGAATAATCGTTATGCTGTGCATGACCCTCCCAGCCAGTATGGCTGGAAGTATCAGGGCTTTTCAGAATGTCCCGGCTGGGTACCGCAGTGCTGCTGCTGTTTTAGGAGCTGGACCATTTCAGACTGCTTATCAGGTAGTGCTGCCTGCAGCAAGAAGAAGAATATGTGCGGTATTTTTGCGGACCGCTGTTCGGGCAGCAGGTGAGGCGGCTGCATTTACGATGGTAGCGGGAAATTCCCCGCAGATACCTCAATCCATTTCAGCTTCAGTACGTAGTCTTACCGGTACAATTCTTCTTGAGATGGGGCATGCCCGCGGTACACACAGTCAGTTGCTGTTTGCTGCAGGAATACTGTTGTTCCTGCTTGTACTGTTTATGCAGGCGATCTCTATCCATCTTGAAAAAAATTCACTCATGAACAGCCCGCATTATCACTTGAACTCCCCGGCAGGGGATCAAATCCGAACATTTATGCGTGAAGGGCATTGGCGTGGAAACTGGCTGTTTTTTGCTTCCATGGCAGTGTCTGCTCTGGTCTCACTGGTCCTGATCTGCGGAATACCCTTATATATTTTTATAAGCTCCATCCTCAGGCTTCACCTTTTGCCAGCCGATCTGCTATCTGTGATTATTCCGGTGCTGTCCACCAGTGCACTGGTTCTGCTGTATACGCTCATATTTTCATTGCTGCCAGCGCTATCAGCAGCTGTATATCTGACAGAATACAGGAAGGAGTCGCGGATTCAGCAGGCAATTTTTCTGCTGTTGGACACCATGAAAGCAGTGCCACCGATTGTATATGGATTGCTCGGATTCCTCCTGTTTACCCGTTTTTTTTCCTGGGGACAATCCATACTTTCTGCTTCTGCCACTTTATCACTCATGCTGTTCCCTCAGCTGCTGTCATCCTTTCTCATTGATTTTCAGAATCTACCCGCTGGCCGGAAATCCTCAGCGCTTGCACTCTCTGCTTCCGGCACCCAGGTTTTTTTCAGGCTTACCTTGCCCGGGGCGTTTTCTTCACTTGGGGTATCGGTTTCCCGTGCGCTGGCCAGGGCAATAGGAGAGGCTGCACCGCTGATGCTGACATTGGGTGTTGCTGGAAATATGCCCCTCTCAATTATGGATTCAGGAAGAAGTATGAGTGTACATATTTATTATGCCGCCCAGGAGGCATCATCGGATCCAGAAATTGCAGCAATGTACTTCTCTGCTACATTGCTTCTCGCTCTGGTTTCAGCACTGGTCCTTTTTTCTCCAGACAGGAATTCGCGCAATAATTTCGGAGGTATGATGAAATGACACAACAACAAACCAGTAAACATCTTGATATCCAGAAACTGAACGTATATTTTGGAGATCTTCATGCCCTGCGGGACATAGATATGCAGCTTTCCGGCAACGGCATTACTGCCTGCATTGGTCCCACCCGCTGTGGTAAATCTGTACTTCTGCGGGTTCTGAACCGCATGACTGAGGAGCCGGCGCATATTAAAGGCAGCGTTACTTTGTGTGATCGGGGCACCCAAAGGGATATTCACAGTGATATTCATGTGTTCGAGCTGCGGAGGAGAATCGCCTTGATCTATTCAAGACCGAGTATATTCCCGGCAACAATATGGCAGAATACTGCCTTTGGACCACGGGTGAATGGACTGACTGCCCGGGCTGATCTGGATGCCATTGTTGAAACCTCACTGAAAACTGCCGGCCTCTGGGAGGAGCTGAAGGACAGACTACATAAACCTGCTCTCAGATTGTCAGAAAGTCAGCAACAACGACTGTGTATAGCCAGGGCACTGGCTTTGAAACCGGATTTCCTGCTGCTTGATGAACCCACCAGTTCGCTGGATCCTATAGCAACGGGAAGAATTGAGGAGCTCTTGGAATCACTCAAGGAATCGATCGGAATTGTACTGGTCACCCACGCTGTTCAGCAGGCCTCACGGGTCAGTGATCGCACGGCCTTTTTTATGGCTGGGGAACTAATTGAATATGCTGCTACTGAAAAGTTGTACCTGAATCCATCAGATCGGAGAACAGCAGATTACATAAGCGGGAGGTTTTCATGACATCCTTGTTTCACATCTCACATATTGAAGAAGATCTAAAAGGATTTCAGAGTGATTTCACCCGGATCAATAGCAGTCTTGCAATGCGGAGGGAGAATATTACCGATGCAATGGTGTCACAGATTGTAGAAGCCTACCGGTTTCTTAATAATCTGCTGCGTCAGAACATGGATCTCTTTACGCCAGCCGGGTTACATGCTCTGCTGGAAATGAATCACATTGTACTCTGTGGAGTGGACCCGATAGCAAGGACGCAGTACTATCAGCATTTACAGGAAACCAGAAACAGCTTTCTGCAGCGCATCAAGCCGATCAAGGAATGGGTTCTGAAAAAACGTGACAATGGAAATCCTCATAAGATAGCCTCTGGATTTTACACCAGAATGCTCAGTCAACCTCAGCTGTTTCTTGAAGGTAATCATCGAACCGGCAATATACTTCTTAACTACCTGCTGGTTAGTAGCAACGCACTTCCATTTGTTGTGTCTGTTGATACTGCCAGACTATATCTTGACCTGTCAGGTGACATCAAATTTACCAATAAGGAGAATTCACTCGACTCAACAGTTAAAATGCCGGGACACAACAAACGATTCAGGCTTTTTTTGCAGGAACACGGGAGTTCACGCTATATTACTGACAGGGATCAAGTATGATGTTTTTTCTGTATATTCTTGGAACCGCATCACTAAGCGCTACAGGTCTGAATCTGCTTTCCGGCAGTCTTCTGCGGCGTTATAGTGACAATATCTGCAGATGGTTCTCCGGCAATCCTCACGAATCACTTGCTGCAGGCATAGTAAGTGGCACCAGTAGTGCAGCTCTGCGTTTGTTGATGGCTGAGACTGCAAGCGGGAAACTTAAGCCTCTGAAAGGCCTCCAGGCTGTGGCGGCAGTTCATGTTGCTGGAGCCATGCTCTACATCATTGCAGCTGCCCTGTTTTACCTGCCTGCTTTGTCCGGACTGCTGTTGTTTGCATTTATTCCCTTTCTGGCTGCACCTGGCACATCGGTCAAGAAGGCCGATCTGCTTACAGGACTTGCCCTGCTTATTCTCTCGGTGCAGCTTTATCCGTTTGTGTTTACTATTCCTCTGATTAATGAAGGAGTGCTACAGACAATCAGAATGATTTCCGGCCATCATGCAGGACTGGTACTTGCATTTCTTTTCGGTCTGTTCATTACCGTGATGTTAAGATCCTCTCTTGGTCTTATAATTATGCTCATGGCGCTTGCACGATACGAAATACTGCCCCTGGCAATTACTGCAGCAGCTGCTGCAGGAAGCGGTGTGGGCCTTTCCTTGAGTCTGTTGATACTTTCTGTTCGATTAAGCACTGATTCCACCAGACTTTCCGTTTTCTATCTTCTTCTGCAGCTCTGTTCTTCTCTGCTTCTTCTGATTTTTTACCCGGTACTGCGGGTAAACTTCGAGATTTTTCTGACACTCAGAAGCTTTGTTCCGGTTTCCGCTCCTGTACTACTTGCTCTTATGCTCACCGTGGTATACATCCTTCCGGTATTGATTCTGCTTCCATTCTACAGCTGGATTCTTTCAGTAATTTCGCTGATCGTCAGAAATAATACTCTCTCTGACAGTGATCTTAATTTACCGCGCATACTTCCCGAAGCGATTGATGCCAATCTTGCTCAGACACGCAGCGGTCTGGCCGAGATGGCAGCTGGAGTGCACTCCATGTTGATGAAGGTAATGAATAATGCATCCCAGCTTAATTCCGGAGATGATGAGTTTCATTTAAGTATCGAAGAGCAGCGTACTCATATGACCGAGTTAAGAAACCGGCTGTCTCAAGCCCTTGCCACCTGTGTTCAACAGGCCTGTAGTCCTGATCAAGCCTGGAGGATACAGCAGCAGCAGCGAATTGCACATGAACTCAAAGGGATTGCCGATGACTGTTACCGTATAGTCCTGGTATTGGCGAAAAGCAGGAAGAAAAACTACCGCTTTCATTCTGATAGTGAAAGTGAATTATTCGGCTTTGCGGCACAAGTGCTGGACTTTTTGCAGTACAATAGTGATTATCTGCATGGCAGAATTTCTGTATTTGATACAGCAATCGCTGCCGAAATGGAAGCTGGAATCGACAAAGGGCGTGATTCTCTGAAAAAGAGAGCCAGAAAATATCTGGAGAAGGATAGTGATGCTCAGGTAAAAGGTGAGCTTGCATTCATTGAAGTCGTTGCTCATCTTGAACATATAGGAGACAGCTGTATGCATATTTCCAGGCGGGTCAGTACACTTAATAAAGCTGGGGTAGTCCGCTCATGATTAGTTTCCCTCGCGGCTGTCATAGGCATCGGCATCGGCATCGCCACCGCCAACGTAGTGCAGCACTGCTAATCCTGTTTTGTCTGCAGACTCTCATTATGTTGATTTCCTGTAGACCAGGTGCTCAATTCCACTCGATCACACCGGATCCACGTATACCGGGTTTTGATGTCGGTTCCTACCCTGAACTGAGAGGTGAACTTCACATTGTCGGTTCTGATACCTTTCACAGCAGTGTAGTGATATTGCTGGACTTATTCCGCTCGTATTTCCCTGATATCAGTTTTCATGTTGATAGCAGAGGGTCCGATAGTGCAGTTCCGGCTCTGGTGGAAGGAGTTTCAATTATCTCCAGCATCAGCCGAAGTCTGCTTCCTTCAGAGGAGCAACTTCTCATTTCCCGTTTTGGTAATTCTCCTCTGATTCTGGATGCAGCGGGCGATGCTATCGCCGTATATGTTCATCCCGATAATCCAATAGAATCTCTGTCTCTGTTCGAACTGAAGAGGATTTTCAGCGCTGACAGTGATGTTTCAACCTGGGGGGATCTTGGCGTCAGAGGCAGGCTTTCATCTGAATCGATTACCCGGTACGGTAGACGCTCAAACTCCGGTACCTATGGCGTTTTTCGGGAACGTATTCTAAATGGAGCTGATTTTATCGGAAATTATCAGGCATTGGCCGGTTCTTCATTGTTGGTCCGTAGAATTTCAGATGAGCCCTGGGCAATCGGCTACAGCGGTATTGGTTATGCATCGCAATCGGTTAAGGTTCTCCCCCTGAAGGATGAAGCTGGCCGCTTGCGCTATCCATTCGGCGATGATGTTATGAATGCTTCTTATCCGCTTCAGAGAAGCTTGAGCTTTGTCCTCGGAGCGCCGCTCCAGCAGAATTTACCAGATCAGCTTGTGACACTGGCATTTCTGGATTTCGTGCTGAGCCAGGAAGGCCAGTCACTCATAGCTGCAGATGGCTTTCTTCCACTGTCCTACGAAGTGCTTATGTCGCAGAGAGAGTCTTTGGGTTTTTAGGGATAAAAATGCTGAATTCTGATCCTTTTCCCAGAGTGCTTTTTACCGCCGTGCGTCCATCGTGGGCAAGGGCGATATGCCTGACAATAGCAAGTCCCAGTCCCGTGCCGCCTTGCTCCCGGCTTCGGGCACGGTCCACTCTGTAGAACCGTTCGAATAGCCGCGGCAGATCCTGCTGAGGTATGCCCGCGCCGGTATCCGCAACCCTGAACCAGACACCTTCTGAATCTGTATCGGCTTGTTGCTCATCCGGGTCGGAAGAATATGCGTGGATCTCTACCCTGGATTTCGGAGGACTGTACTTGATTGCATTCTGTACCAGATTGAAGAGTGCTTGCTCAATCAGATTTGAGTTGGCTTCTACAGTATCCGGTTCCGAGTGAGAAAGACTGATTTGAATGTCCTTGACTGCTGCATCATGTTCGCAGAGGTGAACTACATTTTTCAGTAATTCCTTTACCTGCATGCAGCTTCGAGGCAGCTCACGTCCATATTCCTCGATTCTGGAAAGGCTCAGAAGATCTTCGATTATAGCCTGAAGACGGAAAGATTGATTCTGGATGATTGTAAGAAAACGTCTCATCTGCTCTTCCGGAAGATCCTTGTCATCAAGAATAGTTTCAATGAATCCACTGATTGTAGTAATCGGGGTTTTCAGTTCATGGGAGACGTTCGATACAAAATCCCTTCGAATTGTTTCCAGCCTTCTTATATCGCTTATATCATGCATGACCAGAAGGATTCTTGATTTACTGCCGCTGGAGTAGCGCGCAGCATGAATCTGGAGTATTCTACCTTCAGCTGCTGAAATGTCCTGCCCGAATACCCGTATCTCGCGCTGTATGACTTCTGTGGAGTTTGTAGCTTCTTCAACAAGGGCAGCCACAGCAGTGTTTCGTACAACCTGAAGCAGCGCTTTCCCCGTATCACCTTCTGGATCAGCAGAAAAGAATCCAGCAGCTACATGATTCATCCGACGCACATTCCCGCTGGTATCCAGAACAATAATGCCTTCAATCATGCTGCTGAACAATGCCTCAAGTTCCTGTCGCTGTTGAGTAATAGTGGCAATACGTGATTTCAGTTGTCCTGCCATCTGGTTCATGGTTATTGCAACCTCGGCAACTACAGGATGGGTATCCGGACTGGTGCGGTAATCCAGATTTCCTTCTGCAAAATGTTCTGCGGCTGTTGCAAGGGCATGAAGAGGCTGCTGTAATGCTTTTCCTGCTGTCAGCATTCCAATTCCAATTATCGCAACAATAATCAGACCTAAAACAGCAAGAACCGTTAGTTGTGATGGATAGTCCGGTGAAGGTGCACTCGTATGCAGGGTTACATACCCACTGCTGTATGAACTTTCGGCGGAGTAGGCAAGTATGCCGATATTGTAGGGAAATATCAGCAGCTCGCTTCCTTCCAGATCACTGACGCTTACGCGATGACGGTATGATGCATGCCTGTCCCAGCTGGCTATGAGATCCCGGACTATGAGGAGTGCTGTTGATCGTTCTTCCTCCGGGATTCTTTCCAGAATTGAAGCTATCAGTTCAGCATTTTCCTGCAGTGATATTCTGTGTGCCCTGAGGTACTGACGCTCATATATGGTGTTTGACCAGATCCCGGCAAATATTACCAGAATCATTGTTGTGGCACCGATCAGAATAAAAATTCTGCTGATAGGATTCGCGGATTTCAGCATGCCCTTACCGAACATCCGCCAGCCGATATCCTACACCGCGCACTGTCTGAATAAGGTCGCCCTTGCTGCCAAGTTTTCTTCTGAGCCCTAGAATTTGAACATCTACGCTACGTTCTGTGACAGGATAGTTATCACCTTTGACGGCATCAATAATTTTTGTTCTGCTGAACACCCAGCCGGGATTTTTCAGGAGCACTTCAAGGATTCCAAACTCGGTAGCACTCAATTCAACTGCTTGAGCATCCACAAGTACTTCATATCTGGTGCAGTCCATTTTTATGCCATGAGCTTGGTAGATCTCGGCAGCGCTGCTGGAGCTGTCGCCTCTGCGTCGTAGCAAGGCCTTGATGCGGGCATTCAGCACACGAGGGCTGAAGGGTTTTGTAACATAATCATCAGCGCCCACACTTAATCCAGTTACTATGTCTGGATCTTCAGTTTTCGCAGTGAGCATAAGGACCATCGGGGTATCCTCAGCCTCGGCTGCCTTGATCCTGGCACAAACCTGCAGGCCATCTATGCCTGGCAGCATAAGATCCAGGACAACAAGATCAAAGCGCCGGGACGAAGATAGCCTGAGAGCCTCTTCTCCGCTGCTGGCAGATTCCACCAGCCATCCTTCCTTCTCGAGATTGTATCGCAATAGTTCCAGTATGTCGGTCTCATCATCAACAATGAGTATTCGGGCTTTTTCCATACGAAATCCTTTATTATACAAGCCTATTCATTAAGTTCGACATGTATACCTCGACGGGCATAGACGACACATTCGCACATATTTGTCACATGATCACCTATCCGCTCAAGATACCTTGCCAGCATCAACAGACTGCTTCCGTCCTGGATATTAGCACTGTGCTGCTGCATATAGCTGATTACTTCTCTTGAAGCAGCTGTGTGCAGACTGTCAATCACATCGTCTCTACGGGAAATTCGGGAAGCCAGCTCATCATTAGCATCCATAAATGCAGTTAATATATCATGAAGCATGCCTGTTCCGGTCTCGTTCATCTCCTGTAGTATCGGTAAAACGCGTTCTACACCCTGTTTCGATACTCTATTGACCGTTCCTGCTATGTGGCGTGCATGATCACCAATGCGTTCTATTTCTCCCACCAGTTTAATACAGGCAATGAGGTTTCTCAAATCATCGGCGACTGGCTGCTCGATTGCCATGATTCTGGTTACATAATCCTCTATTTGGCTCTGCATGTCATCTATAAGCTTGTCTTCCTGTCTGACCGTTTCAGCCAGAGATTCGTCACCTGCTGACAAAGCAGCAAGAGACTTGTGCAACGCTTCCTCAGCCAGGGTTCCCATGTGCAGAATAGAGGTGTGTACCTTGTTCATTTCGGTGGTTAGTTTGCTTCGCATCGGCATCTCCAGCTCCTCGAACCTAACATACTTACATTATGTTAGCTTTCGATTAGGATGCCGGTTTTTTTGCGTTCAGTCAGATATCCTGGTCGATTATCAAAAATTCTCCTGACATGCCTGCATGCAGTGAGCAGATATAGAAAAGCTGATCCGGGGCATCATCTGGAACTGTAAAGATTACCAATCCTCGGGGATCACCGCTTATTCCATCCTCTTCTCCCAACGCGTTGCGGGTGCCTGCAGAGTCATCAAATTTTATGAAAAACGGGTGTGCAGAGCCGGTTGTGTTATCAAACAAATATGTTTCACCCCGTTGCAGTGTAATTGCTGGATTCTGTTCGGTCGGATCAATGTCCGGGCCTTCAAACAGATAAGCAGAGAACCCGGCAGCAGTAACGGTAAATTCGATCCCTGTCTCGACCGCAGTTTCCGGTACAACTTCCTGAGTTTCTTCAGCAGCAGATGCACTTGCTCTGTTGCAGGCTACAAGTACAAGCAGTACCAATACCGCTGTCAGAAGCCGGAGAATATATGTGAAGGTGTGTTTTTTTGTATTCATGACTAAAATTATAACATATCTATCAGCAACATTCATTCTTTTCTGACGATTTTTTATACTAGTTTCCAGGGGAACGGTGCTGATCGATGTGGTTTTCGAAACGGGAACGTAATTCATCTGGCTGTTGCAACCCTGATTGTACATCAACAAGGTTTCCGACTGGATCAAAGTACAGCAGAGTAACCCGACGGTGTTGCGTAAAACGAGCAGCGAAGTTTAAACCTTCTTCCTTATCTACATCAGCAATCAGAACAAGCAGATCACTATCGTCGAAGTCATTTTCGATTCGGCTGATATTACTGCGTAATTCGGTACAGACAGGGCAGGTAGTGTCATGGACCTGGACTACTGCCGGAATCCCCTGACCAACACGAGTAAGATCATAGTGCCGTCTGGAGTTCCTGTTTGAAGCCAGCGCGATTGCAGATGCTGCGCTTATCATGCCTACAGCCACAATTATTGCAATGACAGCCTTTTTACGCTTTTGCCGGCGGGCATTTAAAGTCTGTCTTTCTTTTTTTCTTAGTGCTGCCTGTGCCTCAACTCTGGATCGTGACATATTATCTCCTGCTTATACATTAGTATAACAGTCAGATTTAAAATCGACAAGTTCTGTAGTTTCTTGCCGGTATGCCGAATGTGGACCTTGTCATACATCTCAGGATTTTTCTGGTATTTTGTTGTTAAATATAAGAAAATTAGTCATGAATATAGTATATTATACAACAAAGCATATTCAAAGGGGTTGTGTCATGGGTCAAAGGATTCCGGTTTCCCGATGTGGTTTGGCAGTTACTGCTGTGCTGCTTCTTGTGTTTTCAGGCTGTTCATTTGGTTTTCTTTCAGATAAATCTGAAGGGCAGTCATTTGTTGTAAATATAGCGTATCCCTTGAACTGGCAGGAATATACCTCAACGTCAGACAGCAGCGAGGCTCGCTTTCTGACGCGAAGCAGTAATCGACTCCTTATAACGTTGCTTCTTGATGGTGTAGTACATACTTCGCGAAACATCAACCTGCAGTTTGATGACAGCATGAATGCTATGACAGGGAGAGCTGAGTTCAAGGATCTGCCTTTTGCCAGCTATGAGGTGCGGGCTGAAGCCTTCAGTGAGGATAATGTTCTTCAGGCACAGGCTGTCGGCAGTGTTATTATTGCCAACAGAATACCTGTTGATTTGAGTCTCGTACTGATGCCACATGAAAGTCTGGTTGTCGATATTCCACCTGGTTTTCATTATTCCGCAGCTGCATTTCTTGAAGATTATATACAGACGTCGGTTGATATGCCGCAATTAGCAGCAGGCGCAGTCCGCCACTTCAGATTCTCTGTATCTGCCTCCGATGTAGATCTAATCGGTGAGAATGCTGTTTTCGTTTTTGCAGGTGACTGGGGTGAGGGCAGCACTCCTCTGATGTACTCGTTACGTGGTTCAGAAGGTGGTATTCTTCCTGCAAGTGTAAACACAGTAGAAGATCCAGATGATGATCTTGGAATTACTTTCATAACTCCCGGAAGTCCTCTTTCTCCTGGAATTTACTATATATCTCTGTTCAACAATACCAATGCGGTATTGCCTTATCTGACTGCAACGGGATATAGCGGTATTGTAGATTCTGATAACGGGATGGATCTCCCATTTCAGCATTTCAATGGTCTTTCATCTGCTATAGATGGCGATAACATCATATTTTCAGCTGACTATAGTGGACCTGTAACAGACAACCTGGAATACTATATAGCCTATGTGTCGGACTCAGATAAAGGATTGCATGGACCCTTTAGTGATCTTCCCGTCTCTCTTGCAAAATCTGATTTTACTGAATATGGTGAAATTGACTGGAAAATAGTCGCAGTGCTCGGTGGTCTTGTATCCGGAGTCATGCATGATTCTCCAAGACAATCATATACACTTCCGGCGCCACCTCCAGATACATTCATGGTCATCCTGGATCCCCAGGACGGCACAGTAGAGCCCGGAACTATAACAGTCACCTATGGTCAGACCTACGGTGATTTACCGGAACCTGAGCGGGAAGGTTATACATTCACTGGCTGGAACACCGAATCGGACGGCAGCGGCACAACAGTAACTGCAGCAACGGAAGTGACGATTGCTGCAGAACATACCCTGTACGCCCAGTGGTCAGCCGATACAAATCAGGTCATATTCAACGCTAATGGCGGAGATGGTACGATGCCCGATCAGACCATCGTAACCGGTGATGCCCAGAACCTCAATACCAATTTATTCACCCGCAGCGGTTACAGTTTCACCGGATGGAACACTGAAGCGGATGGAAGCGGCCAGCCATATGCAGATGAAGAGGCATTTACCATGGGTCCCTCGAGTGTCACCCTGTACGCCCAGTGGGAAGCAGAAGAGTACTCAGTATTCCTGGATGCCCAGGGCGGCACAGAGCCCGGAACTATAACAGTCACCTACGGTCAGACCTACGGAGATTTACCGGAACCTGACCGGCAAGGCTATACATTTGCCGGCTGGAACACCGCACCGGACGGCAGCGGCACAACAGTGACTGCAGCAACGGAAGTGACCATAGCCTCTAATCACAACCTGTACGCTCAGTGGGAAGGGTCGGAGTTGTTGGTTACCATTGACCTGATAAACCCTGAAGAAGCAGACATTACTTTCAGTGATGCTTCGGAAACCTTAAGCGCAAGCGGCACGGGCTATCCTTCGACCATGTTAATTACTGTAAATTCATCAGATACCATTGACAGCTATAGCTGGCTGCTTAACGGAGAATCAGGCAATCCTGCATTAACGGTTTCTCCGGGAGGTGCCGGTGACCATGTAGTTGAAATCGATGCAGCAGAGGGTCTGTACTTGGGTGTGCATAATCTGTCACTGATCGTCGTAATAAATGGAAGCACATTTTCGGCTCAGTTTGATTTTTCGGTAGTTCAGTAAAAGACATTACTGACACTCCCTCCGGCAGCATGATGTGCCGGAGGGAGTGGTTTTTCATGCCTTCATGAATTGACTTTTCCCTTACTGCTCTTTACTATCCAATTCATGACAGCACAGGAACTTCGTAAAAAATATATAGCCTTTTTTGTTGAACATGGCCACTCCGAAATAGCCGGTAAATCACTGGTTCCGGAGAACGACCCTACCGTTCTATTTACCACAGCAGGTATGCATCCGCTCGTGCCTTATATTCTCGGCGAGGAGCATCCAGGGGGTACCCGCCTGGTTAATTATCAGAAATGTATCCGTACCGGTGATATCGAGGATGTAGGAGATTCAAGCCATCTTACGTTTTTTGAAATGCTCGGTAACTGGTCACTCGGTGATTATTTCAAGGAAGAATCAATCCGGATGAGTTTTGAGTTTCTCACCAGTCCAGACTGGCTGAATATTCCTATCGAGCGTCTTGCGGTAACTGTGTTCAGCGGCGATGATGAGGTTCCGCGCGATAATGAGAGTGCAGCTATCTGGCAGGAACTAGGTATTCCTGAGGACCGTATATTTTTTCTTGGTCGAAAGGATAACTGGTGGGGACCTGCAGGACAGACTGGACCCTGTGGCCCAGATACAGAGATTTTTTATGATACAGGGATTCCCGGCAGCCCGGACAGCAAACCAGGTGTGTCCGATGGGAAATGGCTCGAAATCTGGAATAATGTCTTCATGCAGTACAACAAGCAGGCTGACGGCAGCTATGTTCCCATGGAAAGAAAATGTGTAGATACCGGAATGGGGGTGGAGCGTACAGGGACTGTCCTGCAGGGAAAGGCCTCTGTTTATGAAACGGAACTCTTCATTCCAATTATTGACTGTCTCCAGGAAATTTCCGGTAAAAAATATGGGGCTGATGAAGAACTTGATAATTCCATACGGATTATATCGGATCATATTAAAACATCAGTGTTTTTGATTGGTGATGAGGCAGGGCTGGTGCCCTCAAACCTTGGCCAGGGCTATGTCCTGCGCCGACTCATTCGTCGTGCACTCAGACATGGGCGCAAGCTTGGTATAGAAGATGCGTTTCTGGAGAAACCAGCACAGGTCGTAATAAAGATGTATGCTGAAACTTATCCCGGGCTCAAGCAGAAGCAGGAAACTATCATGCAGGAGCTGGGCAAGGAAGAGGAGAAATTCATGCGTACCCTACGCAATGGTGAACGGGAGTTCCAGAAGATGCTTCCGAATCTTCAGCGTAATCCACGGCGTGAAATCCCCGGACGTCTGGCATTCAAACTGTATGATACCTATGGTTTTCCGATTGAACTAACAGAAGAACTGGCAAGTGAACATCAGATGACAGTAGATCGTGAGGGCTTCGATGAAGCATTCCGAAAACATCAGGAAACATCGAAGATGGATGACAATCAAACCTTCAAGGGTGGTCTTGCAGATCATTCTGAAATGACAACCCGGCTCCATACTGCAACCCATCTGCTCCACCAGGCACTCCGCGATGTCCTTGGTGATCATGTTCATCAGAAGGGTTCGAATATTACCCAGGAGCGTCTCCGTTTTGACTTTGATCATCCGGAAAAGATGAGTCCCGAAGAGATCCAGGAAGTTGAGCGGATAGTTAATGAGAAGATCCACGCTGCACTACCTGTAGAGATGAGTACCATGACTCTTCAGGAAGCCCGTGATGCAGGATCAATAGCTATTTTCAGCGACCGCTACGAGGAAGTTGTCAAGGTTTACCGTATTGGTGACTACAGCATGGAAGTCTGCGGTGGACCGCATGTTGCTAATACAAGTGAACTCGTGAGCTTCAAGATTAAAAAAGAACAATCTTCTTCTGCCGGTGTTCGGCGGATCAAGGCTGTGCTTGAAAATAACTGATCAGACGAGAAACCAATCTATAGGGCAGTGTGTCATTCACTGCCCATTTTAAAACTGACTATCCAGAAGCTGTTTAAGATACTTGTGCCGGACCGGCTTTGGAATAAATCCGTTCATCCCTGCTTCGACAGACATTCGCTGTTCCTTGCTGCTTACACCCGCTGTGAGAGCTGCAATGAAGGTAGTCTTTACCGGGTTTGACTCTGATTCAGCCAGCCTGATTGCCCGTGTAGCTTCCAGCCCATCCATAATCGGCATATGAATATCCATCAGGATACAATCAGGTTGATGCTCAAGGTATAAATCGACAGCTTCCTTTCCATTTCTGGCTTGTAGTATCTGACAGTCTGGATACAGTTTAAGCAGCAATGAACAGATCATTTCCAGATTAAGTTCAACGTCCTCAGCTACCAGTATCATTGAATTACCCGCTTGTTTTCCGCTCGCTAATGTGTTCTGAATCTTTTTTGCCGGGGATATATTCGTAGAATAAGCCGTATGAATAGATAGTGTAAAACTGGATCCCTTTCCGGGATGGCTGCTCAGAAGCAGTGTCCCTTTGAGTCTTCTTGCAAGTCTTTTCGAGATAGTTAAGCCAAGACCTGTACCACCATATTTTCTTGTAGTTGATCCATCACCCTGAATGAACGGTGAGAAAACCTTCTTCCTGGTAGCTGTATCCATACCGATTCCAGTGTCAGTGACAGTAAAACGGAATTTCCCTGTAGGGTTTGGACCCATAGTATGCGGAACAAAATCCGCTTCAAGGATAACAGAACCCTTGTCAGTAAATTTTACTGCATTGCTGAGAAGGTTGACGAGTATCTGTTTGAGTCGAACTGGGTCCGTCCAGATATCAGTCGGCAGATTACTACTGAAATCTGTTGAAAGATTGAGGCCTTTTTTTCCTGCTGATGGTGCTACAATATCTACTGCAGAATTCAGAATTTCATAGATATTACAGAACTCATAAGCAAGTTCTATTTTCCCTGCTTCAATTCGGGAGAAATCGAGTATATTGGATATGAGTTCCATCAACATCTCTGCAGAGGCTGCCGTATTTCTTGTGTATTGTTCCTGCTCAGCGGTCTGGCTGGTATTCAGCAGCAATTCAGTATAGCCGATTATTCCGTTCAGCGGTGTCCTGATTTCATGACTCATGTTGGCCAGAAACTCACTTTTTGCCCGGCTTGCACTTTCTGCTGCATCTTTCAGTCGAAGCAGTTCACGATCCGCTTCGGTCTTTTCCAGTACATCTGCGATTGTATGCGTAAATATTTCAAGCAGGGATATGTCATATTCAGCCCACTTGCGACTGTTCCTGCAGCAGTCCATGCCAAAAAAACCGATTTTCTCATCCTTAGTGGTAACCGGTAAGGCAAGCAGGGATTGAATGTTCTGTCGCTGCAGCTCATTACGTACGAGAACTGCATTTTCAGGTAATCGGGATGTTTCTGGTATGTGAACGATATCTCCGTTAAGTATAGCCGTTGTAACATATGACTGATGGTAGACAGAAACATTCTGCATGCTTTGTATTTCTGAGCTTATACCTGAAGCACACCATTCATGAGTGTTTGACATTCTGCTCTTATCTTCATTGAACAGGAACAAGTAGCTGCGGTCTACCTGGAACAGCTGTCCTATCCGTTTCAGCATATGATACAGTCTGCTATCAATATTCCCGCTACCTGCACTCAAAAACTCCTTGGATATGTCGGAAAGGGTTCTGTGAAAATTGTTCTGGAATTCTATTCTTTTTGCAGCTTTTTTCTGCTCACTGATATCACGTGATATACCTAGTATACCAGTGATTTTACCATCATCATCATAGATGCCGCTGATCACAGCTTCTGTCCAGACAGTTGCCCCATTCTTGCAGGGTTGTTCCAGTTCCATGCGTGCATTCGGAAGATGAATGCCTGTACGTATAGCTGACTGAATTCTTTTCAATCCCTCATAGTAATAATGCCGTGATCCCGGGCAGAGAGTTTCCTCAGTGCTTTGCTGCATGACCTCTTCAGGAGTATACCCTCTGAGCTGTTCAACTGCGGGACTGATATATGTGAACTTACCCTCCAGATTCAGTGACCAGATAACATCTCTTGAATTCCTGGCCAACAACCTGTAGCGCTTTTCGCTTTCATGAAATGATTTCTCTGATTGAATAACAGCTTTCTCTTTTATTTCAAGCTGATATCTGATCCTCATTCTACACAGCAGAAATCCTGCAATAAAAGCAGGAACTGAAATCAAGGAGAAAATACCGAAGGTGTTGAAATCAAGAATACTCTCCATTGATATAGAATATATTCTTCCATCAAGTTTTATAAGAGGTTAATGGCTGTAGATGGTACTATATTGAAGATGATTATTTGTGTGTCAGCTCCGCAAGGGCTTCGGTGATAGCTGGATGCCTCAGTCCCTGCTTGAGAAAACTTTCGAGCGTCTGTCTGGCAGCGAGCTCATTTCTGGTCTGCAGATAAGCCTCGCTCAGTGCAAGGTACAGGCGGTAATTATGAGGATCGCGTTTTACAAGGCTGTCCAGTGATTCAATCGCATCCTGACTATTACCTCGTTTCAGATTCAGTTGAGCCAGTCCAAGCGCAGCGTAGACATCAAATTCTATATCCAGAGCCGCCCGATAGTAGCGTTCTGCTTCCTCATCCCGATCCAGCTTCCGGTACGCATCTCCTGCTCTGGCAAGTATTATCTTGTTATCCGGCTCTTTTTTAAGTAGAAGCTGCCATATTTCCAGGCATTGCTCGGGTTGATTCAATCCCCTGAAACAGTCTGCAAGTCCAAACAATGCGTAGAAGTTCCGGTTGTCTTTCTGTCTTGCCCGTTCGAAATAGGGCAGTGCTTCCTGAAACATACGGAGCTTCCTGTAGCTATTTCCTATTGATGTCAGAATCCGGATATCAGCTCTGGGTTCAGTAATATCCAGAACCTTCAACCAGTGCTGCAAGGCTTTATCATACTCCTTGAAATCATAGTGAAGATGTCCCATTCCAATAAGGGCATAGAGATTTTTCGGTTCTGAACTCAGTGCAATCTCGTAAATTTCTTTGGCTCGATGGTAGTTATGGGCTTTCCGATGCGCATCAGCGGCTCTTGTGAGGACACTTAGATTTCTGTGGTCATGTTCAAGATACCTGTCCCAGATACGGGCCGATTCATGATAATGCTGAAGAGCAGAAAGACTGTCAGCAAGTCCGAACAAGGCATAATTGTTATCCGGGTAATATTTCAGACAGGTTTCGTACGAACTGACTGCATCCCTGAATTTCCGGTCTTTTCTGAAAGAGTCCCCGAGTCCTACCAGAGCATAGTTGTTTGTACTATCCAGATCGAGAATTTTCCTGAAGTATGTCTGGGATTCGGGAATAAAACCCTGTTTTAACAGCTGGTAACCTTTCTGGGATAATTCTGTAATCATCCGTTCATTGTCTTCACCGTCCGGGTGAGTATTTTTATCTATGTTATCCTGGTTCAAACTAACTATCCTCTGTTAACCATTGTCGTATAACCATTGCCATTTTCTCAAGCTCAGGTCCATAATTTCTTTTGTCGCCTGCTATCCAGTACATTCGGAAGGCATCCAGCGGGCGTCCGTTTTCAGCATAGTGGTGCCCTATGCGTGTTAATCCATCACCATAGGAAACCGTAATAAATACCCGCTTGGCCTGTTCAACCCGACCATTGTTAAATAATTCATTCCCCTTGCGAATCAGAGCTGCTCTTGTAGCAGCGTCGATATGAGCAGGTGAATCACCACCGGTTTTAATGAACCCACTGCTTCTGAGATGTTCATGTTTTTTGAAATCCGGTTTATTCATATTTTAGGCTTCGGTGTATTCAGAACGTGCCTTTAGTAGACAACTGTTCTTTGCTGTTCAGTTCTGTTGCCGCGATACTCATTGCTATTCCCAATGACTTGAAAAGCGATTCAATAATATGGTGACTGTTTTCCCCATAGCGGACGTTGAGATGGATATTGCAGCGCGCGTTTGCTGCCAGGGCATAGAAGAACTCCCGGAACAGGCATGTATCGAGTTGACCAATATGGCTCTGTGGCCACACAGCATTAAATACCAGGTACGGGCGATTGCAGAGGTCAACAGTAGCTTCTCCGAGGGCATCGTCCATTGACAGTATGCAGTGTCCATAACGCTGAACTATGCCGATTTTTGCCTGCAGATCCTGTATTGCCTGCCCAAGGACAATTCCAAGATCTTCCACCAGATGATGCGGATCAACATGTATGTCTCCAGAGGCAGAAATCTTCAGATTCCAGTCACCATGAAAGGCAAATGCATGCAGCATATGATCCATAAAAGGGATTCCAGTCTCGATGCTGATCACAGGTTGTACTCCGTCAGCTTTCCGTGATCCCTGGCTTAGCTCAAGGTGAATACTGGTTTCTTTTGTCTCTCTGTCGATAGCCGCCTTTACACTCATGACTGTTCTCCTGTTCGAATACTTTGAATCAAGCTTTCAATTTCACGGTAATGTACCTTGTAGTAACTTGGATTAGCTACCAGATGAACCCTTATTGGTGCCAGCTCCTGCACTACCTTAAGATTGTTAGCTTTCAGTGTGCTTCCTGTTTCAACAAGATCAACAATGTATGGGGCCAAACCAAGTATTGGTGCCAGTTCAACAGAGCCGTTCAGTCGGATAATTTTTATCTCCTGGCCTTTCTCCGAAAAATACTGCCTGACAAACTCGACATATGAGGTTGCTATACAGATTGGCTCACCCTGTGGTTCAGGGGTATCTTCATGTGCCGCAAGGCACATTTTGGTAGCCCCAAAGGAGAATGTATGTAATTTAATTAGTTTATGACCGGATTCGATAATGACATCATCACCGCAAACTCCGATGCCTGCAATTCCGTGGTGAACATAGGTTGTTAAATCACTGTTTTTGACCAGCATGACCTTTATTTTGTTCTGCGAGTCCTGTGCAAGCAGTTTCCGTTTGTCAAAGTTGATTTCAATTCCAGATAAGCTGAGGTGCTCCTGTACCTGTTCTGTCAGCCGGCCTTTGGGCAGCGCCAGACTGATTGGCTGAGGCTGGATTGCTGCAGTAGTATTTGCCAGTGGTTCAATTACCGACTGGAGAATTGAAAAACCGACCGAGGGAGCAGCACAGCCGAATTCCTGCAGCAGGCTGTCGTACCTTCCCCCGGATACGACTGCTCTGGAAGCCCCGGCACAATAAATCTGAAAAGCCATTCCGCTGTAGTATTCACGAGCTCCGACTTCGGAGAAATCAATTCTGACCTGGATTCCTGGTTCTTTACTTCTGACTGCTCGGGCAAGTTTCTGAATTTCATGTATCTCTTCTCCGACTGCCTCTGGCCAGTCGGAATCTGTCAGTTCACTGCCGTCTGCCTCATGAATCAATGTAAAAAGTCTGATTATAGTGGCTGGTTCCATGACCGTACTGCTTTCAGCAGCATGTTCAAGCTCACTGATTTTCCTGAAACGGATAATATCGGCAATTGCGCTGATTGTATGCTTGTCTGCATTCGGCCAGATCAGCTGAAGCAGTCTCCGCGATCCAATATGCAGGGCGGCGGCTGGCAGTGCTAATTCCCGGATTACCTGAGCCGCCAGAAGCAGTATTTCCAGATCCCCTTCAGAACCAGGGACTCCAATAAGTTCTGCACCAGCCTGAAAGGTTTCTCCATGGTGAATTTCGTCATCGGATTGATAGCGGACGATACTATCAGCATAACTGATGCGCATAGGAAGCTCTTCAGGACTCAAGTGCCGGCCGAGTTGGTTAGCCAGAAACAGAGTTACATCGGACCTGAGCAGCATGACGTTTCCATTTCGGTCAATCAGTCGGTAGCTGTCAGACAGAAGCTGTGGAGACATATGAGCCTGGTAGGTATCAAAATTATCCAGCAGCGGGGTCTCCACCGGACGATAGTTCTGATCCAGAAACAGATCTTCAATATTTCTTCGAATTTGTCTGTGCCGCTGCACCTGCTCCAAACGCATTCCTTCTGTAATGAATGTCTTCTGTACCACGGTAGCTCCTTGCAGTCTCGGATTATAGCAGAACTGAAAAGGAATGAAAATGTAGTCTTGATTATTTCTTGTTTCTCAAGGTTATACCCACATGAATGCTGATAATTGCGATCCCTTGGTAATGCTGTTTTGTTCCGGTTCAGTCACTGACTTCATACATGCCAAGCATGGAGCGCCCGTACTCTCTTAAGTCATAGCGTACAAGTTTCTTCCCCACGTATCCTTCTGCCTCGTGGCCGGCAGGGATAATGGTCTCAGTTAAACGATCTTCACGCGGGTAGTGGATGAGGATACGGCTGGTATGTTTCATAAGCCGTGAGTTAAGAAGCCTTTCAAGCAGTTGCTGTTTGAATGGATAATCGAAGGGAGGATCGAGATACAGAAGGTCATAGCTTTCCTTCCATGACTTTATAAAACGTTCAACCGGCATAAAACTTATACGGATCTCTTCTTCGCACATTGCGATATTCTGCAGCATGACTTTCTTTTTCCCGACATCTTTTTCTACCAGTCGTATGGGGTCTGCACCTCTAGATGCGGCCTCTATCCCCATTACCCCGGAGCCTGAAAACAAATCGAGAAAGCTGCGTCCTTCAATCGGGCCGAGACAGCTGAATAATGACTCGCGCATTCTGTCCATGGCCGGCCGGATAACACCTGGGGGGCAGTTAACCCGACGTCCGCGGTATGTGCCTGCGGTTATTCGCATATAGTCTCTCCTTCATGCTCAATTGCTTGTATGTCCATGCAGTGCAGACTTTTCCGGATTGCATCGTGTTCCTGGCGCTGCAGCCCGGGATCGCTTTCCAGCGCTTCGAAGGCTGATTTCCGTGCCAGATTCATAAGTTCCATATCTGCAGGAAGCCTGGCTATTCTCAAACGCAGGAAACCAGCCTGCCGTGTTCCGGCAAGATCACCAGGGCCTCGAATGTTCAGGTCTTCTTCTGCAATCCTGAAGCCGTCAGTGTGCTCTTTGAGGACCATAATCCGTTGTTTGGCATCGTCGGTCAAGGGTTCAGCATAGACAAGAAAACAATAGGCCTGATCCTTACCGCGGCCGACCCGACCCCTTAGCTGGTGAAGCGCTGCCAGTCCGAATCTTTCGGCGTGCTCTATCACCATGCAGCTTGCATTGGGCACATCAACCCCAACCTCAATTACCGATGTCGCTGCGAGAATCTTTATTTCACCGCTGGCAAAATCCTTCATTATCTGTTCTTTTTGCTCCTGTGGAGTCTCTGAATGGATGAGTCCAAGTCTGAACTCCGGGAATATCTGTGCAGAAAGACGTTCTGCCATGGACTCGGCATCCCGGACAGAAATCTTCGAGCTCTCCCTGATCAATGGGTACACAAAGTATGCCTGCTTTCCTGCCTGCAGTTCTGAACGAACCCATTCATACACTTTGTTTTCATTTCCCATGCGCGCCAGGTGAGTCTTTACTGGCAGTCGTCCCGGTGGCATTTCCCTGATTGCAGAAACCTGCAGATCTCCGAATACGGTAAGAGCCAGGGTACGGGGAATCGGTGTTGCCGTCATAAACAGAACATCCGGAGAGCAACCTGCAGATGATTCTGCCTTGCGAATAATCTGCATTCTCTGCTCGACACCGAAGCGGTGCTGTTCGTCAACAATTACGTATTGCAGATTTCTGTAATGAACATCTTTGCTGAAGGCTGCGTGGGTCGCAGAGATAAACCCGGCTTCACCGTTTGCAATGTGCTCAAGGAGTGTCTTTCTTGCTGATCCATGCAGGGATCCAGTGAGCAATGCTGTACGGATTCCAAGGGGTTCAAGTTGGGCAGCTGCAGTTCTTGCATGCTGTTGTGCCAGCAAGGCCGTGGGGACAAGCAGAACAACCTGACCGCCTGCTTCTAAAACCGGGAGGGCACTGCTGAGTGCCGCCAGGGTCTTACCCGAGCCTACATCACCATGCAGTAGTCTTCTCATGGGAACCGTACTATTCAGGTCATCTGTAATTTCAAGGATCACTTTCTTCTGATCCCCGGTCAGCGGGAAGGGTAGACGCTTCTCAAGCTCCTGGAGCATACCAGGTGGCCGCTCAGGTTTGGGTCTGCGGTCCTGTCGTCGTTCTATCACCGAGCGCGCGATTCCTGCCTGTAAAAAAAACAATTCTTCGAAAGCCAGTGACTCTCTGGCTATTTCGGCATTCGCCAGGCTTGTCGGCTGGTGGAGCTGAAACAATGCCTCTCTGGTGGGCAGCAGGTTCAGTTTCTTGTCTGAAAGGGAGGGGAGGCTGCTCTCCAGGTTCCTTGCGTATTTTTCCAGTGCCTGATTCAGAATCCTGCGAAGTTTTCCCTGCTGAAGATTTCCGGATAGAGGGTAGATTCCCTGTATCTTTCCGAAGTGCAGGGGATCATCGCTGTACATCTCGCTGTCGAAGGCTGAGCATTGAAATTCACCATATCGGACAGAAAAGCTGCCGCAGATAAAATAGTGTTGACCCAGAAGCAGCTTTCCAGCCAGAAAATTACGGCCAAAACAGACCAACGTTCCGATACCATGCTCATCCCGAATATGAATCTTGAGAGTCATTTTCCCCTGAAAAGAGAAGTAATCATGTGCGGTAACCTCTGCTACCGTGTTGACCCAGGTAGGATCCTGACCCTTTGGAAGCAGAGGGCAGATGTTTTTTCGGTCTTCATAGCCTCTTGGTGCCAGAAGCAGCAGGTCTCCTATACTTCCGACACCAAGCTGCTGCAGATCCGCTGCCGCGGCCGGCCCGACTCCGTTGAGTTTGCTTGCACTGGCGGCGAGTTCATACAGCAGCATATTTCAGATCACGTGTGTCCCGGTCAGAAGGGCATAAGCAGGAACAGACCTGCGATGATTGGACCCAGGAACTGACTCAGTAGAAATATGCCTGCGAGCCCAGCCGTCAGTATGCCAACCGAGCTGGTATACTGCATAGTACGACCGGAGAAGAATCTGGCAGCCATGCGAAACACAATCGGCTGGAAAATTGCATCCAGCGTTATCATGAGTCTGCTTCCATTTCCAACATTAAAGCTTAGGCCGATAAGCCTGATAATTGCCATTACCATGAATATAAGCGCAAAAAAACCGAGAGCACTGAATATGTGGAGTGTAAACAGTCCCAGTAGCAGTCCAACAGTAACCTGACCTGTTCTGCTCAGCTGACCAAGTACATTGCTGACAATTGAGAGTACAATAATTCCCATTATCGGGGAAAAATCGAAGAAACCCATTCTCAGAAATTGCAGTTTTCTGAAGAGATTCAGATATGGGTCTGTAATGGAAGCAAGGACTTCCGCTGGCTTGCCCATGCTTTCAATGCCGCCGAACCAGCTAAGCATGATTCGCAGAAAAATCAGCATCATGTAGAGAGTTACTATACTGTTCAGTATATTAAAGAAATTGCTCATTCCGTCTCCTTTTCTGCAGATTCTACCGGTGTGGCTCCCGGCGGGTGCAGTTCCCGCCAGACCCTGGAAACAATTGTAATCTTTTCTAGTGATTTCATTGCTTCCGGCCGGGATGATGCCCTGAATTCACCAGATGATTGAATAATTACATCCGGTTTTCCCTCACGCGGGACATGGATATAAACCGGACACGCACCGGCATGTTCTGCACTCGAAAGTGCAGCCCTGAAATCATACAGTGCTTTTTCCTGAACACCTTTTTGTAACTGTATATGTACTACCCCAAGGTCACGTTCGTCCAGTCCTTCTGGCAGACGAATCTCTTTAACAATAATCTGCGGTTTCTCTCGCCGGGTATCGATTGTGCCGATTATACCAACTATGCTGTCCTGTTGAACCATGTCGCGGTACTGTTCAAGGGATTCGGCAAACATTACAAAATCAACAGCGCCGTTATAATCTTCAAGGATGCCGATCGCCATCTGTGTCCCTTTGCGGGTAAAAATGACTCGATAGGAAGTTACCAGTCCGAGCAGACTTACTTCTTTTTCCGAGGGCATACTCTGAAGATGAGCGAGATTACAGTTCGAGCTCCGCAGCCATGTTTCATAGTAGTCATCCAATGGGTGACCGGAAAAATAGAAGCCAAGCAGCTCCTTTTCCTGCTGCAGGATTTCTTTGAGTTCCCATTCGTGAATACCGGAAAAATCGAGTTCCGGAAATTCTTCGTCCTCTGAATCAGCAAACAGACTGACCTGTCCAGACTCCCGGTTTTTGCGTTTCTGGGCCGCTATATCCATCAACTGTCCCAGCATTTCATGTAATGGCCTCCGGCCCAGGCCGAAACAGTCGAAAACTCCGGTGACAATCAGCACTTCAATGGATTTACGGTTAACTGCGCGAAGATCAACTCGTTCCAGAAAATCGTTTATTGAACTGAATTCACCGTTTTTATCCCGCTCTTCGAGAATTGCATCCACGGCTGAGCTGCCGATGCTTTTTATTCCGATCAGACCATAAATAATTTTCCCGTCAACAACAGCGAATTTTTTCTCTGATTTATTAAGATCCGGAGGCAGGATCTTCAGGCCCATATCCCGGGCTTCTGACATATAGAGGACAAGATTTTTTGGAGTATTGATTTCGTTGGTAAGGTTGGCAGCCATGAACTCTGCCGGAAAGTTGGCTTTCAGATATGCGGTTTTATAAGCCAGTACAGAATAAGCTGCAGCATGACTTTTGTTGAATCCGTACCCAGCAAAAGGTTTCAGAAGTTCGAAAATATTCTTTGCTGTCTCTTCGGCAATCCCTTTTTTGCTGGCTCCCTGGAGGTATTCAACCTCCATTTTAGCCATCTCACCTTCTTTTTTCTTACCCATCGCCCGTCTGAGGATGTCAGCCTGTCCAAGACTGAAACCACCGATAATCTGGACGATCTCCATGACCTGTTCCTGATAAACGATAACTCCATAGGTTTCTTCCAGTACTTTTTCCAGGCTTGGGTGCGGGTACTTGATTGTGGAGGGGTGCCATTTTGATTCGATGAACTGGGGAATGTTGTCCATTGGTCCCGGGCGATACAGAGCGTTCAAGGCTATCAGATCTTCTATTCTGGTTGGTTTGGCTTTTTTCAGAATATCCTGCATACCTGAGCTCTCAAACTGGAATACACAGACTGATTTACCCTCACCTAACAGTTTGAACGTAAGAGGATCCTCTTCACTTACAGATTCAATATCAAACTCGATTCCCCGGCGCCGAATGAGTTTTTCGGTATTTCGTATGAGTGTCAGTGTTTTCAGACCGAGAAAGTCCATCTTTACCAGGCCGCAGGGCTCGAGAAGATCCATGGTGAACTGGGTTGAAATTGCGGCGGTCTTGGGGTCTCGGTAGAGGGGGACATAGCGGGTAAGCTCTTCCTTTCCGATAACTACACCGGCCGCGTGTGTACTTGCATGACGGTGCAGCCCTTCCAGTCGCAGTCCTATATCAATGAGCTTGGTATGTATTCCACCGCGCTTATGGAGTTCGTCGAGTTTTGGTTCTGCTTCCAGTGCCTTGGGCAGAGTCATTTTCAGATCATCAGGAATAAGCTTTGCAATAATATCAGCTTCGGAGTACTGAAGATCAAGCACCCGTGCAACATCACGGATAACTGCCTTGGCTTTAAGCGTACCGAACGTAATAATCTGCCCAACCCTGTCGTAGCCGTATTTCCTGGTTACATAGTTTATTACCTCCTGCCGGCGTTCGAAGCAGAAGTCGATATCAAAGTCAGGCATAGAGATTCTGTCCGGATTCAGAAAGCGCTCGAACAGCAGATTGTACTTCAGTGGATCAATATCTGTAATAGCAAGTGCATAGGCTGCAATAGAGCCAGCACCAGAGCCTCGGCCTGGTCCGACCGGAATGTCGTTGTCATGAGCATAGCGGATAAAATCCCATACAATAAGAAAATACCCCGTGAATCCCATTTCAATAATGATTTTCAGTTCAAAATCTGCCCGATCGCGGATTTCCTGGTTCAGCTCACCATAGCGTGATTTGAGTCCTTCATATGTCAGGTGTCGCAGGTATTCATCGGGATTCGAAAAGCCTTCAGGAATATGATATTCCGGAAGCAAGGGGCCCGGTTGCGGTATGTCCACATCGCATAGCTCCGCCACTTTCAGTGTGTTTTCCATGGCTTCGCTGTCACCCGGGAAAAGCAGCAAAAGCTCCTCCGCAGTCTTGAAGTAATACTGGTCCCCAAAGAATTTATGGCGATTGGTTTCATCTACTTTTCTCTGGGAACCAATACACAGCAAAGCATCGTGTGCTTCGGAATCAGATCGCTCAAGATAATGCACATCATTGGTAATAATTAGCGGTACATTGTGTTTCGGAGCCAGCTCTCTCAGGGTTTGATTGACAATTTTTTCATCTGCAATTCCGTGATCCTGAAGACAGAGGAATACATGCTCGTCTCCGAATACCCGTTTGTACCATTCAATCCTTGCCTCGGCATCTTCCCGGCGATTTTTCAGGATCAGTCCGGGAACTTCTCCTGATAGCGGCCCGCTCAGACAGATAAGCCCTTCACTGAATTTTTTCAGTGTTTCGTCATCTACCCTGGGTTTGTAGTAAAAGCCTTCGGTGTACCCGGTTGTGGATATTTTCAGCAGATTCTGATAGCCATGAAGGTCACGGGCCAGTAGAACAAGGCGCGACAGACGATTTCCATCTTCGAAGTTTTCCTTGGTCAGTCTGCCGTTCGGAGCCATGTAAACCTCGGTGCCAACCAGCGGTTTTATTCCGGCTTTCCTGCAAGCATTAAAAAAATGAATAGTCCCGAACATGTTTCCCAGATCGGTCAGCGCCAGCGCCGGCATGTTCAGTTCTTTGGCCCGGGCAACCATTTCATCAATTTTGGTGGTTGCATGAAGAAGGCTGTAGTCAGAGTGTGTGTGCAGATGTACAAAGTTCGGCATGAGGCTTCAAACTATAGGATCAAATGCCTCTGATGACAAGAGCAGAAGCGCTATTTTCCGAGGTTGTACAGAAAACGCAGGAAACTTCTTTTTCCGCGTTCAACCTGAATACGGCTCAGATTATAGACATGCAGTGTTTTTTCCCAGCGTTCCTGGAATGACTGTAGCTCCTTATCGGTTAAAGGTACTTTTTCACCGGCAATATCGGTTTCCAGTTCCCTATTCCGGATAATAGTCTGATTGGCATCGGCAGTAACAAACTGGATTGATTCAATGGAGCTTTTATCAACAGTGGCTGTGCCGCAGATCCCGAGGGGATGACTGCTTCTGTCATATGGTCCACCAAAGAGTTCATAGACAGAGTGAGTCAGTGGAAGATCCGGAATCCGTATACGTGTAATCAACTCTCCATCCTGTATGGCCTTTCCACTGCCGTAGAGTCGGGCCGCAGGGATTTTTCTGCTTCCTCCTGCTCGTCGAAGTTCTACCGATGCATCCAGACAGCTGAGTACGATACCTATGCCCAGACTGCTTTCGGGAACCATGCAGGTGCCTCCGATTGTAGCAAGTTGGCGTAATCCTGGACTGCTGATTGCCTTCAGACAATCATACAGAGGATGTGGAAGGATATTTACTCCGAGCTGCAGAATACGCTGTAGTACAACGGTTGCACCAAGCTCAAGATAACGCTCGGTTCTGCTTATCCGCCGAAGTTCCTCAATTCGGTCCAGACTCATGATTTGAGGTCTGGGAAAGCGCTCACTCATATTGTAGGTCTTGCCGCTGAAGCTGTAGGTGCCTCCACCTAATATAATTGTGTCAGGCTCGCGCTTGAGAATCTGCAGTGCTTCATTGAGGCTTAGTGGTCTGGCCGGGGCGTGGATTATGTTATTCATGTTGAATTCTCATTCTTCTGAAATTATGTGCCTGCTGCACGGCAGTAAGTATTCTGGAGGTAACTCCGCCTCGGCAGGCAATCTCACCGAGCAGTTCGCGTACTTCATGTTCCTCGATCTTCCGGTTTTCAGTAATCAGCCAGTATGTCATCAGAATAAGGGTAGGAAGAACGAGTGGATTGATTATAATATTGGAGCGTTCGAAGCTCTGAAGAATTTCCCGGTGTTCATCTGAGTTGATAATTCCTTCGTATGTAAGTATATCACAACCCTCTGCTCTGAAAGAAGGAAGCATAACAGATGGCAGAGGCAGACCGTCGATCAGAATCATCGACAGACCGCTGTTCTGCTGGATTGAGCCCCTCCGGATAGAAGTTATACCACACTCGTCCCGCAATGTAGTCATAAGATCCTGATGCGGGTAGGCTTCGACCTGGATCGGAGCGCCGTTGAGCAGAAAGGATAGTATCATGATAATCCTCCCTCTGTTCCGGCATCGTCTATAATCGGCATCATTTCGAAATCTTCTTCTTCACTGCTTTCCTGTTCCTGAAGATATCTGTAGAAATTTTCGGCTGTAACCGGTATCTGATCAAGATACAATCCAGATGCCTGACTTATTGCCTGAATTCCAGCCGCGGGAATTGTCATACCCGGAAGTTCTCCAATACCAAGTGACGGTGCATTGCGGTCCGGTTGAATGAGCTGAATTTGCGGATCAGGGAAATCACCGAATCTTGGAATGCGATACCCAAGAATTCTGTTTGGCTGTAGCCTTCCATGTTCAAGTTCAAGAACCTCGCTGTGGAGAAATCCCATTGCGCTGTAAACACCTTGTTCCAGTCTCTGTAAGGCCGCTGATTGCTGTAGAATTCTTCCTCCGTCAATGGCAAGCCAAATTCCCCGAAAGTTGAGTTTCATGGTTCCCGGATCAATTTCGGTTTCAACTACGGCTGCGGCACTTGCATAGACAGGATAGGCATCCGGAATGTCACGTGCATCTTTTTTATTGCTTCTGGGCAGCCTGAAGCTCCGGTGGACTTCTATGGGTAGAGGGTCACGGAATCTACGCTTGTTTATTGCCTGTGCGCAGTTTTCAAGCACCTTGCTGCAGATAGTAATGCTGCGGCTCAGGGTTTCCGGGCCGCAATCCGGACAGGTCACAGTATTTGGAGCTTCAATCCGAATTTCAGATATCTTCAGTCCCAGTACCTCGGAGACAATTTTTTTCCAGGCTTGTTCCGCCCCAGCGCTTCCCGGATACATGGAGCAGAGAATTGTTGCTGATCCGTCACCGTCCAGTCGCAGTCCGACCGCACTGCTCTGCATTCTTTCCTTTTCACCGAGATAGAGAGGAGGGTGAAAGGCTATTGCAAGACCTATTCCACGCTGCGCATCAGTCTGAATGCTGCCTTCGCCTCTTCGTTTTTTCTGCAGTTCATAAGCTGCATGCTTTCTTGAGTAGTCGCTGGCGCGGATGACGGCCTGAAGAACGTGGCCTGGATCTGCATCGCTTCGAATCCGTACACCACTTACTAGTCTGTCGCCAGGCATAGCGAGGGTGTCGCTTCTCAGCTGTCCTGGATCTGCAGGCAGAAGCTCGGCGCATCTGTTGTAATGGGTCTCAAGTGCAAAACTGCCAATCGAGTCTCCCCATCCATCAAAAAAACCGAGGGGAGGACTGTTGGTGCGTAGTATCCTGGCTTTTATTTCAAGTGAACTCAGACGGTATCTACCACTTAACTGATATACACAGCGCTCCAGAAAATCCTCAGCTCCAACTGGGTAGCTGCCCATGTCGATATCAAGTTCGACCCTTCTGCTGCGTTTCTCACTATTTTCATCACTGACTGCCGTGGTGATCCGGATTCTTGAGGCCGCTCTTTTTGGAGAATACAGAGCGTCTTCCTCATGGCTGTGGAGAATTCTGACAGCTTTTCCTGATATACGGGCAGCAACAGCTGCCTGGGCAGCAAGAATTGCGGGATACCATAGCTTTCCGTCCAGGTCGTCTCCAGGATAACAGCCGAAGACATGAATAGACCGCTTGCTCATTCCTGTGGCAGCGGCGACTATGTCACGAATCAGATATATGTGTGTTCCTGGCGAGTAGATTTTCAGATTACCACCGTCAGGTTCAGCAAGTGCGCCCATAGGTTCAAGATAATGATGATCCTGAATTCCGTTCCGGTATGTACCTTCAATAGTTCTGTTGCATTCAGCAAAATCTTTCTCTGGATCTCCGTATGTGTAACTTCGTTCGAGAAAGATACAATCATCAGGAAGATTCTCGCGATCAAGGCTTGCTTCGAGTTCTTCAAAAGTTATCTGTATCTGCTCTCCAATTGCGCGGAGGCGTTCCTGATCAGGTCCGATCAACAATGCTACCGGTTCACCGAAATACATGCAGTTTTCTTCGACAAACAACGGTATGCTGCAGCCAAGAATTTCAGCTCTGTTGCGCACGCCTAGATCCGAAGCGCTTATGAGGTAGAAATCCTGAGGAAGATCAGGACAGCGGATATTCAGAAGGCGAGCGTGGATCTTATGACTTCGGATTATCAATCCATGCAGCATTTCTTCCCGGCTGAGATTGGATATACATGTCAGGTCTGTTTTACTGCTGGGAGCTCCCAAACATTCCTCCTCCGATTCGGCGTACTGTTAGTATTATACGCTGCAGTTGAGAATCTGCAAGGTCAGGGTAGACCGGAAGGCTGATACAGCGGTGAAACCAGTTCATAGCTGCTGGAAAATCCTGTTCCCTGTAGCCGAGAAGATCCCGGTAGTATGTCATGGTGTGCAGCGGTATAAAATGTACCGATACCCCAATGCCCTCTGCCTGCAATTTCTGTATGAATTCATCACGTCTCACTTCAGCATCCGATGCGGTCAGACGGATTTGGTACAGATGCCAGGAGTGGGCTGTCTGCTCACCACTGAGCGGCACCGGCGGTAATGCAAGCCAGCTGCAATCCGCGAAGGCATGTGAATATGCAGCGGCAATTCTGGCCCGTTCGGCTTGCATGCTGTGCACTTTTTTCAGCTGAATTCTGCCAACTGCTGCCAGCATATCCGGGAGATTGTATTTGTAACCGGCGGCTGTAATATCGTAACGCCAGGAAGCAGTGCTGTCTGTATAGCGCTTCCAGACATCCCGGTCGATTCCATGCATACGAAGCAGCTTCATTCTCTCGGCCAGGCGTTTATCTCTACATACGATCATACCGCCTTCACCGGTGGTCATTGTTTTGTTGGCATAAAATGAATAGACGCCGACATCCCCGTCAGTCCCGCTGTATCTACCCGCTTCACAGGCAGGCAGACTATGAGCCGCATCTTCGATTATGCTGCAATTGTGGTGTTTTGCAATACGTTTCAGAGCTGTCATGTCACAGCCCAGACCGCCCATATGCACTGGAATCAAAGCCTTTGCCCGGGTTTCTACAATGGCTTTTTCCGCAGCTTCTGGACAGATATTGGCAGTCTCCGGGTCGATGTCTGCAAAAACCGGTCGCGCTCCGAGGCTGCAGATTACCTCTGCAGTTGCAGCGAATGTAAGCGTGCTGGTTACTACAGCATCCCCCGGTCCTATTCCGCAGGCTTCAAGCGCCAGATGCAGGCCGGCAGTAGCTGAAGAGACTGCAATTGCATAGGGGACACCAACAAGTTCAGCGAATTCCTGTTCGAATAATGCACACTCACTGCCAGTAGTCAGCCATCCTGAGCGCATTATACGTAGTACGGCTTCTTCTTCCTCGGTGCCGAGACAGGGTTTTCCGAAGGGAATTTGCTCAATATCTTGGTTCATTCGGAACTTCCTCGAGGCTCGAATAATATGAACGTAATTTATCCCGAAGCAGCTTGCGATCACGATACATATCCGGTTTCTTGTCGTTAAGAAAACAGATGGACTCAAGCTCATGCAGTAGTGATTCGACGTCAGTCGGGTCGGGTTCGTTCCTGCATATCTGCAGTATGTGAGGTGAATCCGTAGCTTGCGGTATCTCCTCGTTGTCCCAAAGTGATTCCACCAGTTTTTCACCCGGTCTGAGTCCGATTATCTCAATTTTTATATCACGTTCAGGCTCATACCCATAGAAACGGATAAGTTGTTCTGCCATATCGCGAATCCTGACCTGTTCTCCCATATCCAGTACATACAGATTTCCACCTGCTCCGACACCTCCGGCCTTGAGTACCAGAGAGACAGCCTCGGGAATAGTCATGAAAAAACGTGTTGTATCCGGATGGGTCAGCGTCAGGGGGCCTCCGCTTTCAATCTGTCTCCTGAAGAGCGGGAGTATGCTGCCCCGGGAACCAAGTACATTACCGAATCTTACTGCCAGATGACGTTGGCTGCTGTCATTCAGTACAAGACGCTCGGCAATCTGTTTGCTCACCCCATATACACTGTTAGGGGCGACAACCTTGTCGGTGGAAACCAGGATTATCCGGCAGTCCCCATGTTCCCTTGCTGCATCAAGCAGATTCCTTGTGCCATACACATTGTTACGGATCACCGCCACCGGGTTCTCCTCCATAAGCGGGACATGCTTGTATGCGGCACAGTGAAAGATGACATCTGCACGAAGTCGCTGCATAATAAAACGCACGTAATCGGCATCCTGTAGTTCCCCGATAACCGGTACAATGGTTGCCTTTTCTCCAACACCTTCTTTTTGCAGCATCCGCAGCTCATGGTCGATTTCATAGATACTGTTTTCACCATGTCCGAGCAGATACATGCGCTCACAGCCTCCGCTCAGGAGTTGGCGTGCTATTTCGCTCCCGATGCTCCCGCCTGCACCGGTGATCAGGACGCGCTTGCCACGAAGATATGCCAGAGATTCCTTAAGATTAATAGTAACCGGTGTTCGGGACAGAACATCCAGGGGATCTATCTGCCGGGTCTGGATCAGATGTGCTTCGCCCTGAATAATCTGTGAAATTCCCGGCAGAATCCTGATTCTGGAAAACCCAGCTGCTTCCAGCAGACCGTAGAGTTTCCTTAAACGCTCTCGAGGAGCGCTTGGCATCGCAATCAAGGCTTCGTCGCCAGGTGTATGTTCAAGAAGGGGCAGCAAATCCTCAATGGGTCCAAGCACAGGGGCTCCATCGATCTTGCTGCCGATTTTTCTGCTGTCGTCATCCAGGAATGCTACGACTTCTCCAAAAATGCCCTTGCGACGGATTTCGTTGGCAATAGAGATGCCTGCAATACCAGCTCCAAGAATATATATGCGTTGCGATCGCGGTCCCTTCATGCTGGCTCCTTGTCCGGGCCGGCAACCGGCTCGACTATTTCAATGCCCAGATTCAGAGTAAATGGTTTATTGCTCATTGTTAAGCGTATACTCACCCGTTCCCGGCGCTTGTCTATGCGCAAAATAGTACCTTCCATTCCCTTTAGCGGTCCATCTACCACCTGAATCGGTTGATCAGGAATAAGTCTGACTTTTGATCTGGGGATATTATGCCCGCAGCGCAGCAGTTTGCGGAATGCTTCCTCTTCCTCCATCTGCAGTGGAGTAATATCCTGATTCGATTGCAGAAAACGCAGGGCCCCTGGAACAGGTCTTGTAAGGGCCGGTAGCTCCTCGGGGTCGCAGTCAGCCTCAAGGAAGATATACCCCGGATACAAGGGCTTTTGGATCATGTGGTATTTCCCCCGGGACTTTATTTTCAGACTTCTTTCCAGCGAATGCACCATCACTTTGTCGGTAAATCTGGGATTCCGGGAAACCTGCTCTTGCAGATGATGCACTGTTGCCAGTTCCTGGCCGGTCTGTACTTGAAGGATATACACTTTCATAATTTCTGAGGCAAAGAGTAGCATGTTCATAAGCTGCTATCAATAACCTGAACATGTCTAACTTTGTTCCAGACTTTCCCGCAACTCAGTAAAACTGATGTCCAGCTTTTCCATTTCCTTCAATAGCAGGGGAATCTGCTCCTGGAAAAACTGCGCTTTTCTGCGTTGGCGTATTCTGCCGCAGGCACCTTCTGCAACAAAGTATCCCAGACCACGTTCCTTTCTCAGCACCATCCGTTCTTCCAGCAGGGTATAGGATTTCACAACCGTGTTTACATTGACCTCCAGTTCCGAAGCAGCTTCGCGCACCGAGGCAACACGCATGTTCTCTGCGGGCTGTCCATCCAGTATGGCAAGCTCCAGACTGTCTGCTATCTGTTCGTAAATGGTTTCCGGTTTCCTGAATGTGCTCACTGGAATACCCTCTGCAGCTTTCTGTCACCTATGTGGCTCACTGCGAGATACAGTACTAATGAGACGGTAGCTCCCAGCAGCAGCAACGGTTTGTTCGCCTCAATCAGGATATGGTGATTTTCCAGAATAATTATTGCAGGAGCAATAGAAATAAATCCACTAATCTCGAATGAGCTGCTGAAGGTTCGAGCCGCCCGGAAAAACCTTAGTCTGTCCAGAATCAAAGCAACAGCAATACAAAGGATATTTAGTAAAGAAATCCAGATAATTCCGGCCGGAAAGAGCTGAAATGCAGTGAGTGTACTGTTTCCTGTTAATGCAGACCATCTGTCATGCATTCCAAAAAAATGCCAACCAAACGCATTCTCTAAAGAGATGAATATCAGGAGCACAGTAGTTGTACTCACCGAAATAAACGGAATGAGGAGTACAGGGTTCAGGCTCAGGCTGATAGCGCGATTTACACTCATGTCAAGACCACGGAGAGGTAGCCCTGCCGGGAGGTTTTTCTGTCTAAGAGGAAGCATCATTCCTGAAAATACCATTACTATCAACACTATGTTCAGACCGAGTATTTCTGCTGTTAAAGTCTCCTCCCGAAACGACAGAAACAGCCATACCAATACAGCAAATACAAGTGCTGAAATACTGAACAAACGAGTCTTGATGTATTGTTGCCAGGATTGACTATTTACAGCCATCAGGCCGGTGTCATCAACATTGAAGCTATTCAGCAACAGCCATCGGATCAGCCTACTATTTCCTGCTCTGCTCTTAAGTATTCTGTTCAGTATCGGGGTTCCTCCTGTATTGCTTCGATATTGTGTTCTGCGCTGATTGTTTCTATTGCTGTCAATGCATCCCTCAATCTGCAAATCGCTGTTGCTGCTGTTCAGCCAAAGAATACTGATTGCGTAAGGAAGAATGCTCAACAGGGCTAAGGTAGATGCCGATGTCAGAGCAGGAAAGGGCAGTGAAATCAGAAAAAGGAATGTCAGTGGTCCAATTCCGTTCTGGTTCCGCACACTGATGTTTTCACCGAATATTTTAACGCCTGAATGTGACCAGGAGCCGCTCCAGCCAAGTACTCCGATAACCATGCTCATTCCTGCGGAAAATGGCATCATTCTGAGTGCAGTTGTCAGGAATGCCGGATATACAACTATCAATGTCAGTAAGGCTGCAGCACACATTGTCAGAAAGGGCAGTAAAGTGCTGCGGAGAATAAGATAGTAGGTTTTTTCTGATCGGGAAAAAGGAAGCAGCAGATAGTTCGTCAAGCTGCCATTTGCCAGCATTCTTGATCGCGTGCTGTCGGTTGACCACCAGATAAAAAATGCGAACAGCGGGGTGATGCCAGCGCCTCTCATAATCAGTTTAATGGTGAGATCCGAAACACCTGTCGTGATAGCTCCAGACCCATCGGTGATTACATCGTATATTTCCATTGCATATTCAGCAAATAACCCGTTCAGGAGTCCTGTAACGATACCGATGAGAAGCGGTGTCCACAGCCTCCAGTAGAAGCGACCTCTACCTGTCAGCTCAATGGTGTTCAGGAAATTCTGCAATCGATTATTCCGCATTGACAGTTTCCTCCGCGGTAGTGGGCCCTGTTAAGGCGTGGAACAGCAGTTCCAGCGGAATTGTCTGGCTTCGAGTCGGGTTCTCTTTGCATATTCCCTTCCAGCCCTCTGCAGTTCTTCGTTTATACAGACACCTGGCAGGAAGCAGATCTTCGTTGCTGACTTCAACCATCCGGTATTCATTGAATATGTCTTCGGTTCTACCACTGCATATAATTGATCCCTTATTGTTCATTACCAGCAGACTGTCTACAAGATTTTCGATTTCGCGGACATGATGAGTAGAAAGGAGAATAATTCGTTCTGCTGATCCCTCTTCAGCCAGAACCTGGCGGAGTGTTTCCTGGGCTGGAATATCCAGTCCCTGTGAAGGCTCGTCCAGAAACACCAGTGGTGTGCGGCAGGCCATTGCAAAGCATAGCCAAGCCTTTCGCAGATCTCCGCCGCTCAATTCGCCGAAATCACTGTTGGGATCAACGTGGAAGCGCTGAAAAAGAGTGTCCAGTGAGTCATTTGAAAAATTCGGGTACAACCCTCCACAAATGTTGGCATAGGTCTGAACCTTCATATTCGGAACCGGTAACTCCTGTGGCACATAGGCCAGATTTGCATAGAAATGAGCTTGACGTTGAGCCGGGTTAAACCCATTGACGTTCAGTTCGCCTTGTCGTGACAAGAGCAGTCCCGAAAGAACCTTCAACAAGGTTGTTTTACCTGCTCCGTTTCTTCCCAACAGCCCGCAGATGCTCCCGTTCTCAATGGTGAAGCTGCATCCATCCAGGGCTGTTTTTTTTCTATAGGAAAAATTGATATTACTGCATTGAATCACTGTACTGTCTCCGTATTTGTGTTGTTGTGTAATATTATGATATGACACTATGATTCTTGTCAATACTTAAATGAGTGGTTAGATAACACCACAAAAGCTATTCGGTAACTCTCTTCCCTGATGAAGCTTAGGGCTGAGAAAACGTAAATAATTACTTGAGACTCTTGAATTGTTTTTAATTAGTTGCAGGGAAAGAATGTAAAAGCGAGCTTTGTGGAGTTTTCTAACTACTGAGAAAAAGCTCTATAAATAGAAAAAGACCGGAGCGGATATTTCGCTGCCGGTCTTGTAGTCAGATAAAAAATTTGCAGGTTCGTCAGAACCAGAATCTGAATCCTATAGCACTATGTAAGCCGAATTTGAGGTTGACCGGGGAAACGTCGACCCCAAGAGTTGGCGCTATTTCGATAAATAGTTCAAGAATATCTATAGGAAAAACATTCAGTCCAAGCGGCATTCGTCCGCCAACATCAAAATTATTTGATCCAACCACGGTGTATACACCGAGGCCGGCATAATAGTTAATGAAATTGATGAGTCTGTTATTAGCTAACCACCAGTCCGCGGTAAGAGCTAATACTCCATTGTGAGCTCCTACTCCTAGTAGAAAAGGTGCTTGATCAAACTTTAGACTCAGCATGGTGCTGGTTCCTGGATTTCCTCCTACTCGTCCGATACCACCGAACGATGCACCTATACCAATACTGTAGACAGTTGATGAGAGGCCAAGGAACACAAGGGCTATTATAACTACTCTCAAGGTTTTTTTCATACAAACTCCTTTTAGGTTTATTGTTAAAGTTAGTATACTGATTTTGCGCGTGAATGGCAGTAAAACGTATTTATTTCGTCTTGTGTGTCCGCCATTTCATCAGTTATACTTTTCGATATGGATAAAATAGTATTAACAGCATCAGACCTGGATGGATATTTAACAGAAGCAGATAAGAAGGCAGTCTCCGATATGGATGCCCTCTACTCAAAAGCGCTTGATCAATCGCGCATACTGGCCAGCAGTCAGTCTGAGCCCAGGCTGGCAGAGGCAAAAGAAGCTCTCATCGCTTTATATAATCAGATGGGCCGGAAAATGCAGGAAGTTACACAAAATGAGGATAACATTCAGGTGTACTCTTTCCAGACCCCACGTTCAGCTCATGGAGAAGCAAGCCGGCTAATTGCAAAACTGCGGGATGTGCGCACTCAGCAATCTGAGTTTACCTATTATATCCAGCGAGCCTATGAGCTGTTGTTCAATCTTGCGTTCGGAGATCCAGAAGGACATCGTAAAAATCATCTCATAGTAAAAACTCCGGTCACTCTTCCGGTGCAGAACTTTGCAGTCCACAAGATTCCGGATGTTGACCAGCAGATCGAGAACAGTGTTATGTGTGTTATGCTCCGTGGGGCTCTTCTTCCATCAATGATTATGTCCAAAGAGATTCAGGAATACTCTTCAACTGGATATGTCACTCCTTTCGCTTTATTCAAAATCAAACGTGATGACAGTAAGAAAGAATCAAACATGGAGTATATACTCGATCTTCAGCGTTCGTACTACTCACTCGAAGAGCTTGAAGGGAAGGATCTTATATTTGCGGATCCCATGAACGCTACGGGCGGTAGCCTGGTTACTATAATCAACTACATCAGGGACCAGGGTATCAAGCCGAAAAGTGTACAGTTTTTCAATGTGATTTCATCGTTAAAAGGGACTTTGCAGGTAATCCGTGGAATCGAAGGTGCACAGGTATTTACTCTCTGGATGGATCCGGTTCTCAATGAGTTGGCATATATTCTGCCCGGACTCGGAGATGCTGGTGATCGCCTGAATGGCTGTGATCATGAGGATTATCCACGAAATATGATTCAGCTGCTCGCCGATTACGGCGCCCCGATGGCAAGTCTTTACAGAAGCCAGCTCGCAAAAATCGAGCAAACGGTGCTGCGTGTTGAATAGATCAAGTCGTCTTATTCTGCTTTTTTTATCTCTTTCGCTGTTAGTCTTGTCCTGTGCGACTGATTCTACAGAACTTGCAAGAGACTACTATAATCTTGGGGTTGGGTATCTCGATCAGGGCAATTATGATCAGGCACGGGATTACCTGCGGCGATCCCTGGATCTTGACCCGGGGCAGACCCGTGCTTCATATAATCTCAGTCGGGTATATATTCTGCTTGATAATCCAGATGCAGCAATTCTGCTTCTGGAAGATCTGCTTGAGGAAGATTCAGGCAATATCATGGTGCGTGAGACGCTCGCATATGCTCACGGAGTGAATGAAGACTGGGATGAAGCTGTGCGGGTTATGAGTGGTATTACCCAGGAGCATACTGTTTCTGTCCGGGGGTGGGTGAATTATGCTGTCGCCCTCTATGAATTACAGAGGTATAGCTCTGCCTACAATGCTGCAGAAAAGGCGCTTGCACTTGATCCACAGCATAAACGGGCAAAAACAATTAAACTGGTTGCAGCAGCGTATATCCCGAATCGTCTGGAAGAGTACAGTGAAGAATTGCAGAAATTTGTTGAGCAGCAGCCGGATAATATTCAGCAAGCCAGAGTTATTGGCGCGGCCCTTGAGCATGCCGGTCGGTACGATTCGGTTCTGGTTTTCTACGATACAGCAGCAAGGGCATTCCCTGCAAATGGTGAAATGAGATTTGCCCACGCCAGGGTGCTTATTGAGGCTGTGGATGATCAGGAGCGAGGTGTTGAAATGCTCTCCCAGGCAATTTCCCGGGGCTTCGAAGATCAGGAGAAAATAAATGCGCTGGTGAAGCAGATTACAATTGAGCTTCCCGAAACACTGCGAACGCTTCAGGAAGCTCTGGATGGAAATCAGGAATCATCTGATTGATGAATCTAAAGACAGCTTATAATCCGTCAATAAGTTCAAGCAGGTTCTGAAATACCTTTTGTGGTGCTGGACTTGCATCCAGATTCTGAAGTGATTTTTTCTCTCGATAGTAATCGATGAGGGGCTGGGTTTTTTTTCTGTATACTTCCAGCCGGTGGAGAATTGCTTCTTTCTGATCATCCTCACGGGTTACCAGGTCTTCACCGGTTTCATCATCTTTTCCCTCAACCTTGGGAGGGTCAAATTCTATATGATAAATCCGGCCGGAGCCTGGAGCGACTCGTCTTCCGGATAATCGACGCACGACCTCTTCATCATTTATGGTGAAGTTGATTACTGCGTCCAGATCTGCAAATCCGGACAAGGCATCTGCCTGGGCAATTGTTCTGGGAAACCCGTCAAGTATGTACCCGTTCTTTGTATCCGGCTCCTGCAGCCGTTCCTCGACCAATGCTATGGTCAGTTCATCTGGAACAAGGTCTCCTGCAGCAAGAATCCCTTTTACCTTTTTACCTAACTCGGTTTCATTTCTGATAGCTGCACGGAATATATCTCCCGTCGATATATGAACGATTTTCAGCTCCTGTGCAAGCTTTCCTGCCATTGTGCCTTTACCTGCACCTGGAGGTCCGAGAAACATTAATCTCATCTATTGGCTCCTTGAATCATTTTTAAGAGGTCTACGTCAGTTTACATTCGGGAATGAGCACGGTCAACATGCATCTATTGTATCGGGAAAATTAAAATGCTTTGCAAGATGGTATTGCTGTCAGTATACTATACAAAGAGAGGAGCAATAATGGATTTTTTAACGAAAATGAAAGAGTCAATTTCCGTCGGTATGGATGGATCAAGAAAGTTTCTGGAGAGAGCGCGTCACAAAATGCAGGATGTGGGTGAATCGAGCGTACTAAAGCTGGAGATTCATCAGCTCGAAAATCAGTTAAAGCAGGAATATACCAGTTTCGGTACACAGGTGTATGGAATGCTTTCTGATGGTGAAAAAAACTCGATTTCACTTAAAACTCCCGAGCTGAAAGAGAACTATGGCGAAATAGAGCGTGTTATCGATTTAATCGCTGAAAAGAAAAAGTTGCTTAAAGTGCAGGAAGAGATTGAACAATCCGGACAGACAGATGTGGATGTACAGGATGGTGAATCAGTGCAGGAGAAAGAAGACTGAAAACATGATATTTTTTTTAAGGTTTGCTTGACCAAAACAGCGCTGTCCGGTATATTCACCCTCACGCGCCGAGAGGCGCCACCCGCACTTCGGCTGACCGCTGAAAGCTTAATCAAATAGTTTTATGTAGAAGCATAAACCTCGAGCATGCAGCCAAACTATGTTTTGCGTGCATTGCATGCGCAAGAGTATGATTCAGCAGCTTGCAAACAAGCTGCTGATATCCAGATACTGCGCTGCGAAATTGCTTGAATATGCAATTTCACTGCTTGACTTTAATGCGTGAGAC
>NZ_BAAHXT010000012.1:0-108976 GCF_054657935.1 Spirochaeta dissipatitropha | reverse complement strand
GCCAGTGTCGGGGCCAGGAAAGCGTTGCTGCTGAACAGGGATCGGTCTCCGCCCATGAGGGGCAGAATGGCGACCAGTGCACCGAGCCAGAGACTGCCCCCGTCCCCCATAAAAATAACGGCTTTGGGTCGATTGTAGTACAGGAATGCCAGCAGGGCTCCGATCGAGACCATGAGAAACAGGAACTCGGGGTAAATGTCCTGCAGCCCAAAAAAAACGGCCATGCAGCCGAAGGCAATAATTGCTATGCCGCCGGCCAGACCGTCGAGTCCATCCATTAAATTTACTGCATTGCTGATTGCGGCGATCCAGACGAGTGTCAGAATGGGCCCGAGGGCTCCGAGCGAAATGACGCTGTCACTGAAGGGAACTGCAATCCGGCTTATGACCATTCCCCCTGCAATCAGGAGGACCGAGGCACAGAGCTGCCCCGCCAGTTTGATCACTGCGCGGAACTGCATGAAGTCATCCGCAAGGCCTACCAGATGAAACATTACAAGCCCAGCTACGACAAAGCCAAAGCGCGGGCTGAGCTGCAATTTATAGGCAATAGAAATGACGAGACCGACTGCCAGAATGCTGAAGACAAAGCCGACACCACCGAGTCTGGGGACCGGGACGGTGTGTACCGTACGCTCACCGGGTTCATCATACCAGCCCCTGCGCCGGGCGACTGCGATTACTACGGGAGTAATCGCCAGATTCAGAAAAAATGCCGACAGGAATGCCGGCACCACGTGCATCATATTAAATTCTCCAACCATGCTGTGGACTATAGTAGTTTTGTAGATTAATTACCAGTATTCCATAGCTGATTATAGATATTCTACATATTCAATAAACTGATTATAAGTGCCGCGGTAGAGGCAATAGGCGCTACAATCTGACCGGTGCGAATGAGTATGTGGATCGGGTTGTCGCTGCGCACGAAGATGCTGTCCTCGGGCTGCAGGGGATCCGACTTGGAGCGCCTGGTCCCGTCTATGCCGCGGATCTGCACATTGTTGAAGCTATTGCGGTCACGGTCTATGCCACCGGCAAGCATGGCATAGTACTCCCAGTCACGGTCCTCTATGTAGGGGTAGCGTCCAGGGCTGTTGACTGCCCCGCCTATGGTAATAAAGCGCTGCTTGAAGGGAATGACTATTGCGTCTCCCGGCTGCATGATGACATCGTCCAGACCACCTTCCTGGAAGAGAAAGCGACGAAGGTTAACCGGCAGTCGCTCACCGTTACGACGAATGTAGGCATTCTCCAGGTCGGATACATCTGTAATCTGATTCTCGACGCGTCTGATTACCGATGAGAGTCTGGTATTCGGGCGCATCTGTAGCTCTATAGTATTGCTGCTCTCCGGTCTCGTTTCACGTCCATCGGCTCCGACACCAGAGCCTATTGCACCTTCAACAAACACGAAGGGTCGCAGTCGTTCAATGCTGTCAATGTAGACTGAGTCCATGTGTTCAAGGCTGACCGATTCAAGGCTCTCCTGCGAGAGATCAAGGTAGAGTTCGTCACCCCGACCGGTTTCATTGTCCAGGCGTCGGCTGAGCCGGACTTCCTGGGGATTAGCCAAGGGCAGAAGACCACCTCCATACAAATTGACTAATTCATCCAGTCCCTCAGCGGGGAGCAGCTGATAGCTTCCAGGACGCTGCACATTGCCCTGTATGCTGACCTGGCGTTCCAGCGGATGAACAATGACCCGGTCACCGGGCCGGATAAGGGGATCCTGATTCTGCTCTCCGAATCGGCGGGCGAGAAAGAGGTCATAACGGCGGGAAGTGCCGTTGGCAGAGATTATTTCGATGTCGCGGATGCTGGCCTGATCACTCAGGCGGCCAGAGATTAGACTGCTCAAGCGGGTCAGTCCCCAGGATTCCCGGCGGTAGGCTGAATCCACCTCGCCGGTTACCGGAACGGTAAAGATTCCGGTGGAGATAATCTGCACCGCGGGCTGACTTCCGGGGTAGGCCGCGTTTACACGCCGGCGGATTTCACTGCGCAGTTCGCCGTAGAGCATGCCGCGTCCGGAAAAGCTGCCGACCACACCGAGTTCAACGGTAAAATCATTCTGGATTACAATGTCCAGGCTGGCGGTCTGGCTGCCGGGCATGAAGCGCAGACGGTAGAGGTCACCGGGGGTTACCGGGTACTCGGGGTCTGTGGTAGCCAGGGTTACCCGACGCTGCTGTTCGGCACTGAGATTATCATCGGGACTGTCATTGGCAAGCAGTACAAGGGGACCCAGCAGGGAAATTACCAGAAGAATCAGTATGCTTTTGAAGATTGATTTTCGCATATTACCAGCCTCTCTTTTCATTGCTTGCTTTTCTGAACTTGCTGACAACCTCGGGGTCGTTCTTCAGTCCTTGAATGAACTCCAGGAAGAATGCCAGAAAGACGGCCAGGAAGCCGGATGCAAAGGTAGCCACAATGACCATAATAGCCCGGCTGGGGCCGGCCTTGAGCTGGGGCGGCTCGGAGAGTTCGAGTATCTGCATGCGCATGGCTTCTCCATCTGCCGAGAGGCGGGCTATTTCGTACTGCTGGGTCAGAACCTCGAAAATACGGGCCTGAACCCGCAGTTCACGCTCCATACGTCCGAACTGAATGGAGAGTTCGGGTATGTCCTGGGGGTCTATGCCGTCCAGGAGGCTGTCTCCGGGCAGGCTTCTACCCCCGCCGAAGTAACGGCGCTCCATTTCGGCAATGGCCATCTGCAGCTGGTCTCGCTCAATGCGGATGCGTCCGGCAACTGGATCGTCAACCCGCGCGAATTCCCCGTAGGTCTGCAGTTCAATTTCCTTGTTGATTAAACGAGCCCGCATCTCCGCCAATATGCGTATCTGTTCGGTGGCGTAAGCCTCGGGGCTTATAGTGCCATAGCGGCGCTGAAAGGCCTTTATTTCTTCCTCGAAACGAGCAATTTCTCTTTCGACCTCGGCCAGCTTGCCCTCCAGCAGCTCGACCTCCCGCAGGTTGCGATTACTGCCAATGGTAGCAAAACGACGGTCAAGGAGTTCCACCATGCGATTGACAACATCGCTGGCAAACTGCGGGTCTATGTCCTCATAACTTATGCTTATAATGCCGGTGGTAGGCTCGAAATCTATGCTGGTCTTTTCGCGTATGAGCTTACGGGAGTTGTCACGGGAGGAGTCAGTAATATTATGACGTTCGATTATGTTAAAATCCTCGACAATGCGGTCGACTATGGTGTTGCCGCGCAGGAGCTGTCGGGCAAGTTCTCCCTGTCCTCCACCACCGCTAACTCCAGCCAGTCCTGCCAGGTTTCCCATGCCGGACTGGGCAAGGGCAGCCAGAGCAGCGTTCTGGCTGCCGCCGGCATCTCCCATGAGCACCAGGGCCTGGGGTCGGTAGACATTCGGCATGGGACTGCGCTCGGGAGGAAGCATTATGGAGACAACGGCATACAGAACTGCTCCCAGGCCTACCAGAAAGGGTATGCCTATAATGAGTTTCTTGTGTTTCCACATGACTGCAGCCAGGTCGACCAGGCTGATTTCGTCTTCTGCAGTGGCTGTAGTATTCTGTTGGGGATCAGACATAAATAATTCTCCTATGTTCAGGGGGGACAGTATATATGAAAATACGTGTCCGGTAAAAGCGGAACAACCAGATGTTTCTTACGCTACCGTGAGAATTATCTGGATATTTCTCACGGTAGTGATTATAATTACTTGATGTATCCACGGAATCAATTTGAAAGTTTGTACGAGCAGGCTGATGCACGTAGCATTAGTATTCTCATTGGCAGCCGCCAGGTCGGGAAATCAACCCTTATGCAGCTTCTACGTGAGCGTATTTCGCAGCCGTCTGAATGGTATAATCTGGAGAATCCGCTTCATCTGGCGCTATTCGAACAGGGCTACACCAGCTTTATCCGTCAGGTCAAAACCAATCTGCTTTTTATTGATGAATTTCAGTACTGCCGCAATATTTCTTCGGTATTCAAGGCAATATACGATCTTAATCCGGACATCAAGATTTTTGCTTCTGGATCATCTTCGCTTGATATTCAATCCCATCTGAAGGAATCACTGGCTGGACGCAAGCGACAGCATATAATTTACCCGCTCTCGCTGTCTGAATGGCTGGGGGGTACAAGCCCCGAGCTTGCCCGGATATCGTCCATAGACACTACCGATCCCGTTGACCAGGCTGAGGCTTATCGGCAGAAACTGGATATGTTTATCCGCTACGGCGGCTTGCCGGGGATCAGCAGTTCCGACAGCGACCTGGAGAAGCGGGAATATCTGTTCGGGATATACGAAACCTACATTGCGAAGGACATAAAATCATTTCTGAACGAAGAATCAATTCTTTCGTTCAATACCATGATGCGCTGGTTAGCACTGCATAACGGCTCGATGCTGCAGAAGGCAAGCTTGTCCCGTACAAGCGGTGTATCTACCCGGCAGATCGACAAGTATCTGGAGATTCTTGGTGGTACTTTTGTACTGTCGCAGGTATTACCGCTGTATAACAACAAAGGCAAAGAGCTTACCAAGACCAGCAAGTACTACTTATATGATCAGGGTATAATAAACAGCATTATTCAGGATTTCCGTCCGGCACAACTGCGTACAGACATCGGTACTTTGCATGAACAGCTGGTCTACTGGGAGCTGAAAAAGCAGATGGACATCCGCTTCCAACTGAAATACTGGCGTACCAGCGACGGCAAGGAAGTCGATTTTATACTGGAAAAGGACCGGCAGCTTCTGCCGATAGAGGTAAAAACCTCGTGGTCAGCCGGCAAAATACCCAAAGGACTCCGCGCATTCCTCGCTTTATACCCCGAGGTTAGACAGGCCGTAGTTCTGTACAATGGGGCTGAACACAGCGTGATGTACGAAGACTGCACTATCTGGTTTGCACCGCATTATAAAGCCTCGCGTGTACTGGAGCTGCTGCTGTAAGCCACTCAGTGTTATCGAACAGGTCACGACAGATGTTTATCGTACACTAAAAATTTTCAATTCACCAAATAGAAACAGCGTCTACACCAGAAGACTATCGAGCACTTTTGCCCCAGTTCATCGACCCAATCCAAGACTGACCACGGAGCACTGTATCTCAGCGGCTTCGCAAATTAACGCGTTGGGGCGGGGCTCACCGGACGCTTACACATGTATCATGACTTTATGTATTACCGTAATTAATTCGAAAGTTTGAACAAACAGGCTACATAACATTTAGGTTAGTAAATTTGTTAAATATTATAAAAATCTCGGTACCATTCAACAAAATTACTAACCCCTTTTTGTATTGGCGTGCTAGGTTTATACCCCATATCCCGTTCCAAATCAGTTGTATCAGCCCATGTAGCAGGTACATCTCCTGGTTGTAAAGGTAAAAAGTTCATTGTTGCTTTTCTACCAATAGCGTTTTCAATGGCCTGGATAAAATCTATGAGTTTAACTGGGCTCCCATTACCTATGTTGTAGATTTTGTAAGGATCTTTTGCAGAACCGGGATCAGGAGTAGCTCCCGACCAGTTATGATTTCCTTTTGGCGGATTATCAATAACTCTGACGATTCCTTCGACTATATCATCAATGTATGTGAAATCCCGTTTCATTTCACCGAAATTATATACATCTATGGTTTTACCTTCAAGAATAGCTTTAGTAAAAAGGAATAATGCCATATCCGGTCTGCCCCATGGGCCATAGACAGTAAAAAAACGTAAACCAGTAGTTGGAATGCCAAACAAATGACTATATGTATGTGCCATGAGTTCATTACTTTTCTTGCTAGTGGCATATAAGCTAACAGGATGATCTACGCCATGACAAGTTGAAAAAGGCATAGTTTCATTTAAACCATATACTGAAGAGCTAGATGCATAACTTAGGTTATTGACATTGAATTGACGACATGATTCAAGTATATTTAAAAAACCAGTGATATTACTATCTATATAAGCATATGGGTTGACAAGACTATAGCGAACTCCTGCTTGAGCTGCCAAGTTGCAGACAGCATCAAATTTTTCAGTTTGAAACAGAGAGAATAATGATTCCCGATCCTCCAATTTCAATTGCACAAAACTATATTCAGGGTTACTTGTACTTTTTAATAATTGTCCATATTTAATTGATTCAATCGGTATACCAGCACGTTTTAATCGACCATTCTTTACAGTGACATCGTAGTAGTCGTTAATAGAATCCAATCCTACAACCTGGTCTCCCCTATTAAGCAGATAGTGAGCCAAGTGGGAGCCTATGAAACCTGCAGTACCCGTTACAAGAATTTTCATTATATCATAACCTCTTATCGACAAGATTTTTTGGTAAGTACCCCTTTACATCATATACAAACCCATTTTCAGTAAGGAGAGAACATAATTTTAAATCCTGGAACTCTTTATGAGAAACAGCCAAAATTATACCCATATAGGAATTTTCCTGTAAAGTTAAAACTAGATTGAGCCCATATTCGCGTTTCACCTCTTCAGTGTCGGCCCACGGATCATAAACATCTACCGTGCAGCCAAAATCCTCAACTCCACGGATAACATCAATGACTTTAGAGTTCCGAATATCAGGGCAATTTTCTTTGAAGGTAATACCGAGAACGAGAACCTTTGCATTTAGTATGGTATGGCCTTTTTGTATCATGCCTTTTACAGTTTGTTCGGCAACATAAGCTCCCATATTGTCGTTTAACCTGCGGCCAGATAAAATTATCTCTGGATGATAACCAACTTCCTGAGCTTTATGGGTTAAATAATAGGGATCCACACCGATACAATGCCCGCCAACAAGTCCTGGCTGAAAAGGAAGAAAGTTCCATTTTGTGCTTGCAGCGGCAAGTACTTCCCTAGTATCTATACCAATTCTCTCAAATATTAAAGCTAGCTCATTTACAAATGCAATATTAAGATCACGTTGAGTATTCTCAATAACTTTGGCAGCTTCAGCGACTCTGATGGATGAAGCCTTATATGTTCCTGCGGTTATAATTGATTTATATAAATCATCAATCACCTGAGCAATTTCTGGAGTGCTGCCACTAGTCACTTTTCGAATTTTCGTTACGGTATGTTCTTTATCTCCTGGATTGATTCTTTCTGGGCTATAACCACAGTAGAAATCGTTATTGAAAATCAATCCGCTGTGTTGCTCCAAAAGAGGAACACAAACTTCTTCAGTGCATCCAGGATAGACAGTAGATTCATATATAACAATGTCACCTTTTTTTAATAACTTACCTACGGTAGTACTTGCCGATATAAGTGGAGAAAGATCTGGCTTATGGTGTTTATCTATTGGAGTAGGAACTGTAATGATAAACACATTACTAGAAGCTATATCATGAGGATCTGCTGTGTATGATAGCTTATTGGCTAAAGCAAGTTCCTCCTTTGAGGTTTCCTGTGTACGATCCAATCCAGATTTTAATTCGTCAATTCTTTTCAAATTGAGATCAAAACCAGTAACCTTATATTTTTGACCCAAATGAACAGCAAGTGGAAGACCTACATAACCTAGCCCAATAATTGCTATATCATGATTTTGTTTTAACATTTCCTATCACCTCTATATATTTCTTTATAACAAATTCTTCATCATATTCTTCTTCCATCTTTCTCCTGCCCTCCCTACCCATTTTCTCCTTATCTCCATCAGTTAATTTAATAAAGTCAAACATTTTGGCTGCCAAATCCATACTATTTTTAGGGATGCATAAATAACCATTAACCCCATGATCAATGGGTTCACGACAACCAATAGAATCTGCGGCAATTATTGGTTTTCCCATCGCAGCAGCCTCTAACAAAGTTCTAGGAGTACCTTCGCGATAAGATGGTAATACAACACAATCAGCATTAGAGATATACTCGCGAACATCATCTGTCTTACCTAAATATTCAATAGTCCGATCACTTATCCATTCCTGAAATTCTCTTTTACTTACTGCTGTTGGATTATTAAAATCTATATAACCTAAAACTTGGAAGTTTGAGTATTCTATTTTCTCCCTTAAAATCTTGGCCGCATCAATAAATTCATAAATACCTTTATCTTTAATGATCCTTCCTATAAATAAGAAATTAATGTGTACAGGTTCTTCTGCCGTTTTTTTTGTAGTAAATGTAGGGAAGAAATGTTTTAAATTAACACCACTTCCAGGCATCAGATCACATTTATTTGATTTAACAATTCGTTTTTTGATAAACAAATCTTTATCATCATTATTCTGAAAAAATATTTTAACAGCATTTCTTTGAGAAAATTTATATAACTTTAATATTACATTTTTCAAAAAATTGCTGGCTAAAAAACCAGTTCCCAATCCTGATATATTATTTATAAATGGAATACTTAAAAAGCTAGCTGCAATTGATCCGTATATATTTGGCTTTGGATTAAAATGTAGGATTACATCAGGTCTGCACTTGTAATAATTCAAAATATATCTAATGATTGTTTGAATCTCAAATATGGGATTCAAACCTTTATTATTAATATTAATATTAATATAGGTTACTCCACCTTGAATTAATTTTTCGGAATATAGATCATTTGGAGCTATCAAGATTACTGAATGACCACAAGATAAAAAACGTTTAATTAATTCTGAGCGAAAATTATACAAATACCAACTTGAATTTGATGATAATAGTATTTTCATTATTCTCCATTCACATATTTAATTTTATATTTTAGCAAGTTGCTAATATTAGTATGAATTATTAATTGCTATTTTTGTACCATACTTTATTATTAATATAATCAGTGTAAGAAAGTATAATTCTTATTACTTTCTCAGAAACATTTGATTTTTTATAATCAGTTACCATTTCTAAAGTATTTACTTCTTGATCTTCAAGTATTAATAATCCTTGCATAATTCGCTCCTTTTTTAAACCAACCATCATAACAGAAGCTTCTTCCATGGCTTCTGGTCTTTCATGAGCTTCACGAATATTTAATGCTTTGAACTGAAGAATAGATGATTCTTCACTAATTGTCCCACTGTCACTTAAAACCGCTTTTGAACTTTGCTGAAGCTTAATGTAATCACTGAACCCAAGCGGGGCAATTGTCCTCACAAATTCATTGAACTGTATGTTCTTTTCATCAATCATTTTACGAGTACGTGGATGAGTACTAAAAATAATAGGAATTTTATATTCCAAAGCTATTGAATTCAAACTCTCCACAAGATCAAAAAAGTTTTTTTCAGAGCTAATATTCTCTTCCCGATGGGCAGATACAACAAAAAAGTTCTTTTCTTTCAAATTAAGTCTTTCGAGCACATTGGAACTGGCTATATCATGTTTCTTTGTAGCAAGAACTTCAAACATTGGACTTCCAGTTTTAATAATTCTATCAGGTGGCAACCCTTCTTTGAGCAAGTATTCCCGAGCAATGTCGCTATACGTTAAGTTAATATCAGCAATATGATCTACAATTTTTCTGTTTGTCTCCTCGGGAACACGTTGATCGAAACACCTATTTCCAGCTTCCATATGGAAAATAGGGATTCTTCTTCTTTTTGCAGCAATAGCACATAAACAGCTGTTGGTGTCACCTAAGACTAAAAAAGCATCGGGTTTAACCATATCAAGAATTGAATCAATTTTAATAAGTATATTGCCAATTGTTTCAATGGCAGACCCCACTGCAGCATTTAAAAAATAATCAGGTTTTTTGAGATTGAAGTCCTTGAAAAAGACCTCATTCAATTCATAATCATAGTTTTGACCAGTATGTACAAGAATGTGTTCTACAGAATTGCTTTCTTCCAATTTACTGATAACAGAAGACAATCGGATTATTTCTGGACGGGTGCCCACAACAGTCATTACTTTTATTTTAACCATTACTTAAACCTCAAGGAAAAATGTGTCAGGAGAGCTGGGATTAAATACTTCATTTACCCACATAACTGTTACCATGTCTGTATCGCCTAAATTTTCAATATTATGTGTATACCCAACCGGAATATCCACTACTTCCAATTTTTCTCCTGAAACATAGTATTCAATAATATTTTTACAACCAATATTTCTAAATCTTATAACGCCAGTGCCACTAACAACTAAAAATTTCTCATTTTTAGTATGATGCCAATGATTGCCCTTCACTATTCCTGGCTTTGAAATGTTTATAGAAACCTGTCCCCTATCTTTCGTTTTAATGAACTCGGTAAAGGAACCCCTGTGATCAACATTCATGTGCAAAGGATAAGAAAAACTATCTTCAGGTAAGTAGCTTAAATATGTGCTATATATTTTTTTCGTAAATGAATTTTCCATATCTGGAATAGTTTTGTTTATCCTAGAATCATTAAAATCATTCAGCAAATCAACTATTTCACCAATTGTTATTGTGTGAACTACCGGAACTTCATAATACTCCCCAACTTTTTTACCCGAACCTCCCATAACATTGATTAATTCATTCACCAAATCATCAATATATACAAGTTTTAACAAAGTCTTAGAATCATTTATTTGTACAGGTAAGCCTCGGGCAATATTATGACAAAAGGTAGCAACAGCACTATTATAATTTGGGAGACACCATTTTCCAAAAACATTCGGAAATCTATAAACATAGACTGGTGCGCCTGTTTCTTTGCTATAGTCAAACAACAATTGTTCACCAGCTTTTTTGCTTTGACCATATGGATTATCTAGTTCAGCGTGTACAGAAGAAGATAGTAATACAGGACAAGTGTTATTCTTTTTCTTTAAATTATCTAATAAAATTGAGGTAAAACCAAAATTCCCTTTCATAAACTCTTCCTGCTTTTCAGGGCGGTTAACACCAGCAAGATGATAAACAAAATCGGCTTTAGCACAATATTCATCAAGTAACATTATGTCAGTTTCTTTATCAAACTGATATATTGTAGTAAAGTTACGATTTTTTAATTCGGATACTAAATTTTTTCCTATGAAGCCATACGCACCTGTAACCAGAATTCTCATTTACTAACTCCAAAATCTTTTAAATCGTCCTGAATTTCTCTTAGACTCAGAAGCATTTCTCTCAATTTCTGTTCATTGAGACGAGTTGTATTATGAGAGTGATACTCATCAGATTGGGTAATTACTGCCTCACCGTCATCAAAAAACTTAGAATAATTCAAGTCACGAGTATCAGCAGGGATACGGTAATAATTGCCCATATCTGTTGCATGAACCATCTCCTCTTTAGTAAGAAGAGTTTCGTAAAGTTTTTCTCCATGCCTTGTTCCAATGATTTTAATAACATGGTCAGGTTTATTCAGTAGTTTCGTAATGGTTTTTGCCAGCAATTCTATGGTAGCAGCCGGCGCTTTTTGTACAAATACATCGCCATTTGTTCCATTTTCAAAAGCAAAAAGCACCAATTCAACAGCCTGGTCTAAACTCATCATAAAACGTGTCATGTTTGGATCGGTAATAGTTATTGGTTTGTTAGTTCTGATTTGATCAATGAATAATGGGATAACTGATCCCCTTGAAGCCATAACATTGCCATACCTTGTACAACAAATAGTTATTTGAGAATCATCAAGGTTCCGTGATTTTGCTACAGCGACTTTTTCCATCATAGCTTTTGAGATACCCATAGCATTTATTGGATACACTGCTTTATCGGTGCTGAGAACAATTACTTTCTTAACACCAGCATTTATTGAAGCGGTCAAAACATTATCAGTACCAATTACATTAGTTTTCACAGCCTCAAGTGGATAAAATTCACAAGATGGAACTTGTTTTAAAGCAGCTGCTTGAAATACATAATCTACCCCACGAAGAGCTTCAAATATTGAATTATAATCTCTCACATCGCCAATGTAGAACTTAAGCTTCTCATTTCCATAAAACTTTCGCATATCATCCTGTTTTTTTTCATCCCGTGAAAATATGCGTATTTCTTTTATATCAGTATCTAAAAATCTGCGACAAACAGCATTGCCAAATGAGCCAGTTCCACCAGTAATTAGTAATGTTTTTTTTCTAAACATATGAGCTCCTTAATAATTTTTAATTTTATTCAAAAAATTTTCAAATTTACTTATATAATTAGTGTAATGAAACAAATTATTATTAATATAATTTGTATTTATATCGGAACTATTATTCAGTACAGACTCTAATAGGTCGGTCAAGGAATCAATAGTATAATCAGGAGATAAAAGACCATAAGCAGAATCGCTTAAATATTCTTTCAAATCACTAGAATCGCTAGTAATAACCGGTGTAGAGCAAGTAATACTTTCTACAAATTTGGTAGGAAACCCAGCCAAGGTCACTCTTGATCTCTCTCGGAAAAAAATACTATAGTCAGCAAATTTTAACCAAGATATACATTCTTGATGTAAAAGTTGACCAGGAAAAAATACTTTTTCATGAAGATAATTTAATTCATCAATAATTGTCGGGTTTTTATTTAAGAAATGTTCTTTTTCAACTCCAATAATTACCAAATAAAAATTAAATTTATATAATTTAAAAAAAGCATGAATTAATATTTTGATATCATCTTTATTAACTCCAGGATTACCGGCGTAAACAAAAACCAACCCATCATCTTTAATTTGAAATTCTTTATTTAAATCGAGGTTATGCTTCCACTTATTATCATTTAAATCAACAAGTGGCGGAATTCTAATCAAATTATTACATTTAGAGTAATATTTCTCTAAGTATTTACTAATTACAATTAAACCATCAATTTTTTTATGAACTATACGCATTCGATAAAAGCTATCAAAACCTTTTAATAATTTATAAATAATATTTTGATTTTTAGTACTATACCACTCGGTGCAGTCAGCAATCAGCTTAATATTATTTTTTTTACAAAATTTATTCAAAAATGACAGTGCTACTGACGGAAAATTATATGCAATGATAATTTCAATATTTGTGTACTTATTAGTGAAAAAATTCATAAATTTAATAGTGGTTAAATATCTTAACCATTCAAAAAAACTCTTAGGATATGATCTCGTCCAAGTTTCGAAGTTCATAACTCTGTTACTTAATTTAATTTGAGATGATAAAAGCGCTTGTTTATTTACTCCAAATAGAACAACAGAGTACCCAAGATCCTGAAATACTTTTGAATTATTTAGCACGCGATGAGCAGCAGCATTTTTATCTGGTAGTTCAAAACCACCAATATATAGAATTATTTTTTTTTCCACTAACGACTCCTATGATTTCTTATCAATATATAATAGTGAAATTAATAAAAGAAATATTTTTAAACAGAAATGAAAATCAAATATATCAGGTTGCTGATAACTCTGTTGCAATTATCATAAGCATTCATTGTTAATGGTTTGATAATCCAAAGTTGCAACTAATTTCAGATTTATGATATTCGGTAATATAGAAGACATACAGCAATCCAAATAGTCGAGAACCAGGCACAGAGGCAAAATAAAATCCTTTAAAATTAATAATAAAATATGATGTTATAAAAATAAAACCAAACCAATGTGTGCAACCTAATTTTTTAATAATACGCAAGTACTGATAAATAACAAAAAACGTGATTAATAAATAGAAAAAAATTCCTCCATAGTGTATTTGCAGGACTATACCGATGTCTGAAGTTCTATTTGCACCACGATATATTGATTCACCAGTACCAAATAAAAATTCGGACAGGTTATTTGGGATAAAAAACTGATCAAATAATATTTTGATTGTGTGAGTATCTTCGATATTTCCTGTAAATATGGAAATCAATTCTTCAAAAAAAGCACTGACCCAGCTACCCATACTGGACATAATTACTGGTGCCATAAATAAAAAAATAATAAAATATAGAATTATAACTGGGAAAATTTTGACATTTTTTTTATATATATATATTAGAGGAGTATATATAGTAAATAGAATTAAGGGGAAAAAACCTGTTCTTGCATTCAATGCGATTGCAACTACATATGGTATAACAAAAAGTATGTGTTTTAAGTCTTTAATTGAAAAAAATAGAGACAAGCCTGCAAAAATACCCATTACATATGAAAAAGTTGAATTTAAATGTTCAGAAAACCCAAATGCCCTGTAACGTATCGTAAAGTGTTTATAGATATCAAAAACTGGGTCTTTAGTAACTGATAGGTACCAATTATCTAAGACAGGAAATATAAAGAACAAAATACTACTCGCTGCACCTAATAATGTTATGATCTGTAAATATCTGAAGAAATATTTAGTTCTATTAGTATTATTTAGAAAATTTATTATAAATACGGGGAAAACAAAACTTTGAATTCCCCAAGAAATAAAACGATCAGAATATGTAATTTCAGATACACTAGCATCTTTAAACAATGAATATGAAATTATAATAAGTAAAATTAATAACTCTATTTTAAAAGATAGTAAATTATTTATTAATTTAGGATAAATAATTATAGTAAAAACAATTATGATCAATGTTATTAGCAAATATATAAATCTTTCAACTAATAAAGGTTGAAATAAATAAAAGTAGAGAAAAACAATTATTATTAAAGAAATAATTTTATTTTTTTGAGACTTTATACAATTTAAGTTATTCATATGCAATTTATTATTTTTAGAAACTAACGCATTAAAACTGAAGCAATATATACTATATACTTATGTGTACCGAAAAAAGTTTACTTGATTTTATTTTATGACAATTAATGATTAAATATGGATGGTATTAGATATTTTTCAAGTTAGTCTTTAATGATTTATGTCTTTGTTACTATGGTGAGTGATGATACTAATAGTACACAGACATAAGAATTATAAAATAGCTTTTAATTATATTCAAAGCTTTGCAATAGATTCTTATTGTTTATTTTACTGTTATAAAAAGTTATTATAATTTAATTTACGAACTATTTCATTTTATATTTATTTATGAAAATATTATTTGATAAATAAATTTATAATTATCAATGGACAATTTTATATTTATATTTTACTTTATTATTTTGAAATATCTTAAAGCAAAAAGAATTGAATGCTTAACAAAGGAAATATACACTGGTAGATAAAAAGGTTTTTTCGTAAGAGCATATCTCAAAAAAATAACTTTTTTCACGAATAAGTATTTGATGTCATTTCGATATTTCTTAGATAAACTATTTTTTGACATATAACGATATACTGACATGGGATTATGATTATAGTAAATTTTACCTACTAGAGCACAGTTGAAGATTCTTAATATATCCCCATTAGCTGGAATATTGTTATAATTTTCAATCATATAATTTTTTCGGTAAACAAAACTAGCGGTTGGAAAAAACCAGCTACGTAATAAAATATCTTTTATACCCAGTATTGTTGGTAATTTTTTTTTGTTGAAAACATGTGTTATTTTGGTTTCATCATTTAATACAATTGCATTGTGAATATAAATTGAAAATAAAGGGTTTTTTTCTAAATAATTAACTTGTATATTTAATTTGTATTGATCTATCCAATAATCATCTCCTTCACAAAGCGCGATATACTTACCCAAAAGATAGGGTTCGATATATTTATCTCTTCTTAGACCTCTAGAATGCAGATTCTCTTTTTGAAAGACCGCGTTTATAATATTTGGATAAGATTCAATATAACGATTAATAATATCAACGGTTTTGTCAGTAGAGGCATCATCATGTATAACTACATTGAATGGAAATTCTGTTTTTTGAATAAGAAAACCACGGATCGTATCGTCAATATATTTTTCATGATTGTATGTCGCACAAACTATACTTACAATTGGGTGATCAGACTCAAATTTCCACGATTTTATTATTTCATACTCAGAACGAATATAATTCATTTTGTTATTTAAATTCCTTTAGAAGTATTTCAGACAACTGATTCCAAGCTTTTATCTGCATTATGTGAAGTTCCAATATATATATACTAAACCCCGAAATAAACATTATTACTAGGCTAAAAAAATCGGAAATTTGTAACGTTAATATATTAACAACATAAACAGATACAGCCATAATTATTGCAACAAATAGAATCGGTAGAACATCAATAATTTGTTCACGCAACTTATAATTAATTAAAGGCCCTGCTATGCCAGCGTTCAAAAAAAGCCCAATATAAGATGAAAATATCTGAGAAATTATTAATCCATATACACCCCATTTAACTCCAACAATTATTAATATGATTGTTATCGTTTTTTTTATAATTTCTAGTTTCAACAATAAATCTGTACGTCCAGTTACTTTCAAAATATTCACATTGGATGAGTGGATTGGATATAAAATACCAACCAAACACAATAATTGAAAAAAAACTATAGACTGCTGCCATTGTCCTCCTAAAAATAGAGGAATTAATCGGTCTGCTGCAGCCAAACTTCCTAGCATCAAAGGGAAGGAAACAAGTGACAATAACTGAATACTTTTTTTATATCCAGACTTTAGTCTTGGTAAATCATCTTGAATTGAAGAGAATGCTGAGAAAGTTACTTTCGAAACAATCATCGAAAGATTTGACATAGGAAGATCTTTCATTCTTTTTGCTTGGGTATAATAACCAACCAGATCTATTGCAAATAAGCGTCCAATAACCATTGCATGAATATGCTTAAATCCCTGATCAAGTACACCAGATAATTGTATTTTCCAACCATAGTTAAACAACTCCTGAAAAGATGCTTTAGACCATCGTCCAGATGGCACCCAACTAGATTGCACCCATAAAATTGAAACCATAATCATCTTTTGCAATACCATTTGTACGACCAAAGCCCATGCACCTAAACCTGAAATTGCAATACTTACCGCAATAATACCACTGATAAATGATGCTATAATACTTACAACTGATAAATTCTTAAAATTTAATGCTCGTTCAAACTGAACACGTTGAATTATTACAAAGGCATCCAGAATGATCACAATTCCTGCTACTCTAATAAGTGATGTCAATTGTGTTTGAAAGTAGAATTTTGATATAACATCTGCAGCTGAAAATATTACAATATACAGAATAAATGCCAAGATCAGTGAAAAATAAAAAGCAGTTGTTAGATCATTGTTATTGACTTCTTTTTTCTGAATTATTGCCTGTGCAAAACCATTATTAATTATTGTTTCTGCTATCACAATAAAAATCATAAGTATGCCAATGAGACCGAAATCTAGCGGAGTCAATATTCGTGCGAGCAGTAAGGTCACGATAAATCGGATGCCCTGTTCACCAAATCGCTCGACGGAACTCCATACAAGTGCCCATAATGTTCTAGTTTTTAAAGTAGTGATAAATATCATCCTTATTATATAAATCGGAATCCGCCATTATAACTTCAGGATTAGATATAGTTAAATATCCAGGATAAATTTTATAATTTCTTATCGAATTCATATTTACTTCAGCGTCAAATGAATAGTACACAGTTATATTTTGATTCAATTCTTGAATAGTTGATGAGACAGTTACATTGAAATACTTCTCTGTAAAGGAAGTTAAAAAATATGGCGCAAAATCAATACCTAGCTGTAGTGGCCCCCAAAACCTTGGATTAAGTTCAATAAAATAAAATACTTCTTCAGCTTGAATAAGTTCAATCATGAATGGACCTTGGTATTGTAAACCTTTCAAAACACCAAGTATTGATTCTTCATTAACGCCAGGATTTGTTGTTGATCGAGCAAAAAAAATGGATTTACCACCAGCCTGCTGCAATAGATTCTCTTGCCAGTACCCTGTTGCATTGCCATCAAACAGAGTGCCACAAAAATAATAACTGGCACCATCTACATACTTCTGAAAAAAATAATCTTCAGGATGTATTTGTTGTAAGTTCTTTTCTAATTCTTCGGTATTGTGACAGATAATTGGGTATAAAGTCTTTCCATTTAAAATGTTGATCCTTGGTTTTATGACACACGGTGCAGATAACTGTTCTAGTGACATGGTTGGAATCTTTTGAATTTCTTTATTTACAAACAGATCTTCTGATGTAGATTTGTTTGTCACCATTTTATAGGTCTCAGCTTGAGCTATAGGAAACTGAAAACCAAAAGACTCCAACTTGTTTATATTATGGAGAATAAAGGTGTTTAGAAATTCAGAAGTTGGCATATATACCGGGGTCTCAGAAAACAATTCTCGAATCTGTTGGAAAAGCTCAATGGTAAGATTTTTATCCTGACGGATCATGATTACCTGCTTTTTATAGATCGTCTTAAAGATATCATCTTCCTTATCAGAAGCAACAAGTGCAAATGGAATGCCTTGCTCAGTAAAAAACCTACATAGAGATAACACTGCTCTGAAATTATAACCAGAAAATATCAATGCCTTACTATTCATACATGTACCTAATTACTTTGAGTACTTCTTTTCTTTTTGATCTACTGTTTATTGGTAAACATAGAACTTTTGCTGCAATATCTTTTGAAACTGGACAACAACCTCGCATATTTTCATTCATATAGCTGATCTGATCTAAACTCGGAAAGAAGTATCGTCGCGGGACTATGTTTACCCTATTTAATGAGGCTTGTGTTTCAAGACAATTCTTCTCATTTGAAAAAATTACCGGAATATAACTAAAATTTCGTGTTGCTTCAGTATTCCATAGCTGAAATTGTACTTGGTCAGAAAGCTCATTTTCATATATTTCCCACACCCGGCGACGAGATCGTATAATCTTTTCTATGTCATCCAACACACACAACCCCATGGCTGCTTCAAACTCATTCATTTTGGCATTGGTTCCAGCCAGCTCAAAGCTTTCAGGGCCTGTTATTCCAAAACTTGAGAGCAACCTTGCTTTGCGTGCCACCTCGTCGTTATTAGTTATGACAGCGCCACCTTCTATTGTGTGAAACAATTTGGTTGCATGAAAACTCAAGGTGCTTACATCACCCCAATTCAGAACGCTTTCACCTTTGTACTTGACTCCAAAGGCATGAGCAGCATCATAGATAACCTTCAGTTTGTTACGTGATGCAATTTCCTGAATTTTTTCTACTTCACATGGATTTCCGTAGACATGCACAGGCACAATTGCACTGGTTTTCTCTGTAATCAGCGGTTCAATATTATCGGGATTCATATTCAGAGACTGTGAATTTATATCTGCAAATATTGGAGTTAGTCCTTCCCAGACCTGCGTACTGGCGGTAGCCACAAAACTGAATGGCGTGGTAATAACTTCGCCGCTGAGATCCAGTGCTTTGTATGCAATCTGCAACGCCAACGATCCATTGGCAACCAGTATTACATTACGTACCCCAAGGTACGCAGCCAGACGTTGTTCCAGTTCCTGCAATAAAGGACCGTTGTTGGTCAAATGGCCGGACTTAAATATTTGCTTAACATATCGGGTATATTTTCTTCTCGATGGAAGATAAGGTTTGGTAATTGGTATCATTTATTTCTCTTCCAGTAACGATAGCATGTAGTTTCCATAGTTGTTTTTCTGCATTGCTGTTCCAGCTGCTTCAAATTCACTATCACTCATCCAGCTGTTGCGCCAAGCAATTTCTTCCAGACAGGCAATTTTATAACCCTGGCGTTTTTCAATGGTTTCTACAAATTGCGCTGCTTCCAGCATACTGTCATGAGTACCTGTATCCAGCCAGGCAAAACCACGGCCGAGCATTTCCACGTTCAGATCACCTCTTTCCAGATACACCTGATTCACCGAAGTAATTTCGAGTTCCCCTCGTCCGGACGGTTTTACTTTTTTTGCTATTTCAACAACATCGTTATCATAGAAATATAGCCCTGTGACCGCATAATGTGATTTTGGCTTTTTCGGTTTTTCCTCAAGCGATATTGCACGATGGTTTTTATCGAATTCTACTACCCCGAAATTCTCTGGATCCTTAACCTGATACCCAAAAACTGTCGCACCTGTTTTTCGAGCAGCTGCTTCACGAAGCTTTGGTGTGAAACCCTGTCCGTAAAAAATATTATCACCCAATACCAGACAGACATTGTCAGATCCTATGAAATCTTCACCAATAATAAAGGCCTGTGCCAGTCCATCTGGACTTGGCTGCACAGCATATTGAAGCTGAATGCCATAATCGTCCCCATTCCCCAGCAAACGCTGAAAAGCGGCTTGATCTTCCGGTGTTGTAATAATCAATACTTCGCGGATACCAGCCAGCATCAGTACAGATAATGGATAATAGATCATTGGTTTGTCATAGATCGGCAGAAGCTGCTTTGAAACACCCTTTGTAATTGGATACAACCTGGTGCCAGAACCACCGGCAAGAATAATTCCTTTCGTTCTTCCGCTTCCCATGCTCAACCCCCAATCCGTTCAAGTTTATAATCACCGCTAAGAACTCTTTGCCACCAGGTTTCATTTTCAAGATACCATTGAACCGTTTTCTGCAATCCTGATTCAAAGGTCTCTTGTGGAACCCAGCCCAACTCACGCTGCATCTTGCTTGAGTCTATTGCATAACGGCGATCATGACCCGGTCGATCCTTTACAAAACTGATCAGCTCGCGGTAATGAGTAAGGCCCGCTGGCCTTCGCTCAGGAGCGAGATCTTCCAGAAGATCACACAGCGTCTCAACGACCTCAAGGTTTTTCTTTTCGTTGTGCCCACCAATATTATAGGTCTCGCCTACTTCTCCCTGAGTCAGAACTATATACAGAGCTCGGGCATGATCCTCTACATATAACCAATCGCGAACCTGCTGCCCATCGCCATAAACCGGCAATGCTTTGCCATTGATCGCATTGAGAATCATGTGTGGTATCAATTTTTCCGGAAAATGGTATGGCCCGTAATTGTTAGAACAGTTCGTCACCAGGGTCGGCAATCCATAGGTCCGCTTCCAGGCACGTACCAGATGATCCGAACTGGCTTTGCTGGCTGAGTAAGGTGAACTTGGTGCATACGCAGTTTCTTCGGTGAACAGATCTTCCAGATTTTCCAGGTCTCCATAGACTTCATCTGTTGAGATGTGATGAAAACGAAACTGATCTTTCTTCAGTTGAGTAAGTATGCTCCAGTATTCACGACTAGCTTCCAAAAGAGTGTAGGTACCAAATATATTGGTCTCAATGAAATCTGCTGGCCCGTCGATCGACCGATCAACATGACTCTCTGCAGCAAGATGCATTACCGCATCCGGCTGATGCTTGGCAAATATGCTGTCCAGGATTGATCGATCGCAAATATCTGCCTTTTCAAAACAGTAACGATCACTATTGGCTGCATCGGAGAGTGATTCCAGGTTACCAGCATAGGTCAGTTTATCCAGATTGATTACCTGGTCATTAGTATTAGTTATAATGTGGCGAATGACTGCCGAGCCGATAAAACCGGCACCACCGGTTACAAGTATTTTCATAATTTCCTCTTATGAGTTTTCATGTGTAGTACAATAAAACCCGTTGGTTACACCGTCTTTTAATAGTGTGTTTAATATGCTATCCAAACTTCGAGTGAAATGTAGTTCAAAGTCATATAAACTATTTATAAATTCAGTTTTTTTCTCATCATTTTTGGCGTTATCACCTAACAGGTTATGGAACAAAACATTAATTCCCACGGTATATAAAAAATCACGATTCTTTTTGGATGCGCCGTAACCTACAGAGATGTCTTCATCCTTACAGAATTTATCCAGTGTTTTTTCAATATACTTTTTTTCGTAGCCTATATGATTGACATGCTGATTTCTGATTGCTTTGATTGCTTGTTTTAAATTATGTTTATCGAAATCGTCAGCCCAGGTTTTTAATTTCTGAATGGGGGCTTTATCAAAATCTGTCTGGTTAAGTTTTGTTAACAGATCGCTTTTTAGTAGTTGCTTTACTTCCCATAACGTCGCTGCTTGCATAAAAAGTAACTGAAAAAATATGATAGCTTCATTTTCACTGTCTGGGCTAAATTGTGGATAACGATCAGTCAACAGAATCCAATTGATTTTTAATTCATTTGAAATACGCATCAGTTGAATGATGCAATTCTTCTCCAGGTCATTTCGCTTCGAATAATCATCTGCCTTCCACTTCATGACAAGACCAGATGACTTCTGATCAACATTACTATTCATACAATCCTCCTAATTGATTATTTAGAGGAATTATACCATGCGAGATTTTGAAATCACTTAGAATGACAGACAAACAAGCTTCCAACAGAAGCTAATTCTTTTCATACACTATGCCAATAAAATCCCGGGGGGAGCCGTAGGACTGCGAGCGGGGCGACGGGCGACGCGTGAGCAAGCCCGGACAAGCACCGCGGTGGCGAAGCCACGTAGTCCGAAGGCTGGGGGCGCGTCTCTTGCCAGCGACACCCTCAGGTGCCCTGGCGCCCCCTTAATCTTTTTCTTTTTATCTTTATTGTAAAAACCCAGCTACAACACATCCCGCAAAAACACCGGTTCTGCTGTTCCCGTACTGGCTGCATGAGCTATCATCTTCTCAGCCTGTGATCCTTGCGGATCTATATGCTCACCTGCCAGCAGACAGGAAGCAGGGTTGAGTCTGTCCAGTGTTTCTGGATCTGCTTCGCAGTGACTGCGGTAGCTGAGGCCATGGCGGGTGCAGCAATGCTCGACAATAAAATCAAGATCGCTCTGTCCGCAGAGCACTATGCCGTGGGAACCCTTGAGTTTGGCATTACGCACGAGGCTGTCGATCTGTTCCTTCCAGCGCACTACGTTGCCGATTGTCCGGCGCATGTAGCGGTAGCTGCGGGAGGCCAGTGCCCTGGTGCCTTCGGGTGTAACCACGTACTGAATTGTTCTGCCGTCTATCTTCCTCAGGGTCACCAGACCCTTGCCCGCCAGACGCTTGAGTATGCTGTTGGTCATGCCCAGGCTCATTCCCAGAGCCTGCGCCAGATCCCGCTGCCGGGGTTTCCCCTCAGCCTGCCGGCTCAGTACCTGCAGCAGCTCGAATTCATGCTCATCCGCCGCTGCGTGTACAGCCGGATCGGCTGTGTGAGAAAGCTCATTCTGTAGTGATGTATGTTTCTGTGACATTTTTTAGTGTGATTGGCAGCCGTGACGTGGGTCGTGGCTACTACGGCGGCCGTGGCGGCTGTTTTGAACCAAGGATACAGCGGGGTCCATGACAGCGGCCTGTAAAAAAACCCTGCCTGGAGTCATTCTGCTGTATAGGAGCCCTTTTTCCGGCCGGCGAACCTTGCTGCGGAACAGGAAAACCGAATTGTTCAATTAGTGAACACAATAGCGCAGCAGAAAGCTGAATTCAAGGGATGGGTGAAAATAACTGGATTTTTTATGCGCCTGGTTTATTGGACTGGTTCATGCAACGACTGCGATATCTGTCAGTCATTTTATAAGCACCGGTAATTGCGAACTCCGGTAGAGGATCAATTTCCGATTCTGCTACAAGGCAAATTCAGCAAATTCTTCCACCGGGACAGTCACTTCCTGCCGGGCTGTCTTTTCACCGCGTTCCAGAGCTTCAAATTCAGCCTCGATCCTTTTTAGATCTTTGGTAAATATATTGCACACTTTTTTGGGTAAACTCAGACTGACCACAAAACTGACATCTATCTTTCAACTTTCACCTCGACCACTGTCTTCATAATACTCAATAATCCTTGCATTCTCTATAGCCTGTTCCACTTCCAGGATAGTGAGCGCATCATTCATTCGCTCTTCATAAGCGTGAGCAGTAAAATAGTAGGTTCCTTCTTGCACACATCGCTTAATCCATTGTTCAGTAATAGAATTCATTTGTTCTTTCTATATTGGTATGTTTACCACAACGTCCACCTGCAGCACAGATGTATCACATTCCGTTTTCGGCTCCAGGGGAGCCGCAGGAGTGCGAGCGGTGCGGCGGGCCAAGCGATACCGCGCTCTTCTTGCGCGACATCGCAAGCGCAAGGATCGGCAGCGGTTTGGAGACAAACTGCGAGAGATCCGCAGGGCGGCGCGTGAGCAAGCCCGGAAAAGCACCACGGTGGCAAAGCCACGCACGCCGGCGGCGGCAAGCATTGTGCGCAGCGCCAGGTAGTTTTCCATATCCAGATGCCGGCCGAGTCATAGCCGCGGTACTCAAGCCGCTTGAGGCCCTCCAGTATTACTGTGTCTGCTTTTTTGGGGCCGCTGTAGCCGTCGGCCGCACATGGGTTCTTAGTTTCCTTGGGTTTGGTTTGCTTTTAAGACCTACGTTCGAGCTTTCCAGGTAGCAGGGTTTCGAGATAAGTGCATTACAGCCAGAACAGAGACAGCATCAGCCCCATCAACATAAAAAACACCGTAGGGGAATCTATCAACCAATGCCCTGCGAATCTCTTGCTCTACCACAGCAAACATTCTGGGATTGTCAGATATTTGTTGAAATGTCGATTCAACTGCATCAAGGAAATCTATTGCAACTTTTTGATCTCGTTCTGTGACTAGCCAATTAGCCGCTTCATGGATATCCGATTCAGCAATTGATCGTATAATGAGGCGTTTCAACGGACAAACGATCCTTCAACCCGGGCACGCACATCCTGCCACGTTGACCCTTGCGAAGCGCTACGTTTGTACTCATTATATCGGCGATTCAATTCAGAACGCTGTTGCTCACTCAAGTCAAAATCGTCCTCAGCCAGCTCCCAAACAGCTCCTACGATTTCACGCTGTTCTTCCGGCGTATGCTTTCTGATTTCTTCTATGATCGCTTCTTTGGTCATGGCAGGTCTCCCTCACTAATAATTTACCACAATACTGGCGGTTTTTCTAATTGCTGTGGCTACACCAGGCTGTTTCACTCGAAAAAACATCACCGGTAATTTTCATTTTACCTGCTAGCTTCTGACTGGGAACTCTCTGCACTTTTTGCTCTACACTCTGAGATTCATCCATCAATACGATGAGTTCAATATGCTTGTTCGGAGGCAAAGGCGGAAATTTCTTTACGTTACCATTTTCATCAGTGTCGATAAAGATTTTTTCAGCTATCATTTAATTCCTCCATTCCATTATCAGGAACACAAACATAACACAACTTGCACCTGCAGCACAGATATATCACAGACTCCCTGGGAGCCGCGCAACCGTGTGCGCGGCGGGGGGCGCGTCACGTGTCGGAAACACCATCAGATGCAGTGGCGCCCCCTGCATCTCTTCAATTCTCTTTTACAATCCTACTCCACCGTCGCACTTTTAGCCAGATTCCGCGGCTGATCCACGTTATGCCCCAGGCGCAGGGCCATGTAGTAGGACAACAGCTGCATGGGGATCATGGACAGGAAGGGAAACAGCACCGGATCGGTGTGCGGTATGGAGACCACATTGCAGGGAATGCGCGAGAGCTGCTCAATTATATAGGAGCCCACCATTGCGGCATGGTAGCTGGTCTCGTAGCCCCTGTCGCAACTGCTCATAGGATAACCGCCCGTTTTCCAGATCATCGCCAACGGCATAATGTGTCTCGAGACCGTATTTCATGCAGTTGACCGGCTATGAAATCGCTCCTTCAGTTGTTGAAGTGTCAAATTTCGTTCGGGGTGTTCCTGCATTTCTTTCCACCGCTTATCCACTAATGCTTTTTCCTCATCAGTCAACTCATAATCGTCATCATTCGGCTCCCAAACAGCTTCTACGATTTCTCGCTGTTCTTCAGGCGTATGCTTTCTGATTTCTTCTATGATCGCTTCTTTGGTCATGGCAGATCTCCCTTAGTGATAATTTACCACAATACTGATGGTTTTTCTAATTGCTGTGGCGCCCCCCTCTACAAAACATCCCGCAAAAATACCGTCTCCTGCTGCTGCACCCCCAAATTGAATTTCAAAGTGCCAGAAGTTAATTACCGTTGGACAATGAACCATGCGAATAACCCCACTCAAAGATGTTGAAATGTTTTCATGAACCTCGTCTCGAACCGGAAAGGGCTTCCGATGCCACTTACATAACGGAAGATACACAACAGAATAGACTGTCTCTATTTCCGTTGTAACATCCCGTGGCTCAACACACCTATCACCTGGCCGCCAGCACTCATTCGGTTCCGGACATCTATCCGAGGGTACTACACGAAACTTGAAGTGCTCCGGTAAAAACAAACCAGCCAGAGATACAGATAAACCGTTCATTTTTCTTGTTGATTCATTTGCAACATCAATTCTCCGAATACACACTGAAGCTGTATCAAGCTGATCAACATCTATGAGTCGAAAATTCGGCGCGGGTAACAGTTGCCTGGGATAATCCATAACCTAGCCGATACCCTAAACAGAATTCAGTAGTCGTTTTATATCTCAATACAACTGGTGGTACGCTTTCAATCTCTTCTTCAGAGAAGGATGGGCTTAATCCAATATCCATTTGCCCGAAAATCGAACTTAATATGTGATTCCAGTGCATTAATGTGGTCGCTTTTTCGACAGAGCACTGATATGAAATGCTGAACATAACATCAAGCAGACGAGCGTCGGCTTATTACTAGCCCTCGCTACTATGCAACCAGTTCAGTCTATGATGCCGTTCCCTACATTGTTGCCGAGCCTACAGGTTACTTTACTGTTGTCGCTCAGGAAGATGGGCTTGAAATTATATGGACGGATCTCGCACTTCCTGACACTAAATCCGATTCCATTAGCAGACATTTCGAAGTCGATGGCAATTATTTCTACTGGCAGGAGGGCACAGCCATTAAACGCATACAACTTGCCGAAGGTGCTACCGAAGAAACCATTATTGACCAGCCAGGAATCAGAGAAGGCTATTCAATAGTAGGTGACATGATTTTCTACAACCAAAACAAATCTACAAATTAGAGTTATAGGATCGTACGCACACTGTTTGCCCAGGTGTTTTTAAGCACATTCCTGTTTTAGCTCCGGGGGAGCCGGAGTGAATGCGAGCGGTGCGACGGGCGGGGCGTGAGCAAGCCCGGAAGAGCACCGCGGTACCGCAGGTACGCAGTCCAGAGGTGGGGGGCGCGTCACGTGTCGCCAACAACTTCCCATGCAGTGGCGCCCCCTGGATCTTCTTTCTTTTCTTCTGTTTGCTGTTTCTGCAGCTTACTTAAATAATGATGTATCTCCCTTGAAAGGATTTACAATTTCAATCCCTCTGATTCTTTGACCATTATTTAAATCTTCTGAAATTATGTATGTACAATTAGCTTGTTCTGCAGCTGCAAGTATCAGCGAATCCCAGAACGATAGCTGGAATAAAATGCTGATATCAATCGCTTGTTCAATTATCAATAAATCTATTGTAACAATTTCCATATTCCTGTAATTGTGGACAAGATTTTTGACAATGATTTTATCGATTCCTAGTTTTGATGTTGATGCATTATAGAATTCCTGCAGCACTTGCGTGGATATAACCGGAGCGTGTTCCTGTGTAACATTCTTGATTAGCTCCCTTGATTTATGCGTTTTCTCTATGTCCTTTTTATCTACGGTGTACACAAGAATGTTTGTGTCAAAAAAAACTTTAGCCACGATATAATTCCTCACGTGACCACGTAATGCCATTTGCAGAATTAATATTCTTATCAATGTATTCAAATGTGTCATCGAGCCAGCTTGTACTATTTTTTTTTACTGTCTGTTCGATTAATTTCCGGACAAGTGCATTAAACGAAATGTTATGAGTTTTAGCATAATCTCGCCCGAGTTTTAAAATGTCTTCGTCCATAGAAAGTGTAATGTTCTTCATATACACAGCATAAGTGTGCGCAGTTAATTTGTCAAATTACTCACTTGTATAATTGATTTTGAATTAACTCTTTTCCGGGCAGCCGATAGATATCAAAGTCTGAATCGATACTTATGATTTTACGGATTCCGGTGTGCTCTGCAGCAATTACCAAAGTTGCGTCTGCAAAATCCATGGGTAGGTCTGCGTATTTTTTTGTCAATTCAATTATTCTTGAAATGTGCTTTTGTTGAATTTCGAATAGTATGATCCCCTCGCGTAATATCCATTCTAAAAAAGCTATCTGCACATTTACATTAAAGTTCAGCATGTGGGAGACTTCAGTTGCAACTGCTGTAGTGGTAATCAAATTGCATTTGTTGATTTTAATATATTCTTTTATTTGAAAATGATATGAATCATCATGGTCAAATAAAGCAATTATTGGTCCAGAATCAATGAGTATGGAATTTGTCATTCAGCTTATCTTTCAATATGTGTTTATAATTCTTCGAAAGGTCATTTCTTCCACTTCCATACTGCCCAAAAAGATCTTCACCTAATTCGTATGAACAATAATTCAGGTGTTCTTGCTCCATAAACATTTCCAGGGCATCTTTAATGATCTCTGATTTTGATTTCTTTTGTGCTTTTGATATAGAACTTAATTTTTTTTCCATATCTGCAGGTAGTCGAACTGTTGTCATGCGCGCCCTCCGTAATACATATTGTAATACAGGTGTGGCAGCCAGTCAAATTTCTGCTGTGGGCAGTAATAATTTTCCGGAACGGCAGATCTCAGGCAGTACGTTTACCTAAAGAATTTCAATTCGTGGATCAAGAAGTATTTATTCAAAAACATGGTAATAGTGACAAATAATACCAGGGAATTTATGCGCATAGATGAATTAACAGTCGAAGATTGGACTATATAAAGGCTCCCGGGCCAGCGGTTTGTTCGCAAACCACGAGTCAAAGAAGCAGTAAGGGTTTGTGAAACAAACCGTGTAAGCTTCTGCGGGGAGCCGCGCAACCGTGTGCGCGGTGTAATGACCCACAGAATATCGTGGTGGAGTATTTCCTTTGTTAAGCTTCTGCAAGTAGTTCTTCCATACTGCTGCAGGGAAGGCCGGATGGGGCAGAAAAGTTTCTGTCGCTGGTCAGAATGAATCGGCAGTTTTCTCTGAGGGCGGCGTAGCCCTGAACTCTGTCCTCGAAGTCTATGTTCGGGGTCTGTCGGCAATCGGAGATAGTTTTTTCCAGCAGATTCTGTCCGAACGGGACAACAATCCACTCCTTCAGTATGTACTCAAAGAATTCGATTATTTTGATCTTGTCTTTTACAACATAGTAAATAGTGGTCAGAAGATCTTCTGTGACTACTGGTGTGTATCCTGATTCAAGCAGGGTGGAGAGACTCCTGACAGCAAGCTTGTGCCGGGGCCGGGCGGCATCAAGAAAATCGATTATTACATTTGCATCAATAAATACAGGAGCGATACTCATTGATTTTCCTTTTTCTGCTTCAGCTCCTGCAGGCTGTGATCTGCGAAATCCCCGTTCACTACTCCGGCAAACTGCAGCAGTTGACTTTTTCTGCGTTCCTGATCTTTTTTGATCTTCTCGTGCAGAAACTGCTTCACTTCCTCAGCATAGCGTTGGGGCACAAAAACGCCTTTGTACTCATGACTTTTTCTGTCTTCGATTTCAATATAATCATAGTCCGAGAGTACTGATCCACTGCGTGTCAATTCGCGAATACTGAATGTCGTAGTCATATAATCCTCTTTATATGAATATACAATTTCATATTAATATCGTCAAATCGATTAAATCGTCACAAAGATAATATTACGGGGAACAAAAATTTGAAATATGGCTGAAATCATGAGATAATTAATAGTCATTACTATTTACCTATTCACGAGGTGGAGCCATGAAAAATGTAAAAACATTCCATCCACGGGTTTTTCAGGTAACTGGAATTCTTTCGCTTTTGATTTTATTTTCTGCATGTAATCTTTTCTTTGATCCAGGAAATGGTACAACGGGCGATGAAAGCCTGACAGCTGAGTCAACAGACTCTTCAGATGCTCCGGATTCCGGAAATACGCTGGTAATTCCGCGGGAGATCTGGGGTACCTGGACGAGAATGGACAGCGGCGAGAGCTACTACTTTTCGGACAACAGTCTTATTCTGAACAGAGACAGTGATTCCCCGACGGTACGGGCAGTCACGAGCGTCGACGGCAGCAGCAAAATCAGTATTGGTTCTGATTCATTTGAGCTTGTCAGCAGCAATGTCCTTCGCTTCCATGATTATTATCTGTTTCGGGAAGGCGGGGCCAACAGGTCATTCCGTGCCAGAATCGCCGGATTCCAGGATACAGTGGCCCAGAGTATCGCGCGAATGGCCGTTCCCGGCCAGGGTACAGAAATCCGGCGCAGGAATCCTTCAAACGAGAACGATGCTGAAGATGTAGAAGCGGATCCGGATGGACATGTCGGGTTTTCAGATGCTGTCAGCGATGATGAGCAGGAAATTACCGTTGTGTTCGAGAATCCTTCGGGAGAATCGGGCGAGGTCACACTTATTACCCGCCCTGAATACGATGATGAATTCATTGGAACCATCCCACTCGTAGAAGAGGGCTATAATTTCAAGACCCGCTATTCAGTGAATCCGGATCAGCTGGTAAATGGCTACATGTATGGTAACGCCTTCGATACCTATGAGCTGGAGATTTTTCTGGAAAATATCGGGGATTCCGAGGCGCGAACAACTATCTGGAATCTGGTGTATCCCGATGGGTTAAGCACAAGCAGCCCCGTTGACGGCAATTTTTCCACCATTCCCGCAGGGGACAGCCGGAGCATTAACCAGCATATTACCGCCGGGAATATCGATGGCGATTTTCAGGACTTTGAAATCAAGGTCGAAATTACAGATACCGATGAGGGCCGCACCTGGGAAGATTATGTTGTCCTCAGGTTTTTCCGTCTTCCTGTACAGTTTCGCGTTCGGGCATACAACATAGACGGGGGAGGATCCCTCAAGGCCTTCATCGTCAGCCCCGAGAACAGATCCACATGGTTTGAAACCTATCATGATTCCAGCAATGCAGTCACACTGCCATATCGCGAAGACCCATATATTCTCGCTTTTTCCGGAGCCGGGCATCTGGAAGAAATGAAATATTCATTCACTGTCAATTCCACCCCGAATCCACTGGGAGATGAGACCTGGAGTTTTGATCAGATCTCGAAATTCAGGGACTATGACTCGGAATACCATACATATCTGATTGATAACTCGGCACAGCCCGTCGATGGCTACCTGGGAATGGCTGAAATTACTTTTTTCACTGTTGATCTGAATGAACTTGGTGATGAATATTACCGCCCGATTGTTTACAGTGCCCATGTTATAGCCGACACCGGTAATGAAGACGGCATTGTGAATCCAGGAGAAACTATCAGCCTGGACATGAGAATTCAGAACGCCAGCAGGAGTGCTATAGATATAAGTGCCGCTCTAAGCAGTGATTCTCCCTACATCGATTTTTCCCGGCACGAGTTTCACTACGGTGCGATTTCCGCAGGGCATTATCAGACCATATCCAACAGGGATCTATCCAATGGATCATCAGCAGCAAGTGATCTGGCTATGGATGCAGAGACAAGCAATGCATTCACGTTTACTGTTGCAGAACATACCCCGGTACACACAGAAATACCGATTACCTTGAGCTTTACAGACAGCAAGTCAAACACCTGGGTGGAAGAGTTCACTATTACTGTGTACGAAAGCAATGCGAATATGGTGTATCATGCACACATGCTTGGTGCGAATAACAGTACCGATATACTGCCAACTCCAGGCGACAACGTAACAATGGATATACGCGTTCAGAATGAAGGAACCAGCAACGCAATGGATGTGACTGCGGTACTAAGCAGCAATTCTCCCTATATCGATTTCACTCAAAACGAGTTTCACTACGGCACAATATCCGCAGAGCGCTACATGACAATTGGAGAAAAAAATACACGGCATTCCGGTTTCACCGGTTCAACCTCAGACAGCCTGTCTATGAACGCATCAGCGGCCAATGCATTTGCCTTCACTATTTCCGAAGACACACCTGATCTAACGGAGATACCAGTCAGCATAAGTTTTACCGACAGTCAGACCAACACCTGGACAGATGAGTTCAGTTTTACTGTGTATCATTATGTGGTGGGTGACAGCGGTCCTGCGGGAGGTATCATTTTCTACATTGATGAAGCCAATGAATATGACTGGACGTATCTTGAAAGCTGGACGGCCGATGAAGAAGGAGGTACCTTCCAGTGGAAAACCAGCAATACAGATACTCCCGGCACCTCTGTTGAATTGGGCAGCGGATACAGAAATACCTACGAGGCGATGACAGGCCCCGAGCATCCCGCTGCCGAGACAGCAAGAAATGCAGACCATGGAGGATACAGCGACTGGTTCCTGCCGAGTAGAATAGAACTTATCATTCTGCAGCCGCGCAATGTCTTTATTGGTGGTTTTCTGTCGGAACACTACTGGACTTCTTCAGAAGTCGATACCAATCGAGCCTATTCCGTTAATTTTTCAAATGGTTATTATAGCAGTGATTTCAAGGGCCAAAACCGCCACCTTCGGGTAATACGTTCATTTTAACAGGATTGAGTATGAAACAAAGAAGAACAATTGTCGTTTCGTTTATTTTTCTCATAATCAGCACAGTGCAGCTGAACAGCACCGTGTTTGATTTCTCCTCATCCCTGTTTCAGGAGGGCAGTCTGATCGTCGGCTACTTTGAACGCCCCCTCAGTGAACGCCTGGGCCTTGGAGTAAATGTATATGAACAGACCCAGTATTCGGATTCACTGGTGCCTGGTGCCGAATTATCTACCCAATTCAATGAGTTCCAGCGGAAAGAAACCGAGATTTTTCTGCCATTCTATCTGTCTGCCGGCCTGCTTTTTGACTCCATTACCCTGTCACTGAACTATATAAGCATTACCGAGACCAATAAGGCCACTTTTGTACTTGTAGACGAAATTGGCGAGTTCGGAACGGATTACCTGAACCAGCGCACTACTCGATTCATTTCCCCCCGCATCGGCTTCACTGCCTCGGTTGGCGGCGGTCGGGCCGACCTGCGCTACTCAGCACAGGTCTCACCATTTTACTACTTTATTCTCAATCAGCAGGTCTCGTATACTTACAGCGATCACGAGGATTCCCTTGAAGACCTGCAGCTCGACAACCGCATGTCCAGTTTCGCAGCACCCTATATTTCCCAGAACATCCGCATTCGGGCCGGCAGATTTATCCGCCTGACTGCTGATCATTCCTACCAGTACCTGCCCTACAGGAACATTCAACTCGATAACACAGGACTCGATGTCATGATTGCCGATGATCCGGTCCACCTGCATGGCATACGTCTGGTTGCCGACATAGGCATACCGATTCAGAATATTCTGACAATCAATCTTGGAATCGGCCAGAGAATGAACATTCAGCTCAGAAATCATCTGCCCCCCGAGAACCGCATTCATGTCACCCGGGAACCATACTTCAGTCTGGGTTTCGCTCTTGAGTAGCCAGAAGTAGTTCCCCCCGGATTATTCAATTATGACGAGAAATTTTTCATGAATACCAGAGTGTTACACTGAAAGTGTCACCAATTTCCCGGAATACTACCCGATCCCCCATGTGCTTAATAATTAGGGGTACACCTCGGCCCAGTCCATCGATGTAGCGAAGGTTGTCCATGAGTTTTACCAGGAAAATATTGCGGGGAGCGGAATTTCCATAGCGTATCATTTCCAGGGTCAGTGAATTGGCTACTTTTCCCGGATTTCGCACTTCAATTCTGTCCTTATACAGAAAAATCTGGATTTTCTGATTCGACATGGAGTAGTCACGGTGACAAACTGCATTAACAAGCACTTCACGAAGAACCGTTCGGCTTATTGCCAGGGTGTCTTTTCTGCGGGCTGTTTCATCCAGGACTAAAGGCTCCGGAACATGCAGCAATAGAAAACCCAATGCATTGTCCACCTGTTCGGGCAGAACTCCATCTATTTCTTTTTTCTGGATTACATCATCACTAATATCAACCCCATTGATGACTGCGACGGTAAGAGCAGCATGAGGTAAATACTTCTGCGGATTCTGTGCAAACACCAACATGCCACCAACACTTGGTACCAGTTCAGTATCGCCATCAGTAAGAATACTGCTATTCTTCAGTATTCTGATTTGCTCATCATAATCAGTAGTTCGATACTCCAGTTCATATACATCCGAGAAATACCGGGCGATTCTGTTTTGATCCAGATCGTCCACTGAGGCATGGTTAACGGCAGAGATATCGAAGTGAACCAATCCGGAAGCCTGGAACAGACGACTCAGTTCTTCCTTGGTGGCTTGTCGAACGGTAGAACCCACCCGTATCCAGAATTTCCCGTCCTGCACTGTTTGATAGGGTTTATCTTTGCCTTTGGGAATAATTAATACTCCAACAGCACTTCCGTGAATTTCTGTAATAGTAAAATCGACTGTAAGAGAAGGGTTTACAGAACTACGGGAAATATTACTGACCCACTCCTCCCAGTTTTTGTCTTGAGTCAATCCGCTAACTTCGCCATCATTCTGAATTCCAAGCAGAATGACACCACCAACGGTATTTGCCATAGACACTATTTCTCTGGCCAGAGACTCAGAGCGCACACGGTGATCTTTGAACTCTACTGTCTTGTTTTCGCCAGATTCCAGAAGAAACAGCACATCACTCTTAGTCAAAATCAATCTCCAATGTATGAAGCATATCACAATTCAAACTTTTCAGCAAAAAAACATACGCTCATGCCTTTGGTGGAGGTACATCGGTAGTTATATAGGGAGCTATTAATTCCATGAATCGCGCCACCTGTTTTTTACTGTACAGGGGAATACAAGTTTGTCTGGCTTTTTTAAACGGCTTCCCGGGCGAAATCTCGAGTACTTCAAGCATCTGAAGAATTGAATCCAGCTCATCACTATTTTTTGCAAGTAATCGAACCTCGCTCCCTTTTTTGTATACCTGTGATCCTTCCTGCTTCTGACGCTCCGGTTTTTGTAATCTTACATAACCGTTCCTCAAAAAAATTGCAGCTATTTCTTTTTTTGCCTGTTCCTTGTTCATAAAAACTCACTGTTTACACCGGAAAATTTTCCTCTTGATTATAACATAAAAGTTGTTGAGTAGCAAAAAATTGGCTTGATTAACAGGAAATTATAGCCTAATATTTCCCTATGCAAAAGGAAATAATCCTGCAGTACTTCCTTGATAGGCAGTCCGCGCAGGGTCGGCGGAGTTTTATTCCACGTGAGCTGCGAATAGATCTTGATTTTCACCGGCAAACCGGAAAAATCGCGGCGATTCTGGGTACCCGCCGATCAGGTAAATCTACATATTTACTACAGCTGCAGCAGCAGATGGGCCTTGATTCCCGCCAGGCAATCTGGATGGATTTTACGGAATATCTGTGGCAGGATTTCCAGGCTTCTGACTGGAAATTACTATGGGAAAGCGCTCTGGAAATTTGTGCTCCATATGAGCCGGTATTTTTTCTGGATGAGATCCAGCAGGTAGCTGATTTTGAATCCGGACTTCGTTATCTGCAGAACCAGAATGCATTGATCATTATTACCGGTTCCAATTCGTCTTTGTTCAATCGTAATCTTGCAGAGTCTCTCCGTGGCAAAGTACTGAGCTATGATTTGTTTCCGCTGAGTTTTCGTGAATTCCTGTTGTTTCGGAATTGGGAGAATGAAACATTGGTCTCGGGGACCAGCCTGCCTCTGGATAGTCGAAAAAATGCACAACTGAATAACCTACTGGATGAATATCTTCAGTGGGGTGGTTTTCCGGAGGTAGTACTGGCAGCTGATCCTGAACTGAAACTGCATCTGCTTAAGTCTTATGTGGATACCATGCTGCTGCGTGATGTAGTGGAACGTCATGAGATCAAAAATATTGTACTTGTGGAAAAGCTGTTTCAGAAGGCTTTGCTTTCATTCACCAAGACCTTTTCGGTTCACAAGTGGTACAACGATTTCAAAAGTCAGGGTATGCGTTTATCCAAGGATACATTGTATGACTATCTGCATTATCTTGAGGAAAGTCTTTTTTTAATTACGCTTCAAAACTCAGCGAATTCAGCTGCTGCACGCAAAATCTATCTCATAGATAACGGTTTGTATCAAACAATCCGCCCCAGGGCAGACAAGGGTCAGCTTTGGGAGAACGCATGTCTACTTGAACTCCTGCGGTCGGGAATAAAACCCGGTTTCTGGCTTGATGATCAGGGTGAGATTGACTTTATTACCCCATCCGAGTTGATTCAGGTCAGCCTGGAACTGCATGGTGACAATCTGCAGCGTGAGCAAAAACCTCTACAGCGTCTGGCACAGCGATTTCCCGATGCCCGGTCTGTACTCTGGCTGCGCAGCCGCTCTGACGCTGTGAGCACAGATTCTGATATTTCCCTGCGCTATGGGCTTTAATCAATCTTCTCACAAATGTTGCTAAACCTATTTAAATGACTTATCTTTAATTTATAATATATATTCAGGACTACCGTATGCAGAAAGTTGTGATTGCCGAAGACAGTACCATAGTTACCGAACTCATTCAGGTGTTTTTTCATGAAATTCTGCCTGATTATGAGCTTTTCATGACAGAAAACGGGGCCGAGGCGGTCGCCAAGGCCCTCGAAGTGCATCCTGATCTGATTATTCTGGACATCAACATGCCGGTAATGGACGGCATAGAGGCTGCCCGCAGCATGCGGACCCACCGCAGCCTTGCCGATACCCCGATTCTCGCATGGTCCACCAATATCGAATATGACAAATGCCGCCAGGCCGGTATTAACGACTTTATCGAAAAACCGATCCAGCTGCATCTGCTCAAGGAAAAAGTCTGCGGCTGCCTGAATCTCTAATCAATCTTCATCAATCTGCATGTCATAAAACAGGTGAATATCGCTCAGGTCTTCCATTCCTGCGTCATGGATTGTTTTTACAAGCTTGTTATACCACGTGCCGGAATATCTTATACCAACCGTAATTTCTATGGTTTCTGATTCCTCAAGGCTTTTAAATACCAGACGCCAGTTACCACTGTCATCGATAAGGGAGTTATAGTTCAGGTATGTGTAATTCCCGCTGTCTTCAATATATCGTGCCTGAACCCACAGATTTTCAATGCCGGCGCTTGATCCATTCACCAGTATTTCCATACTCCCGCTCCAGACTACCAGATCCGCATGGTAGCTCAGCTCAATGTCTTCGTTTGAATCTGTATACTCATGCAGAAAATCAGATATCTCAAGCTGCACATAGACATCCATATACATAAAAGACAGTGAAAAATACAGTGTTTCTGCCTCAAAGGGTTCTGCAGCAAAGTACCAGCTACCGTCTTCCTGTACCATTGCTTCACCGATCCGGCTCCCCCAGTGTCGATCTTCCGAAGAATAAACATCCACATATAAATATTCAAAATCATCCAATGATACATTTGCAGTGAAATCCAGCGTCCCACCTATACCAATCAGCTCTGTGGCATAGTTCAGCTGCAGGTTCTGAATATCGCTGTTGTGAACCCGAATTGTCTCTGCCGGATCCAGTCTCTGCCAGGAGCCATTGTAACGGTACTCTATCCTGACATAGAGATCGGTTTCCTCCTGCAGTTCTTCCAGAGAGAAATTCCAGTTTCCATCTTCGTCAGCCCACTGGCCGACGGCAGTCTGGGACCAATGGCGTTCTTCATTCCAATATAAAGTAATGTATTCAATCTCTACATTTTCGCTTGAACCGTTGACTAATACCTCAACATTGCCGTTCATGCGGATAATCGGAAGGAAAGAATCCTCCTGAATACTGACTGCCCAACTGGTCGTTCTGTTTTCAGCAATCCGCAAAATGTGGCTTTCTGTTGCCTGTGAACCACTGTCGTTCAGAACTTTCACTGAAGCAAAATAATAACCGGCTTCAAGCTCAGCTTCAGCTGAAGCACTGTAGGGAGTTAGCTGAATATCAAGATCCGTCTCTGAATCAGAGTACCTTTGTACCATTGTCGGATACGATCTGAGCGTTATTTCATATTCTGTTATTCCAGTATCAGCCGGCAGTTCCAGGCTCCAGGAAAATAGGCCGCTGCCTTCATTACTGGAAGGAGAACCGAGTATGATTTCTTCGTTCAATACCTGCCCGGCCTCTGCACTGATTTCCAGGCTGGTTTCAGCAACAATCTGCACGCTTCCCTCGTACTCTATATACCCATAGGCATGAATACGCCAGGAACCTGGGTCGAGTTCAACTCCCCGAAAAAATCCGGTGGTTGATTCTATGTCATCCTGGGCTGTCTGGTCTGCATCCAGGGACTCGAAGCTCAAACGGAATTTCGTGAACTGTGGAATGTCAGGTTCAATATTGCGAGCCATGCTTTCATTAGCGGCAGCATGAAGATTGAGTACCATCCGGTCATTAGAAGTCTGTATCTCCTCGAACCCATTAAACAGATTCTGACATGCCGTCAGACTCAGAATTAAACCTAAAATAAGCAGGAAGCCTACAACTATTCGTGCCTTCATACTCACACCTCCCTGTCTTTAATGGTTATCCGTATGTTTCCGGAACGGAAGACTTCACCCTGGGTAATCACCACAGTCACTGTGTATACGCCTGGATCACGGCTAGTATAATAAAACGTGACTTCACTATTGTTTGTTCGCCATAGAGATCCGTTTACGTACCAGCGGATCTCATCAAAGTCTTCAGATACCGACAGATATACCATATAGTCTTCACCCGTGCGAAACACTGTCAGCTCGTTTGACGGGAACACCTCGAATTCTTCATGTTCCGAGTCGAAAAAGCGGATAACTATTCCCGACTCCCACTGTGCGTACAGAATTACATTCCCGTCTTCGATTATCAGACTGTCCCCCGCCTGGAAGGATTCGCCCTCTCCGTTGGGCTCTGTATTCCAGCCCATAAAGTCGCGATCAAGGTAAGACAGGTCATCCCCCTTCTCGAGAACGATCGCCTGTTCCCCGCTGCTGTAAGTTTTCGAATCTGAAGGCGGTGAACCACTTCCTCCATTCGCCCTGTACAAAACCCTGTGTGAATCACCCTGCTCTGTGCTGGTACCGGTACCGGTACCGGACTGATCATTGTTCAGACCAGTATCACAGCCAAGCAGAAGAAATCCCAATACAAACAAGGCCGCTGCGCCCCGTATGCATGTGGATACATTTTTTCTCCTCATGCCTTCCCCCTTTTCTTTAGTATACATACTAAACTATTATCCGAAGATTTCCAGTGAAAAATTAAATCCTAATGATTAGTAATTCTCTAAGAAATATACCATCTGGTAGATGGCAGCTCCGCTATGTGTGGTTAGCTTTATAGAAAACTATATTTCGGAGGATACTATGTACAAAAGATTGGCTGCGCTGGCGCTTATAGCTGCCGCGGTGCTCTGGCTCCTTACAGCCTGTGAGAACCCGGTTTCGGTTTCGGGATCAGATTCCATTGCAGACACGACCCAGGACACGACCGGCGGGGGCAGCTCTGAGAATTGGGATTCGACTTCAACTGATACGACTTCGTCGGATTCACCTGCGGCATCGCTAATATCCATCAGCTTTGACGGAAATGGGGCAACTGAGGGCAGCGCTCCAGAGGGCATGAGCTTTGAATCCGGCGCAGAAGTCACTATTCCTGGTCGGGCTACTCTGCAAAAACAGGACAGCAGTGGCAGCTCAAGTTCCAGCGCAAGCATGGCCGGAAGCACAGAAGCAGAAAGCTCGAGCCGTTTTGTTATCGCCCTGCCGGATCCACCTCCTGAAGATCCATACCTGCAGTTCGCCGGCTGGAATACACAGGCAGACGGTACGGGTACGAGCTACCATCCGGGTTCCAGAGCCATCTTCACAAGCTCGACCACCCTCTATGCACGCTGGTTCGATTCCTCGGAAGTCTTCACGGTTCAACTTGAGATTGAAGAATACCAGGGAGCAACCAGCTGGATCGGCATGGATATAAGCGGCTACCACGTGAATAACCACTATGTAATCGGAGATCAGTTTGTACTGCTGGATCTTGAAACCATGCTGCAGAGAACCGGAAATACCTACACCCTGCCGGAGAACAAGCTCTTCGGCGGCTGGCGGAATATTGGAAGTGGAGCGCTGTATCAGCCCGGTGAAATCTGGGAGCTGAGTAACAGCAGTACCAATCACCTCAGATTCCGGCTCGAGCTGATTGATGCTCCGTTCACTCTGGAACTGGATTACAATGGCGCAACCGAGCTGAACGGTCCACTCAGTCTTGAAATTGAGGCTTATGACGGTATTCATGTAGATGATCTGCCCCAGCCTGAACGTGAGGGTATGATTTTCAAGGGCTGGTGGTCTCCCTATGAAGACAGCTATGTAATTACATTTTTCGATATGCCAGCTCAGAATACCAGTCTCATCGCAAAATGGGCAGCTCTAGTAGAGTTCGAAAGCAACGGCGGCAGTGCCGTAACAAGCATAGAAATCGAACTGGATAATGGTCAGTCAGGAACATTTACTGAACCGGCCCCCCCCACCCGCAGCAGCTATGTGTTTGAGGGCTGGTTCAGCGATCCGGATCTGACCCAGGCATGGAACTTCAGTACTCCGATCACTGCCGGCATGACGCTCTACGCTGGCTGGAGAATTGCTGCTGAAATACTGCCGCAACACGGACACGACATCGGATTTGTCGACTGGCTCTTTGACCCGCCCACACTGGAAGTCCGCTACCGCATGGATGATCAGTCTCATATAGAGTGGATAGCACCGGGCCTGGAAGAAGGCCTGCACTACACGATTGACAACAGCCTGGCAGACATTGTGTCCGGAGGAAAAACCTACCGGGTCAGCAGACTGATTATTGCCGACCGCGACGACCTGCCCGAGGGAGACTATAGCGACACTGTCGAGTTCCGCATTGTCCGCAACGGCATTTCCGAGCTTACAAGCTCCAGGTTCCTGGACATACCCGCAAATCGAACACCGAATATCGTGTGGTTCCCGCAAACAACATTGACCAGAACATCTTCCAACAGCATGAGTCTCAGTATTGCAGTGTGGGACTACGAAACACGTCCCGAAAACCTGACGGTAAACGTAATCAGCAGCAACCCGAATGCTGTATTCCCCTGGGGAGCCAGCTTTGCCCAGAACCAGATCGTTGCACACCATTCCTCAGGCAGCCTTCATGGAGTACCGGTGCAGGTCAGTAATCGATCCTTTACTATGGTCCTGAATAGTACCGAACCGATTACAACCCAGCTCACCATTAGAGTCACCGACGCTGACGGAACAATCAGAACAGAATCCCGCATTATTACCATAAATTGATTCATGAAAAGAACAGCCCCGGCGTTTTACCGGGGCTGCGCCGGGGCTTTGTAGCTTACCTATTCAATTATTACCTTGATTTTTTTCAGGACTTCATGGAGCAGGCCTTCCTTAATTCTCTCGATGTATTCAATATTCCGTTTTTTCCAGTCCAGACTCTTGATTTGATCGCTCAATACACAGCCATTTATAGTTTTTCCTGAAATCCCCACTTCGAATGGATATCCCTTTACTTTGCTGGTTATTGGACAAAAAATACCCAGACCGGTTTTTTTATTATATGATTGATAAGAGAGCACTAATGCTGGTCTGCGACCTTTTTGTTCATGACCTGATTGAGGATTGAAATCAAGCCACACAACATCCCCTCTTTCAGGTATATAAGATGTACCTACCATTCTTCATTGCCCATCGATGAGCCAGTTTCCACGGCTTCATGCATGTTTTCTCCAGTCACCCCTTCCAATAATTCATCCAGGGTATTTTTTTTTGGCACAATGACTATTTTTCCATCTTCTGCTGAAATATCAACTGCACTTCCATTTCTTAAATCAAAATCCTTTGTATATACCGCCGGGATTCGTATTCCCAGGCTGTTTCCCCACTTCTGTACAACAGTTTGCATACTTCGCCTCCTGTCTAAAGGTTATACATTGTATATCCACAAGTCAAGTATACAATGTATAACCCTGTATTGGGGCCGGTATTACAGTATAGGTGTTAATTCCTGACCATAAAAAATTCCATATCGTCCAGATCCAGAACTATGTTATCCACATCGCTGGTACCGAAGGTATATGCGTCCTCTGAAATAAATATCAGCTCATTACCATCCGCATCCATTACATTTAAAGCTATGAAATAATGCTGGTCTGCAGCTGTCTTGCTCAAGATGATAAACCATTCCGGAGTACTTTCTTCAGATGACCACATCACATTATCTTCATCCAAATCATCTTTAAAAAAATACAGTCCATAAGGCATCTGAATTCCTGATTCGGATGCAGCATCTGCAAAGATACCGCTGATTTTTACTGTCTCTGAATTTAGCCCTATATCGGCCATGTCACTGTCTTTTACACTCACAGAAGCTTCAATGTCTATCATTACATAACCAAATCTGTCTTCAAATCCTGCTCCGAAGCGGAAGTAGATATCTGTCTCAGAATCAAATGCAAGTAATGACATGGACCAGCTCCCGTCAGCTGCAATCTCGTCTCCTCCGATTTCCACTTCTCTGCTTCCATCAAGATAATATGCGAACATAAACACTTCTGGTTCATACGGGAAATAATCATTCAGATCGTGTTCCAGGGTTCCACTGATCTGAAAGGTGTCTCCGCTGTAAATCAGCTCAATATCACTAACATCATCAGAATGAAACTCTGTACCAACTGGTAATTCAGCTTGATAATACGAGTCTTCAAACCGGAAAGTTAGCGTAAAATAAATGCTCCCTGGTTCCTCGAAATTCTGTAGAACCATTGACCATGTCCCATCCGGATTAACAGTAACACCGTTAATCAGATGATCCCATCTATCTCTGTCCGGGTTGCTGTAGGCCATCAACCTCAAATTATCAACATCACTGGAACCGTTAATACTGACCTGTGCTGTGCCACTTAGCGTCTTCAGAATAAAATCAGCGGTCAAATCAATATTTTCTTTATTTTCATTATACAGTGACAGGGTATCCGGAAAGTATATGTGGTATCTGTCATCGTCATAACGGATTTCCAGACTGACATAAATCGTGGTTGCCTCTTCAAATTTCTGTAGATACATTGACCAGTTTTCGTTGCCGTCAGCATCCAGATTAAGCCCTACAGATGAAATACGGCTCCAGTAGGGTTTATTTTCATCGAGATAAAAATGAAGCTCGACGTTTTGTAAATCATCAGGTGTATCAACATTAAGTTCTAATGTTCCGTTGATCTGAATCAGATCCTCGGAATGAACAAGTTCAATGTCCGAAACATCACTCTTATAAATCTCCTGCTCATGCACTATACCAGACTTAAAATACCTGCCAGCATACCTGTAGCTCAATTCGAAATACACTGCCGTAGGTTCCTGAAGTGATTCAGTTGTTATAGACCAGGTAGTCGTATCCGCGTCCAGAAATGAGGAACCAATACGTGAAGACCAGTGCATAGAAGGTCGTGTATATACCTGCATTGTTATTTGATATATTCTCTCTCCATTGGCGAATACCTCTGCGTTGCCGCTCAAAGTAATCAGTTTGAGTAGATCACTTTTACTGAAAACAATATCCCAGCTCGTCTGACGATTCGAGTAGACGTGTATAACATTCATTTCCACAGCTACTGAATCCTGGTTCCACGCTTTAGCAGTCACCAGGTAGTAGCCTGGGTCCAGTGAAACAACATTATCAACTTCTATACTGGCGGTCTCTGTTTCTACATCTTCAGCTGTTACTGAATGAACTTCACTACCATCCATTTTCTGAATGAGCAAATCATACTTGTTTATTCCAGCACCGGCAGTAAGCACCATACTGTAGGAGAAATCGCCTTCTGCACCATCCTGATAGGTCCCAAGAATCATACTCTCGGAAATGCCCTGACCTGCCTCAACAGTTAGAACTGTGCTGGCATCAGCAATTACAAAATCCTGTCCCCGGAATTCTGCATATCCATAAGCAGAAATTTCCCACTCTCCAGCTTCCAGCACAATTCCAGTAAAAACTCCGGTTGTAGACTCAATATCATCTACTGCTGTCTGGCTGTCCAGTGGAGCAAAGCTCAATCGATAATTTGTGAACTCAGGTGTATCCGGAAGGATCGCTCTGCTATTTGCATTCATGGAAACACTGAGAATTCCATGAGTGCTGCTGTCTATTCCTGTCTGCTTACCCATCTCATCGAAATTGGTGAACGGATTCTGACATGCAAGTAACATTCCTGAAAAAAGAAGCGGTAGAATACCGAATTTAATTATTTTCATCATACTATTTCCCCTACGGCACTATCTTGAATTTTACGCTTGCTGAATACGGAATGTCACCTTTAAAAACTATGATAGTAAAAGTGTAAACCCCGACTTCCATTTCATCTGACCAGAACGAATACTCCGTTTCATCGTCAAATCCCTCTATTCGATCACCGTTTAAATACCACTGGTATGAATCAAATCCTTCAGTTATAGTTATTTCTACCCATCGATAATCGCTCTGCTTTAGCGAGTACTCGGAATTCGATCCAATTACAAATTCTTCAGTTTCATCATCCTGAAAACTCAGAAACACATATGGTTCCCATTGAGCAAACAGATTCACATCTGCATCTACTATTTCAATGCTATCCCCTTCCTGGTAGCTGTCTCCCTGTTCATCTGCCTGTGTATTCCAGCCAGCAAACATATGATTTTCTTTGCTCAGGCCGGATTCTCCCAGTACCACAGCATCTTCACCGCTCAGGTATTGCTGATCATCCACCGGAGCACTGCCGCTCCCGCCATTGGCATGATACAGCACATAATACACTGGTAATGTTTCATCGGGATCAGTAATCACCGATTCATCTTCACCGGCCGCACTGCTATCTGTGCTGCTATCTGTGCTGCTATCTGTGCTGACACGGCTGTCTGAGCTGTCCACAATCTCCGGACAACCCGACAACATTACCAGCGCGAAAAGTACCACTGCTGTTTTCAGCAGCAGAGACCAATTTCTGCAATTCTGCATTTTTTCCTCCTCCAGGAATCTCATTATATCAATCTTTTCCTGACATAATATGAAATATTTAATAAAAAACCCCGCATGCAATCCGATTTCGACTGTATGCGGGGTCCAGGTGTTTCTAATTCACGTTCGTACCGGAGAATCTAGTAAAGGCCATTCGCCGGTGAACTCTCGCCTTCCCAGTTCCGGACTACTACCCGATTGAAATTTGTAATTCCATTCCAGAACGAATATGTATGCGATCCATCCTGTTTTCCTCCCCACACAAGATCACCCTCGGTCAGGGTTCCACTGTCGTCCTGGTCAATAAACACGGTGTAGCCATGGTACACTCCCCGATCAAGATCCAGATCAAAGGTGATAAGTCCTTCTGCATCTGTATTTGCTGTCAGTTCTTCGAGAAGTATCAGGGGTCCGTTCACTGTTCCGGCTACCTGGTCATACGGAACCTCATACAGTCTGAAACCGGCATTTTCGGTAAGCGCTCCGAAATCGATAGTCGCAGACATAAATATGTCCACGCCGATACCAGGAATTATGTCTGATGAAGCACTGGTATAACCATCCGCCTTCGCTACCAGCAGATAGTTGAAGACATTATGTTCAAAGTCAGCGATTGGAAGTCCTTCGTAACCGATTAAATCCTCACCTGTAATATACTTATGTTCATATTTGTTTGAACTATCATTTATGGTTGCGAAATAGATATCATCCTGTCCCAATTGGTCTATTTCCTTCACTTCGTTATCGTTCAAGGACCAGTACAAAATGTATTCCTCTGCGTTGGCAACGGCATTCCATGAAATAGAAATTCCCTCTCTACTGGTATTGATACTCACCTCAGGGCTGCTCAATACTTTAGGTGTCTCCGATGCCCCAGTAGTGTCACAACCTGCCAGCACAAGGCCGAAGCCCGCCAGCAAAACAATTAACAGGACTGCTGCAAGCCTGCGAAGTAAATGATTACTTCTACGATTTCTTTTCTCCATAAAATTAAAACCTCCAAAAATTTTTCTACCTCTTTTACTTGCGCTAATAATAACCCGCCTTTTTAGTAAAAACCATTACTTATTATGTATTCAGGGTCATTCTGTATATTTATACAGCAGTAGTTGTACGGATTCATTTAAAACAATTGTTGATTCATGACAATTCATGGACTATGCTTGGTATCAGATGCAGATAAATCCACGATCCTACGCAAAATCAGCATTTCTGTTGATGAGGCTTCCTCTCCTCCTGATTTCTGCAACCATACTTGTCTGGTTTATACTGGGCCAGATTCAAAGTGCTACTCTCGAAAACGGGCTACGTATTGTTACTTTTATACTGGTCATGACTGCGGTGCTGCTGAGTGTCTGGTTTCATGCCAATCGGACTTTTTTCAATTCTCTTCTGATTTTTCTGCTGGTGTTGTACTCGCTTATGATAGGGGCTGCAGACTTTCAGTTGTTCTTGACTTCTGAGGCTGTGCATGTACTGCAGCTGACTATGCCCCTGTGTATGGTGCTGGTTTCACTTTCGAGCAAGCGCAGAATTTTTTCCGGTTTTAATCTCCTCTGGATTATTCTCATGCTCATTATCTCAGCCTATGTGATTCTGCTTCCCTACTATCCCATGCTGAGGGGCCCACTGCAGAAAATCATTGATTTAAGACTGATTCCAGAATTTATGAGACCCGAGAGTTGGGCTGTTACGGATATAGCTATCCTGCTGGGAGTGGCTGGTGCCATGGTCATGGTCTGGATTTCACTGGACAGGCGGAATGAGCCGGCTTTTTCTTCTGCCTGGATCGGTGCCTATATTACCATGTGCATTGGTCTGTTTCTGCTACCGCAGCCGCTTGTTTCGCTGCTCTGGTATGCAGCCTCGGCTGCATCGATCTGTATTGCCCTTATTCAGCATGCCTACGCCCTGGCATATATGGATGAACTGACAAGGGTTCCCAACCGACGGGCTCTTCAGGAGCAGCTTCTGCATCTGAATCCTCCCTATGCCATTGCTATGGTGGATATTGATCATTTCAAGAAGTTCAACGATACGCATGGTCATGACATCGGGGATCAGGTTCTGCGGCGCACGGCATCCCAGCTGACAACTGTCGGCGGCGGGGGCAAGGTGTTCCGCTATGGCGGAGAAGAGTTTACGATTCTCTTTCCCGGCAAGGACTGCCGGGAGGCTGCCAGATACTGCGATGCTGTTCGGAGCATGATTGCTGAATCGGCATTTCATAAAAGGGAATCCGCATCAAAGAAAACGAAATCATCCCAAAAACGGGCCAGCCGTGCAAAAGCCCTGTATGTGACCATCAGCATTGGGGTATCCGAACCCTCTGAACGCTATCCTGATAATGAAAAGGTGATTCTGCGCGCAGACAAGGCCTTGTACCGCGCCAAGAGTCAAGGCCGGAATCGGGTTGTAGCCGGGAGATAGGCTCTATCTAATTACCCAGGGATTTTCGATTCTATGCCACTCTGCAATAGCATTCCAGATAACAGGCCAGCCCATCAGAAGCTGACCCCACTTCCTAAATAAATGCTGCCAGGTTTCATGGGCAGTTTCTGCTGAACCGGAGATCTGAAGTTCTCGAGGTATGAAATCTCCAGGATCGTTCATACCGTTTTTAATACGGGAAATAAATCTGTTCACATCCCTGGCCCAGTAACGGGGTTTTCCATGGTGCTCATGCAGCAGATGCTGAAAGGATTGAATACCGGGGATCACCGACTCCATCCAGATTTTTCTGCAGTACAGCATCCATTCTCTGTAGGAAAGCCCGGAAAGATCCAGGAGTGCCTGTCCGAAGTATTCGTAATCCGTGGGACTACCAGGGGATTCGTCATATAATGTGGCAATGAGTCCATTAAGCGTTGTTAGTACATGCCGGCCCAGGCTTGAACCTACGTTCTGGTAATCGGCAGTAGTAAAGGCTTGTTTATCCTCCCCATTGTGAAACAGCATGAAAGGAAGCGCTGCCGTGCAGGCTCCCGGATGACAGGCCCCCAGTAGGGTCTGCCAGATATGCTCCTGCATGCGGAGATGGGGGAAAAAAGGGGGAACGAATGTTCGGCAGTCAATTGCCATTGCTCCGGCAAAGGTGAGCGGATTCGGGACAAGAAGCTTATCACTCTGGGTAAAACAATATGGCCTGGACTTCAATTCTGCGTATGAAGACTTACCTGCTTCAATGCTCTGCCGAAAGGGCTGTTTTATGGTCAGAAGAGAAAACGGTACATCGAACCAGCGTCCGCCGTAAAACCCTGTGTTTGTCCCTCGTATGAGACCTTCAGTTTTAATTCCGGTATGCGGATCTGTCTGAACGCAGCTTGTTCCAAGATGTTCTGTAAGCTCATGACATACATTGCCATTCCATGGCTCACTTATTTCCATAAACAGCTTTTCACAATGAAAGGCCCCTGCAATCAGTTCCCTGAAACGGTCGGCTTCAATAATAACCTCAGGTTTTAACTGCCGGGGACGTAGAAAAACATCGTCATCGAAGCTTACAAGACTTTTTCCGGCAGACAGAGCAAGCTGGGAATTCTGGTTGGCTCCCGGGGCTTTCAGTTCAGGTACCTTGTTTGAACCAAACAGGAAAAAATCAACACTGTCCGGGTGTACCTGTTCGCAATTCCGCGAATCCAGCATGATTTTTTTCAGCGATTCAGATAGGCAGAGTTTTTCCTGGATACCCCAGTATTGCCCGGCACAGTTCCACTGCTGATTTTTTTCTTCAAGCAGGTCTTTTTTTGCCTGTATGGTTTCAGGACTATGAGAGCCATCGCAAACCAGCAGCCTGAAGCCCGCATCATTTCCCATAACAGCAGGACCCAGGGTCTCCAGTGACTGAGTAAAGGTAGTCAGCCTGTCACAGGTCAGACTTGTCAGGATGACGGTACCATCATCCTGGCATCTGGCATTCTGCCTATTCATTGAAGCTATAATCCGCAACTGAAATGCAGGTAGTAACCCCAGAAGGCCTTGGTTTCACCCAATTCATAGCTGTCAAACTCGTCATCCTCACCTACCTTGAAAACCAGTCGCTTGAACAATGCAGGATGCTGCGCTAATTCAGACGTGTCCTGTCCAAAAAATCTACCGCCTCCATCCAGAAAGTACAGGGCATCATTCATTTCAGTATTCACAAAGCGCTGCGGATAATACAAGGGGACAAGGCCAGGACTGCCATGATGCGCCGACATTCCAATTGAATCATCCAGAGTCAAATCTGTATTAAAACGAATAATCTTGGGCGCTTCAGAACTCGCATAATACATGGTCTGATTGTCCCATACCGGAGCAGTAACATAGACCTGTCCATCTAGATAATGAACATCGAAGAAGGTAATTTTTGCCGGAACATTTGCGTCATTCCTTGCAATAAAATCAATGGATACAACTGTCGAAAAATCGCTGATGTCTATTTTTTCCAGTCTGGTACCTTCGTGGTGAGTAACAACAAAAAGATATTGGCTAACTCCTTCATGAACAAAGGTCATACCGCCAGGAGGCGCCATCTTAATCAGATTATCGCCATAAAGATGATACTCACCTCCGCCTTCCCTCTGTGCAGCAACGGCCAGGCCCGTCCCTGTATTCAAGGACCACAACTGTCCATTGGCGCCCTCTCCTGTTGGTTCAGCAGCAAAAAAGTACAGTATATCGTTATCAGAATCAATTGTCAGACAAAGTATGTCTGGCAAGTCTTCCGGAGTGTAATTGGATCCGGACGGAAAGACTATCGAAGCTTCAGCTGGATTACCGTTTGGTATTTTCAGAATTAAGCTCTGTCCATAGTCTGCAAAACCTCTGTTATCAGTCGATGCTGGATCAAGTATTGTACTGACTGATACAAAGAAATTACCCAGAGAGTCCTGTACTATGTCCACCGGGAAGAAATCTGTTGCTTCATTACCAGGCATCCAGAAATCGCCAGAGATAGCAGGAACAAGAGTTGATAGATCGATATCTGCCTGTCCCTTATTGATAATCAGCTGATTTTTGCTATCCGGAATAAGGTAGTAATCAGGTATCCATTCCCATTTCGCGTGCAGTGTAACAAGACCAAAGACAGTAAAGTCGCCATACAGCGAACTTCCCCCAAAATTTTCACTGGCATACCAGCCAGCGAAATTATAGCCTTCTCTTTCCGGAGCCGGCAGAGAATCGACGCTGATTTGTTGTCCATTCAACACGTACCATGGATCAAGTTCAGTTCCACCGTAACTATTGAAATTCAGTGGGTACAAAAATATTTCCCGTTCAAGTGGATTTAATCCAGAAGCACTCACTTGAGCTCTCAATTCTATAGCTTCCGTCAAAGAACTGATTGTTACCGGTCCCGAATAAACTGTTCCTCCTGCCGGATCTCCTCCATCAATTGTGTAGCGGATAGTTGCATTTGGAGTGGCCGTTGCAATCGTAACCTGATATTCAGGACCATCGTTAATCATGAAATAAGGAGGGTATACACTGTTAAGGCCTGTAACCTGATATGCGTCGGAGTAAGGACCATGCGCAACTGTCATTACTCCATTACGATCGGAAGCCAGATACATATAATCGCTCGTTTCCAGCATTCGAACCTTTACAGTAGCATCCTGTCCTTCTTCAAGTAGTCCTGCATGTACGGCAGCCATTGGCAGGCTGGAATTTGAAGTGTAGATATGAGATCCCCATACAGTATCACCACTTACACTGCCTGTAACGGTCAGGAAGTGATCATATCCAGTTTGACCATTGTACGCTGTTAAATCACCGGTAATATGCGGAGCTTCCCACTGGGCATAGAGCCGAATAAATGAATCCTCTATAAACTTCGACATATTGGCTGCATAATCATCACCAGAACCATCGGGTAATGTATTCCACCCGGTAAAATTATACCCGGACCTCACTAGACTACCAGCAGCCAGAATCGTTGCTGATTCATAATATCCGTATAGATTGGGATCAATGGGAACGCTTCCATCAGTAGCTCTGTTTGGAAAATACCTGACCCTATAGTCCGAGGGAACTGCTGTTACAATCGGACTGCCAAGCCCTGTCAGCAAGTCCGGATCATCAAAATCCACACCGCCAATAGTAGTCACGACATCTGTCAGCCAGAATCGTGTTGGCTCTCCCCCGCTTTGAGGGGCAGATATAATGAGTGTGTCCGCATATCCGAAACCAAAATCATCAAATCTGTAATATAGCCCCATAGAATCTACCGCAAACGGAATTACACCGACATATTCTTCATACGCTACTTCCTCACCATTTCGGTAAGCCCAGAACTGTATACTTTCATTCGTCCAGTTTCCATTATCCATAAGCCTTACACTCGTAAAGCCAATTCCCTCATTCTCGGGAACATTCACAGAAACAACAAAATATGGCGCAATACCACCTCCAAGATAATAGCCAAGACTGGTGTGCGCATTCGCATCTGATCGACTCAAATTAAATTCAGCCGCTCCATTCAATTCACTGGTCTGTATGAATGTCAGGATCTGCATTTCCCATTGCGCATACAGAACCAGATTCCCGGCAGGCATAATGAGTTCCTGCTCCGCATCATAGATTTCTACAGGATTATCAGGTTCTGTTGCCCAGCCCAGAAAAATATAGCCTTGTCTAACCATTGTCTCTGGAGTGACATATACCGTATCCCCAGATTCATAATAGTTGCCATCAAAGGGTATATGTATTCCGTCATCTCCATTTAGATCATATGTGACAATGTAGGTAGGTTCAGTAGAACGAAAGGCACGGATAGGCCGGATGCTTTTATCAGCATCAGACTTGTTACCCCCTGCAGTAAAAATTCCAGTGCTGAAATTTAAATCTCCCACATGGTCTGCATTGTATTCGGTAGAACTGTAATACCAGTATCCTGGATACGTTAAAGAAAAGTCAAATGCAATGGTACCATTCAGTGCTGCATAAATCTCTTGTAATTCATTATTGGAAGGAAGAAACCAGTCATCATAAAGAATAGTATTGCTCAGAATAGCCAGGTCGTAACAGTCTGTTGCAGCCTGTGCCGTCCTTCCACCTTCGGCATTAACCCAGGCGACAATTCGAGATGTATTAAACTTTCCTGCTCCAAAGTTTCCTGAAGTTTCGCCAACTAACTCCATTGGCTGTTGCCAACGTCCCGCTGTTTCATGCTCGTAGGTAGCGACCTCCATATAGCGCCAACCATCGACGTCATTTCCCTTGTCGTAGAATATAGTTCCACCCGCAGGTCCCACCTTGACGATGGCATCTTCGTCTGTTGTCCAGACAGCTGTGCAGACAGTATCTTCAGTTATGCTGACATTAATTTCCTCTGCCAGAACAGGATCTCCCCCGTCAACGGACCAGCCAAGAAATCGCTGTGTAATTCCTGAACCATCATGCTCACCTGTAAGCAGAGGGCCCCTCATGCCGGCAGAAGACCCCGGAACTGTAAGCGTTTCGCCGCTGAACAACAATATAGATTCCGGCAGATCTCCCGCACCCTGTGTTGCACCATTGTCATTCCAGGAAAAAGAGTGCAGCGTTGTTTCCGGGCTGTCGGCCCCTGGTGCATCACCAAAACTGTTGAACGCGGTAATGCGGTAGACCAGCGTGTCTCCTGACTCCAGTGCACTCAGCTCGGTATCCGTCCAGCTGTCTGCAAAGCCAGGCAGTGAATCATCCATTAACACCATACCGCCGGTATTTATTTCCCGGTAAATTCTGTATCCGCTTTCTGTGTAGGATCCGCGAGTCCATGAGAGCTTAATTCCAGTCAGTTCCCGGGTTTCCGCATTCCTTACTGACTCAACGGGAAATAGCTCACCGGTTGTCGGCGGTTGTGAGATATGTTTTTCTTCAAGAATTATATTTTTAGTGGAAACCTGATCATCATAAATGACCACTATTTCACTGACAGACGCGACAAGTACATCTGCACTGTTTTTCAGTCCAATCCTCAAAAAATAGCTGCCGCTTTCCAGCTCCTCAGCTTCCAGATTCAACACAATAGAATTATCAATTTCGTTTGGTAGTGCCGTAAACGGCCAGCTAACTTCATCCAGCGGTTCACCACCCCGCTCCGTTCGCCATTCAATAGTATACTGATCTACCAGAGCCGCTGGCCAGCCAAGACTGAACTCAAAAGAACCAGTGCCATCCTGTGTTGGTTTCAGACTGAGGTGAATCGAATTGCTTCCTCCGGCCTGGATAAACACCCCAAGAGCACTGCCGGTAAACATGGTCTGACTGCCCCCGACCCTCCTGGCGCTTACATGGACGTCCCAGGTACCGACTGGAATTTCATCGATAAAAAACCCGTCTGTGCTGTACTCGAATGGACCAGCTTCAATGCCTGCATGACCATTATGCGAAACAAGGCTGACCATGTACTCAAGCTCATCCGGCAGAACAGGAGCAGGCAGGACTGTCCGGCCGTCCTGCCGGTTTATGCTCAGCGAGCCAAACTGCAGATCGGTAGCATCTGCAGGCAGACCCTTCGGCTGATCCTGTCCGCCTTTCAACGAGCTGTAATCTTCAGCTGGCTGGAAAAACGGATTGGAACAGGAAAAGCACAGGAGACTGAATACTACAAGCATGCAGAGCAGGGTCGTTTTATATCTACTTTTATACATTTTGATTCCTCCTGTAGCCACTACGACTACCTGCAGGAACATAGACCAGCCTACCTATATGTGGTGACTCATATGCTAGCACAGGCGCAGAAACTACCTCAAAGTACAAGATCGCAGAACGCCAGTCATCTTCCGCTATTTCGACTTCCAGTAGGAGTTCGTACACTCCCCCGACTTCGAGCATCAGAGAATCAACCGTGACTACATGCGGAGTTCCTGCATTAATCTCCAGTGCAGGATGAGAATCATTGCCATTCAGACTCCAGTAATAATTCAGGAAGCCAGCTGTTGCGTTTACCGTCAGGGTTTGTTCACCCTGTTCTCCTGATTGATCAAGAACTATATCCTCGCCATTGCCTATACTGATGTCATCCGGGTTGCTGAGGTCTATTGTGACCCCGATTATTTCAAGCTCTTGCCACAGTGCATAAAGGGTCATATCGTCATCAATCGTATGTGTATACGTATCTTCGTCGGCGTAAGCCACTTCACCACCAGATTCAACTGCCCACCCGATAAAACTATAACCTGTACGTGTAAAAATATTCGGCGGGAGACTCAAGGTTTGATTGTAGTTCACTTCTTGCGGCTCCATCGTACCCTCGCCCCCATCTGCATTAAAAATGATGTTGTAAGTATTCACCTGCCAGTCCGCTACAAGGCTCCAGTCAAACTCGATACTGCTTGCACCGGGGTTGTAGAAGCAGATAATAATCCGGTACGTACCCCCGGAAAGATCCCCGGAATCGACTGTTATGCCGTCGCTGAGACCCGGACGCTGTCCATCCAGGAATTTTGATTCAGGTACAAACAACACTCCATGAATCCCGGTACCTGCGTCCAGGGACAAAACCAGTTCATAGCTGCCGGCTGTATCAAAATCCAGAGGAATGAACCTGAATCCCTCTGCCGGAATATTCAGGCTGCGGCCGGCAAGTGTATCCTGCAGGGAAACAGCTGCATCGAGTGCTGTATGGTGAGGTTCAAGAAACAGGCTGATCTCCGCTGCTTTCTGTGCAGAAACATGCACTCCGGGAGCAGCGGCCGAATATATCGCTGTATTGCCGGCAGAAATTACTGCCTCCAGATTATATGCACGATCAGAAGGAATGTTATCGATCCTGATTCTTGTACTGGCAGCTCCATCGTCTATGACGAATTCTGTGCTGACTGTCCGTTCAAAATCATGGCCCTCCCCGCTCAGGCGAAGCTCAACGGTGCTGACCGACGGCACAAGAAATCGTGCTTTCTGCCCCTCCTCACCAGTCGAGCCTGCTGCAGTCAACGAAGGAAACAACGGCAGCTGCAGCTCGAGGACAAGTGTCTGATTACGTGCTGATTCAAAACGAAAGGGCTGTGAACAGGACCCTGCACCGAGAAATATCAACAGGCACAGAAAGCCTGCTGCTGAACGAAACCACCCATTCAGAAAACGAGAATTATTCATTGCTACCACCCCTGCACCGCGACCAATAATGATCAGTAGAGATCACTTACCTGCATTGATCAAACGTGCGATTTCTCCATACAAAAAGTGTAGCACCGAGATGAAAATAATTCCACCGAATGTGTTTATAATTATAGATATATTATGATTTCAGAGATTCCTCAAGCACTCTGAGAATTTCGGGCAGTACCTGTTTTTTTCTCGAGAGTATATTCGGGAGGTCAAACACTCCCTCATGGCGGGAGTACATAAGGCGGTCCTCGAGTTTTTCAGGACCGCAGCTTACCAGCAGACTGTTCTGTTTCATGACATCGGTAATCAGCAGCATGGTCCAGTCAAGTCGCTTCTCTTTCTGCACCTCACTGAGCGCGCTGCGAAAGCTGGAAACGAGTTCCTGGACACCTTCCATATTGATTACTTCCACCTGACCGATCCCGACTTTCCAGCCGTACTGGGCATAGGTCTTGAAGTCAGCCAGAACGACTTCACTGGGGTCGCGTTCCTGCAGGGCTTTGAGCTGACTGAACATTTCCTTGGCGTAATCATCCGGATGCAGGCCTGTAACCACACTGAGTTCACGCAGAGCGGCTGCATCCTCGGAAGTTGCCGTCGGAGATTTCATGTTTACGGTATCGGAGATAATGCCGGAAAAAAGCAGCAGGGCTATAGATGGAGGCAGATATATATCATGCAGCTTGAAATGCTGATACACAATTGTAGAACTTGAGCCCACGGGCTTGCTGGCAATATAGATTGGCGCGCTGGTCTTGGCGGCTGCGAAGCGGTGGTGATCAATTATCTCGACGATCTGGGCCTGATCTGCCCCGGTAATGCTCTGATCGGTTTCATTATGATCGACCATTATAAGTTTCTTGACCGGTTTTTCCAGGAAGGACCGGCGGGTTACAATGCCCACATATCGATCTTCGTCGAACACGGGCAGTCCACGGTACTCGCTGTCCATAAGCTGATGCTTTGCTTCCTCAAAATCCATGCGGGTCTGGATTACCGGTAGATTTTCGTTGGCAATTGCTGAAACCGGAACACTCATGCGCAGCAGTCTGACAGATTCAGCGCTGTCGGCATTCGAGAGAAATACGGTTCCCGGGTAACCTTCGAGATCAACCAGGAGTTCTTCGGGATCATCCAGTCCGGTAATTACAATTGCCGGCAGTTCGCTGGCGATTGCATGCTCGAGAATCCGCTTGCGGTTACCTACTACCAGAACGGGTTTCTGCTGCATGTCGTTCATGCGCTGCAGGTAGATTTCACTGGGCATGGCTCCGGTCATAATAGGTGCCCGGAAGCTGTGCTCGGCGCCGCGGCATAGATAAATACCGGGAATGACTCTGGCCAGATTATCCACCAGAAATTCATAGACCGGACGTCCGGAACCTGACTGACTCACCAGATAACTCGAGACCTCGTTAACAGAGACCGAGCCCTGGTAGATTTCATCCCTGAGAATTGGCAGCAGACTTATATTTTCCTGATAAAAAATCCGGGCTGCCTCGAGAATCGGGGTTTCCGGACTGAGTGCCATTTTCGGCTTTTTGACGACATCGCCCACCGATGCATAGAGATTTTTCATGAGCCGGGGTGCTTCTACCCCGGCCTGTCGGAAAGCATTTTTTGTCTGGTCATTCAAGGCCCCGCAGCGAATAGCATAATACTCGGTTTCGGGGTCGATTTTGTTCTTGAGATACGCGTAGCAGTAGGAAGCTACGGTACAGTCCATATCCGGGTTACTGTGACCGCTTACGTATATTCTGTTCTTCATGTCCTGGGCTTGTATTTTACCTGCTCTATAATGTCTTGAACTTCGGCCAGATGCCGCTCAGGGTCCCAACTGCTTTTACGGCGCATTACCGCAAGGTTCTGCACAATATTGGTGAATTCATAATACTCCTTGAGCTGATCAACCCGGCGAAGGCGATGTGGCCCATAAAGCATAACCTGGGTGCCGTTACCAATGTGTTTAAGAGCTTCCATGGATGCAGCCAGGGTATAAAAGCCGTTGATGTACAGAACGTCCGGTACTACATCCCCAAGATGTCCCCAGACATCCGTGAAATATGCCGGCCAGGCATCCTGATTCTTGCGGTCCACGGGTTTTCCCTTGCGGTTGCAGCGGCCAATCTCGGGCTGAAAGAACTCAAGACGCCCTTCACGCTCTGCTTCAACAATCTGTCCGATTTTCCGCAATTCAGCTATCTGCTCGGGAGATGATTTCACACTATATATCTTTTTTACCCTGTGTCGTACGGCAAGCAGCGTGCTGCCCGCGTCGCCAAACTCCAGCAAGGTTCGGGTTTTTGCGAGAATTACACTGTACATGTCAATTTCTGCGTTATTCAATGCCGGCTTCATGCGTACAGCGGCTTCGGTGGTCGGTAGGCTCATGCGCCTACTATATCACTCGATTCATGGATTGGGAAAGGGGGACAGCAACAACTGTATTCTTGCTACGCTTGGCTTCATAAAGGGCTCTGTCCACTGATTCAAAGAAGCGATCGGTGCTGCTGTAACGATCGCTGTATTCACCTACTCCAAGGCTTGCAGTGCAGATTCCTTTCTCAAGACTGCTGCGGATCCGCTCGGCAATCTCCATGGCATCGTCCAGTGCGGTTTCGGGAAGAAATATAACAAACTCATCTCCCCCGAAGCGAAGCAGGCGGTCATTCTCACGAATACTCTGCTGTATGGTTTCGGCTGTTTTCCGTATAGCTGTATCGCCATACTGGTGACCGTAGTTATCATTTATTCTCTTGAAGTTGTCTCCATCCAGCACGATCATGGAAAACAGACTGCTGTTGCGCCTGTAGGCAGCAGTGAGTTCACGCATAAATGGCTCAAGCAGACTCTTGTTGTATACTCCGGTCAGATCATCAAGCTGGGATTTTTCAGCCAGCTGCTGAATATAGGCCAGATTCTGAAGTTTCAGGCTGAAGAGATCCATGAGATTGGACAGTATATTCATATCTTCACTGCTGTATCGCCAATGACTGTGTTCGGCATTGGCAGCAATGACCATTCCGCTGCGCCTGTTCAGTGAGGGCAGTCGGTTTATAAGTATAGAACGATGTTTCATTCCATCGGGAATTTCTTCCTGACGGTTGTGGTCTATTGTGTCCACCACGATAGTTGATTCAATTGAATCCGCGGCGGCCATCTCTGCCCAGGTGAATACGGGATCATCAACTGTATCTATGCAGCCTTCGCTTGCCCGCTTTTCATCACCCAGCCTTCTTATTCTACGGCAGCCTTCTTCCTCCGGTAAATATAAGTACAGCACATCTGCCTCAAGCTGACTGATGATGATTGGAATCAGATACTCGATTATCTGATCCAGTCCGGTAGCATTAATTATGCGCTGACTGAACTCATGAACTACGTTATAGCGGTTCAGGGTTTCACTGCTGCTTCGAAGCTGTTTCTCGGCCGATACATAGCTCTGCAGAAGTCTGGATGGAGTGCGTCGTTCTATTACACCCCAGTCGATTGCCGCCGGCATATTGTAGTTCTGGAAAATATGATTCAGCTGATACAGGTTGGCATAGTCACCTGCGGTTGTCTTCCACCGCTCTTCACCGGTTTTCCGGTAGAGATCCAGATAAAACTGCAGCAGAAGAATCCGGGCGTATACGGTATCGTTTGTATATGGCTCAAGCATTTTAACTGCTCTGGCTACCTGCTGATCTTTTACCCTGGATTCCTGCAGAAGGATAGAAAGACGTTCTACCTCAAATGCATTGATAAAATGATCATGATTTCTGATTCCATGCGTAAATCTCGACAGATATTTCCTGGCAAGACTGATATTATCCAGTCTCCAGTAGACATAGGTAAGATAACGCGTATTCTGCACAATACTGATATGACGCTCAGCCCGCTTTGCAAAGAAAAAATCAGCAAACTCGGAATTGATCCGCAGCAGTTTAAGCGCCCACAAGAGGTTACCGCTGAAAAATGCCAGTTCGACCATGGTATCGTAGGTATTGGTAATTTCCTCTATGTACTCACGCTCGAAGTCAGAAATGAGAACCTCTGCTGCCCTCAGCAGATGATGCAGACAACTGGCGTACTGTCCCTGACTCAATTTGATATGGGCTATTGTATTGTGGATTATTGCTACATCCAGGGGACGGGCATATTCAACCGAATGATACAGGGCCTGCTGCAGGTTAGCCAGAGCAGCCGGATAATTTCCCTGCATCTGATAAATTGCCCCGATGATTCTCCGGGCTTCGAAGATTTCTTCCTCGTATCCCCGCTGTTTGGCCATGGCAATTACCTTGCTGACCTCCGAATGCGCCTTTTCAAACATTGATTCGACCGCCAGATAATAGGCCAGTCCCAGGCGCAGATGTATTTCAAGAAGCTCGGAACCGCTGGTATTCAGTGAGAGTCCGCACTGGAAAAACATGATGGACGGCTCATGATGAAACTCACGGTCCTTCAGCGCCACATTTCCTTTGGAAAGATAAAAAAACTGAAGAATCTGCGGGTGGATTTCAGGAAAGCCATGTTCCTGTTCAATTACATAGCGATAAGCCTGATTCAGATACTGCGCCGCCTCGGCCGTGAATCTTCCGGCATAATAATACACCGCCACCGCCAGATTGAAGACGAAAGCCAGCTCTGGGTCCAGTGATTCAGGCTGCAGCAGGATTGCACTGATCTTCGGCAGGAAGCGCTCAGCCTCGCTTGAACGCATGAGTATCAAACAAGCCCAGATCCGTTCCTCATTGGGAACATTCTTCGCCAGAACGGTCTGCGCAAAACGATGATAATAGGCATCGATGGTATTACTGGCATAGACCCTGAGCATCTCTTCCATAGAAATGTATACCGGACAGCGGTTTACAAGCATCTTCTGTTCCAGACAACAACCGCCGTATACATCGTGTACTATAATATCATCATGTAGCGGATCTCCCATCCAGCAATCCAGCTCGATCGAGACTGCAATATTCTCGGCCTGACAGGCAGCAATAACCTGCTCGGAAAACCTGGAGAAGGCTGGAGGAAGAAAACAGGCATTTTTAATGGAAATATGCAGGCTGGTGTGCTGGGGACCTTTCTCATCCGCTTTGGTAATAATCCGGATACAGTCATGAATCACCGGGCGCAGAAATCTGCTTGCCGGCTCGAGAAGAATAAGCTGCCTGAGATGGTCACTGAAATCTGTACGTAAAAAGACGTGCAGTAATTCCCGCCGGGCTTGAGATAATTTTGGTACTTGTCTGAGTGCGCGGGAAATGCCGCCAACCTCCGAAAGCCTCTCTTTCACAAACCCATCAAAAGGAAAGAAAGGATTCCCGGCATCATGCTCCGCTGCGGAAACATAAAACTCCACGGAGAAATTGTAAACCGGAAGTATCAATTGCACAATCCCGCTTCAGCTATTCCCTACGATTTTGTACCCAGGGAATAGCGATTTCCGGAAAAACGCGTTATTAACGCCGTTATTTTCGTGCTGCGGCGGCTTTCAGTTCGTTCAGGCGGCTAAGATTCTCCCAGCTGAAGCCATCACGGCCAAAATGACCATAGGCTGCGGTTTTCAGGTACACCGGTTTGAGCAGGTCAAGATCCCGGACAATACCGGACGGAGACAGATCAAAGACCTCCTGTACCGCTGCTTCAATATGCTCTTCGGGAACACTGGAGGTTCCGAAGGTCTGCACATTAACACTCACCGGATCAGGAACGCCGATTGCATAGGCAAGCTGCACCTCACAGCGGCTGGATAGACCTGCGCCTACGACGTGTTTGGCAACCCAGCGAGCCATATATGCTGCTGATCGGTCAACCTTACTCGGATCCTTACCGGAGAATGCGCCGCCTCCATGACGTCCCATGCCACCGTAGGTATCTACTATGATCTTGCGGCCGGTCAATCCTGCATCGCCATGAGGTCCGCCAATAACAAATCTGCCGGTAGGATTCACATGAAAAATGGTATTTTTGTCCAGCAGTCCGGTAGGCTCGAGTACGGGGCAGATAATCTGCTCGATAATACTGTTTTTCAGATCTTCATAAGCAATGCCGTCATCATGCTGATGGCTTACAACCACGGTGTGAATTCTCCGGGGCTTTCCATCCTTGTATTCCAGAGTAATCTGACTCTTGCTGTCGGGTCGAAGAAAGGGAATGCTCCCGTTTTTCCGAAGTCCGGCTGCTTTCTGCAGGATTCGATGAGAAAACATAATCGGCGCCGGCATTAGTTCATCGGTTTCATCACAGGCATAGCCGAACATCATTCCCTGGTCTCCTGCGCCTTGCCGTCCTTCAAAAAGTTCGTTGGCACTTACACCCTGGGCAATATCGGGGCTCTGATTGTGAATGGTATTCAGAACTGCCATTGACTGATAATCAAGCCCATAATCAGGATTAGTGTAACCAATGTTCTTGACTACTTCCCTGGCAACTTCCTGAATATCCACATAAGTGTTGGTAGTAATTTCTCCGCCGACCAACACCATTCCGGTGGTTGTATATGTTTCACACGCAACATGACTGGAAGGATCATCGGTGAGACAGGCGTCAAGCACTGCATCGCTTATCTGATCCGCAATTTTATCTGGATGTCCTTCGCTCACCGATTCAGAGGTGAACAGAAAAGATCGTGAGTTCATAATTTTTCCTTTCCTAATCTGATTTCCGCCTTTCCTAGTAGCGGTACATTTCATCCTTATATGGTCCATCTACAGATACACCAATGTAATCAGCCTGTTCGGGACTGAGACGTGTCAGGCGAACACCAAGTTTTTCAAGATGCAGCCGTGCAACTTCTTCATCCAGGCGTTTACTCAGGACATACACCTGTTTGTCATAGCTTCCCCGGTTTTTCCAGAGATCGATCTGGGCGAGGGCCTGGTTGGTAAAACTGGCACTCATGACAAAACTAGGATGCCCGGTTGCACAGCCAAGATTCACCAGGCGGCCGTTAGCCAGCAGTATAATGCTGTGGCCGTCAGGGAAAATATACTTGTCTACCTGCGGTTTGATCTCCAGATGCCTGATTCCGGGCTCTGTCTGCAAGGCACTGACCTGAATTTCATTGTCAAAATGTCCGATGTTGCAGACGATTGCCTCATCCTTCATTTTTCGCAGATGGTCAATCCGGATAATATCCTTGTTGCCGGTGGTAGTAACAAATATATCGCCCTGCTCCACTACATCTTCAAGGGTTTTCACTTCGTAGCCTTCCATGGCTGCCTGCAGAGCACAAATAGGATCGATTTCGGTTACGATTACCCGTGCCCCCATACCGCGGAGACTCTGAGCGCTTCCCTTACCAACATCGCCAAATCCACAGACCACCGCTACCTTACCGGCAGTCATGACATCGGTTGCCCGCTTTATACCGTCAACCAGGCTTTCCCGGCAGCCATAAAGATTGTCGAATTTACTTTTTGTCACGCTGTCGTTAACATTGATCGCCGGAAACAGCAGACTGCCTTCTGCAGCCATTCTCTTGAGCCGGTGAACACCGGTGGTTGTCTCTTCACTGACACCCTGAAGTTCGGCAGCAACCCGCTGCCACCTGTCCGGATCTGCAGCATGTATCGTTTTCAGAAGATTCTTGATTATTGATTCTTCCGTACTTTCACCGGCACTCTGTACCCAGTTGGATCCTTTCTCGAGTTCGTAACCCTTATGGATAAGCAGGGTTGCATCACCGCCGTCATCGACAATGAGCTCAGGACCCTTATTTCCGGGGAAGGTCAGGGCTTTCAATGTGCAGTCCCAGTATTCCTCCAGGGTTTCGCCTTTCCATGCAAAAACCGGAACTCCCTGCGGAGATTCCTGGCTGCCACCGCTTGTCGGGGGTCCGACAACAACTGCAGCCGCGGCATGATCCTGTGTGGAATAAATATTACAGCTGGCCCAGCGCACATCGGCACCAAGCTCAACCAGAGTTTCAATGAGCACCGCTGTCTGAATTGTCATGTGCAGGCTTCCGGAAACACGGACGCCTGCCAGAGGCTTTTCAGGTCCGTATTTCTCGCGTACAGCCATAAGACCCGGCATTTCTTTTTCAGCCATGTCGAGTTCCTTGCGGCCCCAGTCTGCGAGTGTAATATCCCGGATTTCAAAATCAGTAATCGGTGCTTTTGTCATGTATTATCCCTCTTGTACCATTTTCTTGTATGTATTCGCATCCATGAGCTGATCGAGCTCGGAAGCATCACTAATCTTTATGCGTACGATCCATCCCTTATCAAAAGGGCTCTCGTTAATCAGCTCAGGAGTATCCTTGAGCTCGTCATTTACCGCAGTAATTGTACCACCGACTGGCATATAAATGTCACTGGCAGTTTTCACGCTCTCTACAACGCCGAAAACCTTTCCGGCTTCAATGCTGTCGCCGACTGCCGGCATTTCGACAAATACTATGTCTCCAAGCTCATCCTGGGCAAAGTCAGATATACCAATAATATACTCATCACCCGATGCTTTAATCCACTCATGATTCTTCGCATATTTCACATCTTCTGCAAAAGTCATATGCACCTCCTGTGTTTTATCTCTAATACTGAAGTATTTTCCACAACTTGTCCACAATGCTGCTGTTTTCCAGTGGAATTCAAATTGCGGTCCGGGGTCCCGGAATGCCCGGAATAGGCGACTTATCCACAGTTTATACAGGTTATTTACTGTTTTTAAGATATAATTAAAAGAAATGCGCCATGCTCTTTAAAACACAGCGCATTTATTCACATGTTATTCACATAATTCGAAACCATTAAAATGATTTATGATTCATAAGCCTTGTGAAAGATTCTGACCTGTTTATACAAGCCTTCTCCCTCACTCTTTGTACCAATGTCATGTATATTATTTAAGGCAGTATGTATAATTCTGCGTTCAAAAGGATTCATCGGTTCAAGCAGCCGTGATTTTTTAGTATTCTTGACCTGATCAGCGGTTCTTTCAGCTAACTGAATAAGCTGCTCTTCACGCCTTCCACGATAGTTTTCGGTATCAAGAACGACCTTGTAATCATTACCCGCAAGTTTGTTGGCGACTACATTTACCAGTACCTGCAATGCATCGAGGTTCTTGCCTTTTCTTCCTATAATTATTCCTGCATGATCGCCGTCAAGCCGAAGGGCCAGTTTAGATCCTTCACGATATAGAATTACGGGCTCCATCGGGCTGCCCATCTTTGCAGTCAAGGTACGCATAAAATCACAGATTGCGTGCTCGAAATCATCGGCCGGCTGAGAATCATCTCCGCTGGCATAGACTGGCTGTGCTGCTGCTGCAGCAACAGGTTTTCTCACGGGTGCTTCGCTTGGAGCAACACCTTCATGGAGATGAATCCTGATACGTACCTTTTTCCCCATATTAAGGAAACCGCCGCGCTGATTTTCGACTATCTCGACATCAAATGCCTCACGGCCAAGTCCTAAATCCTGTACTGCTATATCGATTGCTTCTTTTTCTGTCTTTCCTTCAAATTCAAACGTGTTTTGCTGACTCATTTCTTGCCTTTCTCCTGTTTCTTCTTGGCATGCTCATGCATGGGATGCCCTTCCCGGTATTTGTTGGTACCAAGCTGCTGCACTACAGAAAGTATATTGGTAATAATCCAGTATACCAGCAAGCCGGAAGGCATATTATACAGAATGAAAAAGAACATTATCGGCATAAAGGTAGTAAGCATTTTGGCCTGTGAGTTTCCTCCGCCACCGGCTGGCTGAGTGTACTTCGAGGTAAGAATCTGACTTGAAACAAATAATATCGGAAGCAGTCGGATATCTGTCCACCCGAGTATCGGTAATGAGAAATATTCGCCGAAGTAGAAAATCGATTCCGGAGCTGCCAGGTCATTGATCCAGCCGGAAATAAATACGGCACCACGAAGATCAAAGTGATTATTGAACAGACCGAACATTGCCAGCAGAAGCGGCATCTGCAGAACCAGAGGCAGACAACCGCCAATCGGGTTAACGCCTTCTTTCTTGTAGAGAGCCATAAGCTCCTGATTCATCTTTTCAGGTTTATCCTTGTATTTCTCACGTAGTTCGGTAATTTTCGGCTGCAGGGCCTGACTTTTTGCATTCGATTCAAAACTTTTCTTGGTCAACGGCCAGAGCAGCAGTTTAACCAGCACAGTCAGAATTACGATTGAAACCCCGTAGTTCGGTACAAAACGGTAAATAGTTTCAAGCATGACCTTGAGAATATTCTCGAACCAGCCAAGAAAGCGGGTATCCAGAATTTCATCAAACTCCATTCCACTTATACCCAGGGCATTATCAGAGGCATTATCGTAGCGGTTCAGGGCAGCTGGAATCTTGGGTCCTGCATAAAACATGAGGGTATCAACATTTCGTGAACTGGAAAGTGGAGCACGAATAAAAGACATTGTATGACCCTGTGGAAGTGGCGAATCCAGTCTGGTATCCATTCTGATTATGTAGTTTGCAACCCCGGGAACACCGATTGTAGCAAAATACTTTCCGTTAACTGCTGCCCATTTAGGTTTTACTGTAAGATCCTTGTAATTTCCCTGCTGCAGATTCTCGTCACGAGAACGGCTTCCGTCATGGTAGGTAAAACGGCGGTAATCGGTTCTGTTATCCAGGGTTTCAAAGTTAGGTCCGATCTGCGGACCGTAGTGCAGGGTGTAGGCTGCATTGTTAATGTTCAAGGGAAGCAGCTGATTAACAGAATTCACGAGCTCGGTTTCAACCCGGAATACATATTCTCCTGGAAAAAATCGATATCGGCGTACCAGGGTAAAGGGCTCACCATTATCCGGCTGGAAATCACGGTAGAACTCGATTACATCAGGATCACCAGTTGACCTGCGGTACAGGGCGTCCCGGATAATCGGCTGATCTGGTCCGCCGAATGACAGGTCAAAGGCAGCTCGTCCGTCCGGATCTGCAATTACCATATCTACCAGGTCATCTCCATCGGAATATTCCCGTAGTTTGAGAGAAAGTATACGGCCTCCGCGGGGATCAAAAACTACCTGATAAAGTTCATTGCCGTAGCTGAATGGTTCTACTGCTGGTTCTGATCCATAAGAGACCAGGGCAGTAAAACTGCTGGCGGCTACAGCACTGGATGGCTGCAGGCTTGTTGTTTCACCGTTGGTTCCACGTTCCTGTTTCTGCTGTTCAGCATCCGCTGCGAATTCAAATTGTTGTTGTGTTTGTTGTGCTGCAAACTGCTCATCCTGGGGAAATAAAATTCCCTGCAGAATAAAGCTGGCTGTAATAATTACAACCGATAGAATGACCGCGATTACGGTATTCTTTTCCATATGTCTGACTCCTTATACCCCTGATTCAGCAAGGGCATTGACTGATGCAAGAGCAGAAAGAAATTCCCGTTCCCGATCAGCATAGCGGTAATTTCCGGCATACAGGATAATTGCAATATCTCGACCAGGTAGTATCAGATGTTTATGGAGTCGAAAAATCTCACGCAAATACCGCTTGGCCGTATTTCGTGCCACAGCGGTACCGTATTTCCGAACGGGAGATATAAAGATTCTTGTGTACTCGAGTTGATTCGATGTTATTACCAGTTTTAATCCATTGCACTGTATGCGATTCCCACGGCGGAATAGTAATCCTATATCACGCCGTGATCGAATAATTTCAGCCTTAGTAAGGCTTTTTCTCATCTGCAACGCTCAGTTTAACTCGGCCCTTTGCCCGGCGCCGTTTCAAAACCAGCCTACCGCCTTTTGTCTTCATACGGGCACGGAATCCGAACTTGCGGTTTCTCTTGACCCGGCTTGGTTGATACGTTCTTTTCATTGGAATACTCCTTAAAGGTGTTTCAGTTTAATAATTCACAGAGAAGCTGCGCGGGCAGCGCATGCTTTCAATGCGGTGGCACAGTATAGAAATATGTACTGTGGTTGTCAACTCTCTTTTCCGGTTCTACCGGTTGAATCTGACTGCTCTATTGTACGTTTTAATTTATTCATGGAATCAAGGAAATCCTGTTTTCCTTCCTGCGGAACATAATCTTTTTCTTCTGGCTGCGAAGCAGCCTCCTCGATTTTTTTCTCTTCCGGCGCTGTTTTTTTTGCTTTCAGAGCAATAAACTGCGGTTTTCCGACTTTCAGAAGCATGCGTTCAAGCTTGAGTGAAGGATAATCACGCTGAAGGCGCTGCAGAAAATATTGTTCCCGCTGCTGTATGAGCTGCAGCCAGGCCGGATGATCAACAATTACGATTACACAGCCGTTCCGGATATCCTCAATTGCGGAATGACTTGCCAGATCAGCTCCGACAACCAGCTGCCAGCTCTGAAATATTCTGGCGATTTCCGAATTACCGCCTATTCCGGCAATATCGAGCAGGCCGCCCAGGAGATCTCCTGCTTTACTGTAATCCGAACTGGCCATTTTCTACCCTGTAAACCATTGTATCACCCTGAATGTACTGCGAAAAGTGCTCATCAGGTAAAAAGGTGTAGAATGCCTGCCTATATTCAGGCATGAACTCCATAAATTTTTTCCTGCGTTGTGGATCCAGTTCCAGCAGGACATCATCCAGAAGCAATACCGGCTTTCGTCCAACCAGATCGGCCAGATATCGCGCCTGGGCAACACGCAGGATCAATCCAAGCAGCCGAAGCTGTCCTGTACTCGCAATATCTGTAAAATCCATTCCGTTTGCAGAAAAAATAAATTTATCCCGATGCGGACCGCTGGTAGTTGTTCCCAGGCGGAAATCCATTTCGCGCCTGCGTTCAAGTTCGAAAACTGCACCATCGACCCCTGCATCGGAATTCCAGTTGGTTTTATAATCAATACTCAAATCATAGGGAAGCTCTGAAATTTCCCGGAACAGGGAAAAAAAACTGCTGTTGAACTGGCGTATGATATCCTTTCTTTTCTTGATTATTGCCATTCCGGCATCAGCCAGCTGTCCATCGTAGATGTTGAGTAAATCTTTTCTTCCATCCTTGAGGGTCTGATTTCTGGATTTCAGAATCCTGCTGTAATTACGCAGATAATCGATAAAAAGGGGTTCACCCATGCTCATGGTCTGATTAAAGAACCAGCGTCTGCGGTCAGGTGCCCCATTCACAAATTCAAGATCATCATGACTGAACACAATGCAGGGAATGTTCTGGATAAGATCCTTGCGATCCTGTACCGGCGAATTATCAACCTGAATCAGTTTTTTTCCATTCTGGATACGGACATCGAGTAGAAGATCATCATCGCGGGTCTGAACTGAAGCAGAAACTGCCATTTCCTGACAACCATGCTGAATGAGAAGGCTGTCCTGCCGAGTACGAAAACTGGATCCGTAGCACAGCAGGTAGACTGCCTCAAGTACATTTGTTTTTCCCTGACCGTTACGACCGACAAAACAGACGTTCGGGCTATCAATGCCAAGTTCGGCATCAATCAGATTTCTGAACTGATACCAGCGTATCCGGGAAAATGACATTCACTAATCAAGCTGCATCGGCATAATAATATGCTTGTAGCGGTCATGAGGAATACTGTACAAGGTCAGTGCCTTGTTTGATTCACTGAACTGTATCTCCATTCTTTCACAATCCATGACCCGAAGCGGATCAACAAGGTATCGGTAGTTCAATGCAATACTTGTATCCGGTCCTTCATATTCGCAGGGAATTGTTTCTTTTGCTACTCCGAACTCGCTTTCTTCGGATCTCATGGTCAATACATCGCCTTCAATATCGATGTAGATGCGATGTGTTTTCTCAACCAACAGGCTGACTCGCTTGAGGGCTTCCTCAAAATCTTTTTTGAGAACCAGGAGGGTGTAATCCTGAGATTCAGGAATAACGCGACGGTAGTTGGGAAACTGTCCGTCGATAAGATTCGAGGTGAGATGAAGATTTTCAAACTTAAGGAAAATATTCTTTTCATGAACAGCCATCAGGAACTGTCCCTCACCACTGGCCAGCTTTCGAATCATATTCAGTATTTTGGGAGGAATAATAACACCAGGGAAATCCGGCAGATCAATTTCGGGGGGAATTGCGATGTATGACAGTCGCCGCCCATCTGTAGCTACCATAATCAGATTTTCTTCTCCCTGTTCCATAAACACACCATTCATGAAATAACGCGTTTCATCATCAGAGACTGCGAAGACTGTCTGGGAAATCATATCGATAAAATCACGCTGAGGCAGTGAGAAATACTGATCATCTGCAACAGTCTTGATTTCAGGAAATTTAGAAGACTCGATGCTCTTGAGTTTGAAGTCAATGCTGCCGTCGCGGTTCTTTATGAAAAAGGTGCCCTTTCCCTGATCCTCAAAATTTGCAGGACCACCAGGAAGTGATCTGAGGATGCCGAGAAACTTGTCGCAGAAAACAGTTGTTGAACCCGTTTCAGATACGTCGACAGGCAATTTTGTTTCAAAACTTACTTTCAGATCTGTAGCACGAATGGTAAGTGTGCTGTCATCAACCTGCAGGAGTACGTTTGAAAGAATTGATAAGGCATTCCGTGAAGAAATGACCTCCTGAGCGGTTGTAATCTCCTTGATGAGTATGTCCCTGTCGCATGTAAACTTCATTTTCTGCTCCTTCTTCTATTTCCCTTATAATATATAAATAATAGTAGTAGTAATAGTAGGCACTTCTAATATGTGTGTAAGTCCATTATATACTTGAAACAGCACAATTTAGCCAGCTTTTTTTCTGGGGATAAACCGACCGGCTTACCAAATTCTATTAACACTATCCACAGCGGCTGATCGTTCTCCCGAACTTTCCCGCATTCATCCACAGTTTACTAGCGCTTATCCCTTGGCGCTGCTTTCACGAATATCACGAATCAGTCGTTTTATCATGGGCTCGATTGTTGAGTCACTTTTCATCTTGTTTTCGATTTTCTGACAGGCATACATTACAGTTGTGTGATCACGGCCCCCGAATTCAAGCCCTACTTCGGTGGTAGAGAGTTCGGTTATATTCCTGGCAATGTACATTGCTATCTGTCTTGGGAATGCGATTGCATTTGTACGCTTTTTTGATTTCAGTTCGTTCGTACTCAGGTTGAAATATTCAGCAACAGTCCGTTGTATAAAATCAATATTGATGCTGGCCTGATGATGTGTAACAAATACATCCTTCAGCTGCTGACGGGCAACCTCTTCGGTTATATCCTTGCCGACAAGTTCCCCATAGGCAAGTATTTTGGTCAAGGCCTTTTCAAGATCGCGGACATTGGTGGTGACATTATTACAGATAAGATCAAGTACCTTATGAGGAATAGTCTGGCCGCTCTGCTGCAGTTTTTTCTGGAGTATGGCCAGCCGGGTTTCGAATGACGGGGGTTTGAGATCGACATTTAATCCGCGTTCAAATCGATTTCTCAATCTATCTTTCAGATTCTTCAGTTCTGAAACCGGCCGGTCACAGGTAAAAACCATCTGCTTGTTGGCTTCGTAAAGCGCATTGAAGGTATGAAAAAGTTCTTCCTGTGTTTCTTCCTTGCCCTGCAGAAAATGAATATCATCAATCAGCAGCACGTCAGCGTAGCGGTATTTATTCTTGAATTGAGGTGTCTGTTTTTCGCGCAATGCATTGAGAAAATCGTTGGTAAATTCTTCAGCGGAAACAAAAATGATTTTCGCATTATCTATATCTGCGTATACAGTGTTACCGATTGATTGAATCAGATGAGTTTTTCCAAGACCTACACCTCCATATACCAGACAAGGGTTATAGGCAGTTCCGGGATTTCTACTGATTGCGAGGGCTGCATTGGCAGCAAAGTTGTTGTTTTCTCCGATTACAAAATTATCGAATGTATACCGCTGGTTGAGGCTCGGGTGTGGGCGTTTCCTGATCGACTGCACTTGAATTCTCTGTCCGGAGATTTTTTCATTGCCGTTCTTACTGCTGTCTACAGAATTTGCTGTTTCAGTATCTGGTTTTTGTGAAGAATGATTTCTGGGTTGAGGAGCCGCAGGTCTCTGAATATGAAACTGCAGCTTGAGCGGGCTGCCGGATATTTCAAGCAGCCGTTCCTCCAGTGCGGGAACATATCTTTGCTTTATCTGATCCTGTACGAAGGGCGATGGAACGGCAATAACAATGCAGTTCTCGTTGGATGTGTGGTACTGCATACGCTCGAACCACATGTGAAACTCCTGTGGGGAGTATTCGATACCGAACTGGTTCATGACTTCATCCCAGAAAGGTTTGTAATCCCATTTTTCTTCACTCATAGCACTACAGCATATCAAGCTTTACCTTGGTTTGGAAAGAGCGTATAATCGGTTCTTATGCAGAACAATTATTCCGCCCAAAGCATTCAGATTCTGAAAGGTCTGGAGGCAGTGCGCAAGCGACCCGGGATGTATATCGGTTCAACCGGTATAGATGGACTTCATCATTTGGTATATGAAGTGGTGGACAACAGTATCGACGAGGCTCTGGCCGGGTACTGTTCAGAAATTACCGTTCTTATCGAACCTGGAAATATAATCAGGGTTACTGATAATGGACGGGGTATTCCCGTGGATATCCATGAGGCCGAGGGAATCAGTGCTCTTGAAGTTGTACTTACCAAGCTGCATGCCGGCGGTAAGTTCGACAAGGGATCATATAAGGTTTCCGGTGGTCTACACGGAGTTGGTGTTTCGGTAGTGAATGCCCTTTCGAACTGGACTGAGGTTCAGGTTCATCAGGAAGGAAAAATTCATTTCCAGAGATATCAGCGTGGTGTACCTGACAAGCCGGTTGAAATAATCGGGGAGACAGATTTAACAGGTACCGTTGTACGCTTTCATCCAGATGAGGATATTTTCGAGGCTACTGACTTCAGTTTTGATGTTTTATCCACCAGATTACGTGAGCTGGCGTTCCTGAACAAGGGAATCCGGATCAATATAGAGGATTCTCGTTTACCTACTGTCAAAAAGCATAACTTCCTGTTTGAAGGTGGTGTTGCCGAATTTGTTCAGTATCTGAACCGCAGCAAGACTGCTATTCATGATCCTCCTATCTACTTCGAAGCGACTCGCGACGATGTAATGATGGAGATTGCCCTCGAGTATAACGATGGATTTAATGAGAATATGTTCAGCTTCGTTAACAATATCAATACACGCGAGGGTGGAACCCATCTGGTCGGATTTAAATCTGCACTTACCAGAACCCTGAATGATTTTGCCAAGAAAACCAAATTCGCCAAGAAAATGGATGAAAACTTTACCGGTGATGATGTTCGTGAGGGTCTGACTGCTGTTGTTTCGGTCAAGGTACCGGATCCGCAGTTCGAGGGACAGACCAAGGGTAAACTCGGAAACTCCGAGGTCAGAGGTATTGTTGAAAGTCAGGTAAATGAAAGTCTCGGGGCTTTCTTTGAACAGAATCCGAAGGTAGTTGAGGCTATAGTAGAAAAATCTGTTATGGCATCCAAGGCCAGAATGGCAGCACGGCGCGCCCGTGAGCTTACCCGAAGGAAAAGTTTTCTTGAGGGTGCCGGGCTTCCCGGAAAGCTTGCTGACTGCAGTGAGCGGGATCCATCCAAGGCTGAAATTTTTATTGTCGAGGGTGATTCTGCGGGCGGCAGTGCCAAGCAGGGAAGGAACCGCGAATTCCAGGCCATACTTGCACTCTGGGGTAAAATGCTGAATGTTGAAAAGGCACGGCTGGACAAGGTTCTCGGAAACGATAAGCTGCAACCGATTATTTCATCTCTCGGGGCTTCAGCCGGAACAGAATTCAATGTTGAAAAACTCCGCTACCATAAAATCATTATTATGGCGGATGCTGATGTCGACGGCTCGCACATCCGGACGCTGCTGTTGACCTTCATGTATCGCTATATGACTGAGGCTCTTGAAAAGGGATTTGTCTATATTGCCATGCCACCTCTTTATAAAATGTGGGCAGGCAAGGACATACGCTATGCATTTACCGATGACGAGCGGGATATTGCCCTGAAGGATATGCGGAAGACCCATCAGAATATAAATATCCAGCGTTATAAGGGTCTGGGTGAAATGAATCCTGATCAGCTGTGGGAGACAACAATGAATCCTGCCACGCGAAGTATTATGAGAATTACCATGGATGATGCAGTTGAGGCCGAAGAGATCTTCAGTTGTCTGATGGGCGAGCATGTAGCACCACGGCGTGAGTTTATCGAGCAGAATGCACTTATGGTGCAGAACCTTGATGTGTAATCAGAAATCAGTGAGGAGCTTCTAATGGCTGAAGAACAGACAGGAAGAGTTATACCTATAGCTATTGAGGATGAGGTCACTACCTCGTACATGACCTACGCAATGTCGGTTATCATAAGCCGGGCATTGCCGGATGTACGCGATGGGCTGAAGCCGGTTCATCGCCGGATTTTGTATTCCATGGGAGATATGGGCCTGAGGCATAATACCGCTTTCAAGAAGAGTGCGCGTATTGTGGGTGATATTCTCGGTAAGTACCATCCACATGGTGACCAGAGTATCTACGATGCCCAGGTTCGTCTGGCACAGGATTTTTCCATGCGTTACCCGGCTGTCGATGGACAGGGTAACTTCGGGTCGGTCGATGGTGATCCACCGGCTGCAATGCGTTATACCGAGGCACGTCTTACGGCGCTGGCTGAGGAAATGCTCAGGGATATCAAGAAAGAAACCGTAGATTTCATTCCTAACTATGATGAATCTACAGAAGAACCGACTGTGCTCCCGGCAGCTATCCCATACCTTCTGGTAAATGGTGCAACCGGTATTGCAGTAGGTATGGCTACCAATATGGCTCCGCATAATCTGCGGGAGATAGTTGCAGCGATTTGTGCATATATCGACAACAATGATATCAGTATCGAAGAGCTCATGGAGCATGTGCAGGGCCCCGATTTTCCTACTGGCGGTATTATCTACGGTACGCAGGGCATCCGGCAGGCATATCTTACCGGGCGGGGTCAGATTCCTGTCAGGGCCAAATTCTCTATTGATGAAACAAAGACCGGCAAGGACGTAATTATTGTTTCGGAAATACCCTATCAGGTAAACAAGGCCAATCTTATAATAAGGATCGCTGATCTGGTCCGCGACAAGCGTGTTGAAGGAATCAGCGATCTCCGTGATGAGTCTGACCGCGATGGTATGAGAATTGTTATCGAGCTGAAAAAGGGTACCAGTCCAAAGATTATTCTGAATCACCTGTTTACCCACACCCAGCTGCAGGCAAACTTCAATGTGAATGCCCTGGCCATTGTAGATCGCCGTCCAAAGATGCTGAATCTCAAGGATATGATCGTAGCCTTTGTTAATCACCGTCAGGAGGTGATCGAGCGGAGGACACGCTTCGATCTCCGGAAGGCTGAAGAGCGCGAGCACATCCTCATAGGATTGAAGATTGCCCTGGATAATATCGATGAGGTTATCCGGATTATCAAGGAATCATCCACTGTCCCGAAAGCCAAGGAAAACCTTATGGTTACCTTCGAGCTGAGTGAAGTGCAGGCTCAGGCCATCCTTGATATGCGACTGCAGAAATTAACGAGTTTGGAGACAAAGAAGATTGTTGAAGAACTCGAAGAGATACGAAAGTTTATTGCTTACCTGCGGGATCTGCTTGCTAACCCTCACAAGATTCTTGATCTGATCAAGGAAGAATCAACTGAGTTAGCCCAGAAATTCGGTGATGATCGACGAACTGAAATCGTCATGGACGAAATCAAGGAAATCAACATTGAAGATCTGATTCAAAAACAGGAAATGGTTGTTATTATGACCCGCAAGGGCTATATCAAGCGTATTCCTTCCAACTCCTACAGGACCTATAAAACAACCGGAGTGAAGGGTGCAAGTTCAAGCAGCAATATGCATGATGACGACATGATCAATCAGCTCTTCATTGCTTCTACCCATGATTATATTCTCTTCCTGAGCAGTGAGGGTAATGCCTACTATCTGAGGGTTCTGGAAATACCTGAAGCCAGCCGCAGTTCACGCGGGACTCATGTAAAAGCATTGCTGCAGGTTTCTGCTGATGAGGACATTCAGGCTGTAATGCCCTTCACCGGATTCAGTGAGAAGCAGTTTGTCTTTATGGCGACAGCCCGAGGAATGGTTAAAAAAGTGGTTCTGCATGACCTGCGGAATGCCAAGACCAGGGGAATACGGGCGATAACTCTCAAGGACGGTGACAAACTCAATAATGCCATGATAACAAATGGTGAGCAGGAACTTATGCTGATTACCCGTCTTGGAAAGGCTCTCAGAGTTGATGAAACAAGCATCCGTCCCAGCGGTAGAACCAGCATGGGAGTGAAGGGAATCAATCTCAGAGCAGCCGACGAACTTACCTCCAGCCTTGTGGTTGATGAAGAACGGGATATGCTCATAGTGAATGCCAAGGGTAAGGGGAAACGGATCAAGTTCTCGGAGTTCACTCCTCATGGACGTGGAACCGGCGGACAACGCTGTATGCCGGTAAATGATAATTCTCAGGAAGTCGTTGGTGTTATTTCGGTAGCAGAGAATGACGAGGTTGTATTTATTACCAATACCGGTAAGACCGTCAAACTTGCTATTTCCGGACTCAGACCGATGGGGGCTCCCGCTCAGGGATATAAACTGGTGGATATCACTCCTCCGGACATGGTAGTTGCTGTTGATAGATCTGTTTCAGAGGATGATGAAGATAGCAGCGGTGAAAGTGGGACTGAGAGTGAGATCGTGAGTGACGCCAGCGCCAATGAAAACAGCGCCGAGCCAAGCGATAGCGACGCTGTCGAGTAAAATTGTTCCACGTGAAACAATTTGTACATGTTCCGGTCAGCGAAACCAAAATTGAGATAGAGCGGAAAAAATCCCGCTTTATCGGATACATGATTCCAGTTATTGATCGAAGCCAGGTGGACTCCCGCCTGGCTTCGCTTCGTTTGGAGCATCCAGATGCAGCTCACGTGGTCTATGCATTCTGTTTTGGCGGACTGGAGCGTGAGATCAGCGGAGTAAGTGATGATGGTGAACCCAAGGGAACAGCTGGACGCCCTGTATATGAGGTTCTGATGGGGCATGGAGTAACAAATGCCCTGCTTGCGGTTGTACGTTATTTTGGAGGGACCAAGCTTGGTACCGGGGGGTTGGTAAAGGCCTATGGTGACAGTGCAAAAGAGGTTCTGGCTACAGCGGAACTAAAAGAGCTGATACCGGAGATCGAGCTCTCTTTTGAGCTCCCATATAACCTGCATGGCGGAGTGCAGGTGCTCATAGAGGAGTACCGGGCCAGAATACTTTCAGAGGATTTCGGGGTTGAAATAAATATGCGCCTGAAAATTCCGCTGCAGACAGCAGATGCATGTATTCAAGCGCTGACAGATCTGTCAGCGGGGGGAATCAGAATATTCAGGAGTGATCAGCAATAAACTGATCTATATGATGGTTATATTCTTCGAGTAAGGCCTTTTTTTCATCTTCGGGGAGAAAGCTGCTGCGGATTGCAGTGTGATTCATGCGAACCAGGTCATCAAAGCCAAGATTAAAGTATTTTACTGCCTTGATGTAATCATCGGTAAGATCGGTATCCTGAATAGTAGGATCGTCACTATTAATGGTTACGGGTACATTATTTCTGTAGAGTATTCCGAGCGGGTGGTTCTCTTCGTCCTCCCAGGACCCGGTCTGGTAATTGCTTGTTATACACTGTTCAAGTATTACATCGCGTTTTGCCAGCTCCTTCTGAAGTTCAACGTCATGAATGGCTGCAACACCATGACCAATACGATCGGCATGAAGATTCTGGACAGCGAACCATATCTGTTGAGCGGGACTTACTTCTCCTGCATGAATGGTTACCTTGTAGAAACCATCTTTCTTGACCCGTCCAAAGAATTCTTCAAACATTTCGGGGGGATAGTTCGTTTCGTCCCCGGCAAGGTCGATACCGACGATCTCTGGTATGTTCAGGGCATGAATGCGCTCATACAGCTCAATCATCTCATGCTGATCCTGCTTGCTGCGGTTAAAGGTAATCAGATAACGAATATGAATACCTGATTCCTGTGCAGCCTCATTGGCAGCTTTTATTACAAGCCTGGTGATTTCTTCGCGATCAAAATCGTTGTGCAGTGCAAAGTGTTCCGGTGAAAAACGCAGCTCAATATAAAATATTCCGTCAGAAGCCATTTCACAGACAGAATCATGTACGATGTCATAGACATCTTCATGGCTTCTATACCAGTCATTGTAGAATTTAGAAAGGAACTCAAGAAAATTCGGTTTGGAGTCCCGTGGAAACTGGACCTGCTTCTTGAACTCTGCAAAATCAGAGGAGCGGCCCACCTTGTTTTTTTCCGAGATACGGAACAGTGTATTTAAAGCGAATGTTCCCTCAAGATGTCTATGTAATTCTACCTTCGGGAAGCTGCGCATAACATTCTTTTGTGTTAATATGGAGGAGTCAATTGTCATTTTTAAAGCCTCTTGGTTTCACTATCGGAATAAAGTATAACAAATAAAACAGAAAAAATCCCGAAAATGGTTTTTTTTCTGTTTCACGGGCCGTCAGGAGAGTTCAATGGACGAAAACATAGTTAAATCGAACGAGCGGAGATATGCCGCAATACTTTTTTCGGACATGGTCGGATTCACGCCTATGAGCGAATCCAATGATCCTGAACAATTGAATCAACTGCTGGACTCGGTATTTGCTCTTTTCCAGGAAGTAATAGCGCGATACGGAGGCTTCGTAGAAAAGTATATTGGCGATGCCCTGGTTGCAGTTTTTGGTGTTCCGAAAATCAGCCGTGATGATTGTGCGCATGCGGTACGTGCTGCCCTGGAGTTTCGGGATCTGTGCAGGGAAAAACAACTGGAGGTCCGGTTCAGAAGCGGGGTACATTTCGGAGAGGTTACAACCGGAATGCGCGGTGATCATCCTGTGATCACCGGGCACAGCATGGCAGTCGCTTCGAGGCTGCAGAGTATTGCTGCTGCGGATACAGTACTGGTATCAGAAGATGTAAGAAGCCGCACCGAGGGATTGTTTCTTTTTGGTGCGCGACAGCCGGTACAGCTGAAGGGAAAGTCTGAACGGCTTCTTGCTTATACCGCGGAGTGCGGTGAGGGCTGCGGGCTGCGGGAGCAGGATCCGGAAATGCCCTTTACAGGACGGGAAGAGGAACTGGACAGATTGCTCCGGATGTATGTACGTGGAACTTCAGTAGAGACCGTATTCATTAGTGGAGAGCCGGGAATCGGAAAAACGCGTCTTGCAGAAGAGTTCGTGCGCCTGGTAGGCAGAATGCCGCGCTGTGAAGCTCAGGTGCTGCATTTTAATGCCTCCGGCCAGCAGCAGGATTTTGCCCTGACAGCTGCAATATACAGGCTGCTGCAGGGACATGAGTTGAAAGCTGGAGACTTTTCTTCCTACATGGATGCCTTTGCAGTCCTTCCAGGGGAAGAGGCTGTGTACCGACCGATCGTGATAATTGAGTCTCCGGATTCAATCGCTGACACCGATCGTCAGTTCATTCGGGAATTACTGCATCAGAAATCTACTGGTTTGTTTATAATTATGCTGGATCAGTTTATTCGACCGGATTTTGAGAGACTCTTTCCGGATATAATACATATTAAATTACTGAATATAGAAAATACTATATGTCGTGAGTTGGTTCAGGCCGTTGCAACGCAGTACAGTCTGGGATTGAGTGAACAGCAGATCGACAGCATTGTCCGGCAATCCCAGGGAAATCCGATGTTTGTTGAGGTATTCTGCCGTTATGCCAGAGCCGGGCATGACCCAGCTGCAACCCCTCCCGATATGCAGATGGTTATTATTTCGATTATCGAGAGGCTGCGTCAGGGTCTACAGGATATTCTGAGGCGTGCATCGATAATTCCCGGATCTTTTGGTTCGGAAGAAATTACTGCGATGGCAGTAGAGAATGAACTCGTCGATGATATAGACGGGGCCTTACTGGAATTATGTGCGGCTGGGCAGCTGCGCTGCAGTGATGACCGTTATACATTCCGCTATGCGCTTGTACGGGAGACAATATACGATTCAGTATTGCGGCATAACCGTCGTATTTTTCATACACGTCTGGCTGAATACTACAGACAGGCAGAGAAACCTGCCTGGTCGGAGATAATCTATCATCTGCTTGGAGCGGAATCCTATACTGAGGCCAAGGATCTGATTCTTGAGGCTCATGACGGCTTCGGCGATACCCGTTACCCGGAATATATTGATGCAGTTTTTGCGGCACTTGGCGAGGATAATCTGAGTGATGAAGACGCCTTTCGGCTCTGGCTCATACATGAGGCGGTAACCTTCAATTTTCAGGTGCAGTTTTCTCCTGATTATATCCGGGACAAGATGATGCCCCTGGCGCGTCGTACAGGGAATCCGGAACACTGGGCCTTCTGCTATCATCTTCTTATGGGCCACTTCGCAAAATCCGGGAATCTGCAGTCTGCTGTGCATTGCGGGAAACAGGCCGAACGGCTCTATGAGAGCAGCCCTGATACTGAGAATCATCATCTCATAAATTCGGTCCGCGAAATTATTGCACCACTGCTGCTCATGCTGGGTTCCAGGGAAGATGCGTTTCAGACTGTAATGAAGGTTGAACCCCTCGACCGCAGGGCCCGAACCAAAATTATTCTCCATCTTTATGAAGATGAGCTTGATGAGGCTGTAGAAGAATGCTCGAATATGGATGATGAGAAGGCTCAGGCAGAAGCTGAGCTTGGAGGTATTATTACATACCAATTGCGTGCGCTTACTTATTTTCTCCGTGGAGAATACGAAGAACTCAGAAACTTACAGCCGCATTTCAACTCCCCCAGGGATTCTGAGCTAGGTAACTACGCGGTATACTTTGCCTTGCTGGCTGCGGCTCTTCAGATGCTTGAACCGGACGGGAAAAAGGCAGTACAGGAGTCGCTTGAACGATCTGACCGGTACATGCGGGCCAGTGAGCAGTTCAGCCGACATATAATAATGTGGGAGATTCTGGATGTTTATAACTTTCTGGATGACAGGAAGAGATTTTGGGAGCTTGCTGACCGTCAGTACCGGGATTACAGCACCCGGGGAGATATTCATGCGCTCTGCACAACGCTGGTGCTAATGATTCTGCAGCTCCACCAGGAGGGTGCAGATAGTACAATGTATGAAGAACAGCTGAAGTGCTTTCTTGATAACGGGGTATATCTTGCGGCCTACTTCCGAAACCGACTGACAACAATAAAAAAACAAACTATAGTGGGGTGACATGTCTGTAACAATTGTTTTCGCTAATCAGAAAGGCGGGGTCGGAAAGACGACCAGCGCGGTAAATATTGGTGCCTATGTCGCTGAAGCCGGCAAAAAAGTGCTCCTGGTCGATTTCGATCCACAGGGTAATCTTTCATCCAGCGTCAGTGCCGATAAAACAAAGGCCGGAATTTACGAACTTATGACTGGAAATGCCTCATCTGCCGATGTTGTCCAGAAGACGGCTGTTGATAATCTTCACATAGTCGCCACCAGTTCGCACCTGACCGGAGCGAATGTCGAGCTTGTCGACCAGCAGCGGCGTGAATACTTCCTGCGAAAGGCTCTGGCTCCTTTTACCGAATCCTATGATTATATATTTATCGACTGCCCACCGTCGTTGGGGATACTTACCCTGAATGGTCTGGTTGCCGCTGATCGCGTCTTTATTCCGATGCAGTGCGAGTATTTTGCACTGGAGGGTTTGACCCAGCTGATGGAGAGTATCCGTCTTGTTCAACAGCGCTTCAACACGAGACTGGTAATAGGCGGCATCTTTTTTACTATGTATGATTCCCGTATCAGGATTGCCCAGCAGGTTGTGCGTGAGGTTATCGGATATTTCGGAAAAAAGGTATTCAAGACGATCATTCCCAGAAATGTACGGCTTGCTGAGGCTCCATCGCATGGTGTGCCGATTAATCTCTATGACGGAGCATGCGTGGGGGCGAAGAACTACAAACAGCTGGCTGAAGAGGTAATTGAACGTGGCTAAACAGGCTTTGGGACGAGGTATAGATGCCCTGCTGCAGGGACACGATGTTGAAGAATTTGTACCGGAAGGCGCAATCAAGAATATCCCGCTGACGGATGTGGTCGCTAATCCCGAGCAGCCGAGAAAACATTTCGCTGAGGCTGCCCTGACAGAGCTTGCTGATTCGATCAGGGAGAAGGGTGTTATTCAACCCCTGCTGGTTGAAGAGCAGGCCGATGGTACTTATCAGATTATTGCCGGGGAACGTCGCTTCCGTGCTTCGAAGCTGGCAGGTATGGAAACCGTACCCGCAATAGTCCGCAGTTTTTCCTACGAAGAAAAACTCGAGATCGCACTTATTGAAAATATTCAGCGCGAAGATCTCTCTGCCATTGAAGAAGCAAAAGCCTATACATCCCTCATGGAAACTACCGGCATGAATCAGGAAGCCCTGGCAAAGCGACTGGGAAAAAACAGATCAACCATTGCCAATGCAATGCGGCTGCTCAAGCTGCCGGAGCCGATACAGGATGCAGTTGATAATGCCGAGCTCTCGGCCGGGCATGCCCGGGCCATATTACAGGCCGGGGATGATGATTCCATGATGCGCCTGTACCGGCGGGTTATGGTCGAGGGTCTGTCGGTGCGTTTTACCGAAGCCCTGGCGCGCGGTGAGGAACTGCCTACCAGAAGTCCTGATAGCGATGAAACCTCAGCAGGGAAGAGACAGGGCGATGGTGCACGCGACAGCAGTCGTGACAGCGGCAAAGAACCGGATATGGATTTCCGCAAGACTATCGAGCTTATGAATCTCGAAGAACAGCTGATCGTCCGCCTTGGCACCAAGGTTCTTATAAAAGGACAGGAAGATAAGGGAAAAATCGAAATCTCCTATTATTCCATGGAAGATCTGAATCGTTTGATGAATCTCATTGCCCCGGGCAGTGTAGAGAGCTGAACAGGTCATAGTCGGAAATTGCATTCTATTCTGCAATTTCCTCTTGTTGACTTTTTTTAACTGAAGGGGTATATTGCCGATCTGCAAGTTCTACTGGAGAGATGACGGAGTGGTCGAACGTGGCGGTCTTGAAAACCGTTGAACCGCAAGGTTCCGTGGGTTCGAATCCCACTCTCTCCGATTTCGAACCTGCACTCTGGAGAGATGCGAGAGTGGCTGAATCGGGCTCCCTGCTAAGGAGTTGTACCCTTTACCGGGTACCGAGGGTTCGAATCCCTCTCTCTCCGATTCTATTTTGTACCCGTAGCTCAGCTGGATAGAGCGTAAGATTGCGGATCTTAAGGCCGGAGGTTCGAGTCCTCTCGGGTACACGTTTCAGGAGAGATGCGAGAGTGGTTGAATCGGGCGGACTCGAAATCCGTTGTACCGTTCTGCGGTACCGAGGGTTCGAATCCCTCTCTCTCCGCAAACTTCCTGATGTCTTTTACAATCCGTATACAATGGAGAGGTGACCGAGTGGCTTAAGGTGCACGCCTGGAACGCGTGTGTACTCTAACCGGGTACCGAGGGTTCGAATCCCTCCCTCTCCGTGCCCCTTTGGCTTTGAAGGCCAGGTCCTGTGCAATGTAACGATACCAAACCCCGTCAGGCCCGGAAGGGAGCAGCGGTAGGTATTTCAGCATGTGCCGCAGATGGCTTGGCTGGAGCCGGAGGGGCTTTTTTTTGGGGAATTCAGGGGGATCGATTATGGCGTATGAAGTAACTGCAACCAGGAAGCGTCCGAAAACGCTTGACGGATTAGTCGGTCAGGAGTTTGTGGTCGCTACCTTGAAGAACTCGATCCGGGCGGGCCGCATTGCCCATGCGTATCTGTTCAGTGGACCGAGGGGGGTTGGAAAGACCTCTGCAGCCAGAATTCTGGCCCGGGCCCTGAATTGCCCTGGAGGACCAAACCCGGACGGCTGTGGAGATGATCCTGACGGTGAATCGATTACCCGCGGGACGGCACTTGATGTAATCGAAATCGACGGTGCCAGTAATACCAGCGTCAACGATGTGCGGGAGATCAAGGACGAGGTTCTGTTCCCGCCGAATAATTCCCGCTACAAGATATACATAATCGATGAGGTGCATATGCTTTCCACAAGCGCGTTTAATGCACTTCTCAAAACAATTGAAGAACCACCTCCCTATATAATCTTTATTTTTGCAACTACCGAACTGCACAAGGTTCCGGCGACAATCAAGTCTCGCTGTCAGCAGTTCCATTTTCGCCTGATTCCGCTTGATCAGCTTCTGGAAAAACTGAGAGAAGTTGTGAACGATATGGGAATTCAGGCCGATGCTGATGCCCTGCTCTGGATTGCCAAGGAAGGACGCGGATCCCTCCGGGATTCCTATACTCTTTTTGATCAGGTAGTTTCTTTCAGTGACGGGCATATAAGCCTGGAGAAAATCAAGACCAAACTCGGTCTGGTCGGACTTGACCGGCTGAATGTGCTGGCGGAAGCCCTGGCAGACGGAAATATGAAGCTGGTTCTCGCAACCGCTGACGAAATAATCAGTACCGGGGTAAGTGAGGATCAGTTTATTGTTGATCTGAGTGAGTATTTCCGGAATATTCTGCTTCTGAAGGCCGGAATGGAACGGGAGTCGGTGATCGGGTATCCGGTGAGCGAGTTTTCTTCGCAGGCACTGGCTGCCTGGAGTGAACATCAGCTGATGCATGGTCTGGACCTCCTGCTTGAGGCCTTTCGACGCCTTCGATATACCGTGAACGAGCGCTTTGAACTCGAGCTGGTTCTGACTGAGCTTACAAAGCTGAGAAGCTGGATTGATCCAGGGGATTTGCTGAACCGGATTCATGATCTGCGTACACAGGTGGAGCAGGGTGGTTTCAGGGTTTCTGCGGTCGATAAAAAAACAGAAGCAGAAGCGGGGCTTGAGGCTTATATTCCGGATCCGGATGAAGAAGATGATCTGGAGGAAAGCTTTGTAGACGGCTACGACGAGGAAGCTGTTGAACCTAAGCCTTCTGTGGATAATTCTGTGGAAAAACCTGTGCATAAGCCCGTGGATAAGCCAATTAACGAGGCAAGGAATGAATTCAGGGATGATTCAGGGAGTGCTGCAGAACCTCAGCTGAAACAGAATGTTAAGCCCGATGAACCGGCTCCTTCAGAGAAAAGCCGCATGGTTCTTGATCTGAATAATCTGGAACGCTTGATCAACGAAATAGAACGAAAAAAGCCGACCCTTGCTTCGGCAGTTGGGGGAGCCTTCGGGCACTCCTTTGATAATGAATACCTGTATCTGCAGTTCACCAATGCTTTTGCGTCCAAGTCCGTGGAAATTGACAAGGATATTGTGGAATCATGTATAAATACGGTATTGGGTGTACCACTCAAGGTTCGTGTAGAAGAGATTGAAGATCCGAAAAAAACAGAATCGCATAATCACCCTGATCCTCAGGTAGAGCAGGTCAGGGCAGTATTTCGAGGTTCAGTGATTTCCGGTCAGGAGGCAAAGCAATGAATCCAATGGATATGTTAAAAAATCTCGGTCAGCTGCAGTCAAAAATGGGTGAGGCCCAGGAGCAGCTGAAGAAAATCTCTGTAGAGGGATCTGCAGGCGGGGATCTGGTGAAAATACGCATGAACGGTGAATTCCGTATCATGAGTGTCTGGATCAGTCCTGAAATAATTGATCCTTCTGATCCGGAGATGCTGCAGGATCTGATCCTGGCCGCCGCCTCAGCTGCCCAGGAGAAGGTCAAAGCCGCAATTCAGCAGAATATGTCTTCCTTTACAGGCGGAATGAATCTCCCTCCGGATCTGTTTAATCTATGACGCGCCTGGATGAGTTGATCCGGCTGTTGTCAAAACTTCCGGGAATCGGCAGGAAAAGCGCAAGCAGAATGGCTTATTATATACTCGAGACCGATGTTGATTATGCAGCTCGCCTGTCGGAGACGATCCTTGAAATGCGTGAGAAAATTCACCCATGTCCGGTGTGCGGGAGTTTTACCGAAACGGATCCCTGCAAGGTTTGTGATGACCAGTCCCGCGATCATTCAATGGTATGTGTTGTCGAGACAGCGCAGGATGTATCTGTGCTGGAGTCCGCGCGGGTATTTCCCGGGGTCTATCATGTGCTCGGAGGGGTTATTTCACCAATAGACGGGATCGGACCGGATAATGTCAGAATCGCCGAGCTGATGGAGCGTGTGGAGCAGGGACAGATCCGTGAGGTTGTACTGGCAACAAATCCGACGGTTGAGGGTGATACCACTGCCTTGTATATCGCCCGTCTGCTGGAACAGATAGAGCATGTTACTACGAGCAGACTTGCATTGGGTCTTCCTGTCGGAGGCGATCTGGAATATGTGGACCGGATGACTCTGGAACGCTCGCTCCGTGGTAGAACCAGTATGTAGGCTGCTGCCTGCAGCCTGCTATTTTCCGCTGTATTCCTGTTATCGAAGCAGGGCCAGGGCTTTTTCCGTAATGTCTTCCAGTTCGGCTTCTTCCTGCGGGCTGAAGCGTGACAGCACCCAGGATGATACACTGCCGTGGACTGGTCTGCCGATTCCGATCCGCAGGCGCTGGAAATTGCGAGTGCCCAGATGCTGTTCTATTGAACGCAGTCCATTGTGTCCCCCCAGTCCTCCGCCTTTTCTGAGCTGAACCTCCGCGAATGGAAGTTCAAGATCATCGTGAATAACCACTATCTCTTCTGCTTCGAGCGTAAAGAAATCGGCAAAGGGTTTGACGGATTCTCCTGCCTTGTTCATGAAGGTTTCCGGCACAAGGATGCGGCAGCCGCTGACTGAACCTGGAGATGTTCGGATCTGGGTCCACTTACCCTTGAATTTGCTTTTCCAGTCCGCTGACGGGTCAGCCTCCCGGACAAATGCCTCGGCAATCCGCCATCCGATATTATGGCGGGTCATTTCATACTTTTTTCCTGGATTTCCGAGACCGATTAGTGCTGAAAACATGGCGGGAGTGTAGCAAATTCGATATATTCTGCCTATGCATGTGAAGCGGCGGGTTTATTTTTCCAAGAGTACAGACCCTTATGTCAATTTATCTCTCGAGGATCAGCTTTTCAGAAATGAGCGGCAGGCTGTATTATTTATGTATGTAAACAGTCCATGTGTGGTAATGGGTCGGCATCAGAATCCCTGGCTGGAATGTGATATGCGGGCTCTGGGCAGGGATACCGTACCCTTGCTGCGAAGACAGAGCGGCGGCGGTGCAGTGTATCACGATACGGGGAATCTTAACTGGTGCTTTATTACACCCCGTGAGAACTATGATCCGGATACGCATTTCTCGATTATTCTGGACAGTCTGATTCAGGCTGGCATTCCAGCCGGACTTTCGGCCCGCAAGGATCTGTTCGTCGATGGAAGGAAAATCAGCGGGAGTGCCTATAAAATCGGCAAGGAGCGTTGCCTTCATCATGGCACCATGCTGATTGATGCGGATCTTGATAAACTAACGGCATATCTGCAGGCACCCGATCGGCAGCTTGCGAGCAAGGGAATAGATTCAGTCCGGTCCAGGGTAGCGAATCTGACCGAGTTCCAGCCGCGATTGGCAATAAACGATGCCGTTGAGATGCTGGCGGATGCATATATGCGGCATTCCAACATGGACGGCAGTAATGGCAACTATGTCAGTGCTGATGAAAGTTCTGTAATTCAGCAGCTTTCTGATGCTGATTTGACGAGCACAGGGCTTGAGTACAGTCAGAGTCTGAGAGAATGGTCATGGCTTTTCGGCAAGACACCGGATTTTACCCACAGCATTAAGTTTATGTATGAGGGAACAGAAGCAGAGCTGGTGCTTTCTGTACACCGCGGCTGTATTCAGAGTCTACAGTTAAGCACTGGGACTCTGGATGTACAGACCCTGGCTGAAACTTTAGCGGAGGCTTTTTCCAGGCTGCCTTATGAGCCTGCTGCACTAGGGAATGCACTTGCGGAGAATCTTCAGATTCCAGTTGGTTTCAGGGAAATATTGGCAGAAGTGATAAATAAGGAGATTGAATGTCTGTAGTATCAGCTCAGAGAATACGGGAACGTTTTGTGCGTTCAAGAAAGAAGAAGCCTGGAACAGCTCCCGGGACACTTATATACACGGGAGATGCTCTGGATACAGAAATAGAGCTACGTTTGATTGCATATACGGAAGCTGATATGCAGGAAAAAAAATCTTCTGTTTTACATGATTTTAATATCAGTGAAATGCTTGGTGGAACGCCCGGGAATAAGGTGAACTGGTTTCATGTAAGCGGAATTCATGATTCCGAGCTGATTGGTGAAATCGGTAAAACATGTAATCTGCATCCCTTGCTGGTAGAAGATATCCTGCAGACCGATCAACGCCCGAAACTGGAGTGGCATAAGGATTATATCTTTATGAGTTTAAGGGTGCTGTCATGGGACAACGATAACCTGCGAAGTGAGCAATTGAGTCTGGTATTAATTAATAATACGCTAATATCCTTTTCAGAGCGTCGGCCTGATTTTCTTGATGAGGTCGTTTCCCGAATTGCCGGAGGACGGAGAATCCGCTTCATGAAGGCCGATTATCTACTGTATGCCCTTGTGGATGCCGTTGTGGACGGATATTTTATGGTACTCGAGGCAGTTGGTGACGGTGTTGAGCGTCTGGAAGACCAGGTTGTCCAGGATAACAGTCAGGAAGTGCTTATGAGGCTGCACGGATACAAAAGGGAAATGCTGAGGCTCAGAAAAGCGGTCTGGCCGATTCGGGAAATACTCTCAGCTGTAGGCCGTGAGGATGATTCCAGAATCAGCAGAGACGTTCAGGTATTTTTCCGTGATGTGTATGATCATTCCATTCAGATTATAGAAACAATTGAAGCCCTGAGAGATCTACAGATTGGGCTACTCGATCTGTATATGACTGCGGTCAGTAATAGAATGAATGAAGTCATGAAGGTGTTGACTATTATAGCCACCGTTTTTATGCCGCTTACCTTTATTGCTGGAATATATGGCATGAATTTTGAGTGGATGCCAGAGCTCGCGCTTCCCTGGGCGTATCCGGCAGTGCTCCTGTTGATGTTTGGTATAGGAGTTGGACTTACCTTTTATTTCAGGCTCAGAAAATGGCTGTAGTGTGAAGATGCTTTTTTTGATAGATTAGGTAGCATGTGCATATATGCGAGGAGGCGTAATGGCAGGCAGTAGTTTTGGGAGATTATTCCGTATAAGCACCTTCGGTGAAAGCCATGGCGGCGCCGTCGGAGTTGTTCTGGATGGAGCCCCTCCCGGGCTCGATATCTGTGAAGCTGATATACAGAAAGAACTTGATCGAAGGAAACCCGGGCAGTCATCGGTTACTACACCGCGAATGGAACCGGATATTGTTCATATTCTCTCCGGTGTGTTCGAGGGTAAGACCACAGGCACCCCGATGCTTATGATTTTATATAACAAGGATGCGCAGCCGAGCGCATATAATGATATCAAGGATATGTTCCGGCCGGGACATGCTGATTTTACGTATCTGAAAAAATACGGAATCCGGGATTATCGTGGCAGCGGCAGGGCATCCGGGCGTGAAACCGCTGGTCGCGTTGCAGCCGGTGCGGTGGCGCGTAAACTGCTTGAACAGAGAGGTGTCGGTATTGTGGCCTATACCCTGCGTTCAGCAGGTATTTCCTGTGAACGCTTTGTTCCCGAGGCGATCGAACAGAATCCGATGCGTGCCTGTGATCCGGTTGCGGCTGCACATATGGTCGAGAGAATCGAGGAACTGGCGAGTGAGGGTGACAGCGTCGGCGGGATTGTAGAATGCCGCATAAGCGGACTCGCTCCAGGACTGGGTGAGCCGGTTTTTGACAAAATCGAGGCGGATCTGGCTAAAGCCATGCTTTCGCTGGGTGCAGTCAAGGGCTTCGAAATCGGGCTTGGTTTCGGAGCGGTAGATCTGAAAGGTAGTGAGCATAATGATGCTATGGGTTCTGATGGCTTCCGGAGCAATAATGCCGGTGGTGTTATCGGGGGCATTACCACTGGTGAGGAGCTGGTTTTCAGGATTGCGGTGAAGCCGACTTCCTCGATTTCCAAGGCTCAACAGACAGTGGACAAGGATGGTACCGAGCGGGAGATCAGGACCGAGGGGCGTCACGATCCATGTATCTGTCCGAGAATTGTTCCGGTGGTTGAGGCTATGGCATGTCTGGTTCTTGAGGACCATTATAAGCGTTACGAAGCATTGAAGGTGTAAAATGAAAAAGTCTGCAGAATATATCAAGGATTTCATGAAGAAGGTATTTGTCGGTCTGGGAGTTCCCGAAGCTGATGCTGATATCTGCGCGGATGTATTGATCGAGGCGGATCTGCGGGGTATTGATTCGCATGGTATTAATCGCCTGAAGCCGATCTATTATGACAGGATCAAGGCAGGAATTCAGTTCCCGAATGCTCCGATAGATATTGTGCGTGAGGGTCCGACTACTGCGGTACTGGATGCCAATAACGGTATGGGGATGGTTGTTTCCCACAAGGCAATGGCAATGGCTGTTGATAAGGCAAAGAAACTCGGAATGGGAATGACCGTTGTCCGCAATTCCACCCATTATGGAATTGCGGGCTACTACCCGCTGATGGCGGCTGAAAAGGGCTGTATCGGCTTGAGCGGGACGAATGCCCGTCCTTCCATTGCTCCGACTTTCGGTGTTGAAAATATGCTGGGAACCAATCCGCAGACCTGGGCTATACCAACGGATGAGGATTTCCCGTTTTTCCTGGACTGTGCTACCAGCGTAAGTCAGCGGGGAAAAATCGAGGTCTATGATCGCCTTGGTAAGCCCCTGCCCGAGGGCTGGGTGGTGCGCCGGGATGGTACAACGGCGACTGACCCGGGTGAGGTGCTGAAGGATCTGATAGCCGGAAATGCTGCCTTGACCCCGCTTGGAGGAATTGGTGAGGATGGCGGCGGATACAAGGGCTATGGATATGCTGTAGTGACAGAAATTCTTTCGGCAGCCCTGCAGGGCGGTCAGTTTCTGAAGGCCTTATCCGGCTTTGATGATCAGGGAAACAAGCAGCCGTATCGCCTGGGGCACTTTTTTATGGCAATAGATATTGAAGCCTTTACCGATCTTGAATCATTCAAGAAGACAACTGGAGATATTCTGCGGGCACTCAGGAATTCCGATAAGGCACCCGGGCAGGAGCGGATTTTTACAGCTGGTGAAAAGGAATGGGATGCCTACAGGATCCGCTCGGTAGACGGCATTGAAGTAAGCGAATCTGTGGCTGAAGAGTTCCGGATCATGGCTGATGAACTAGGTATACAAGGTTTTGACTGGTAATATACCGGATAAGGGCAGCAGCTGGACCGTTCCTGCTGCCCCTTTTACGCTTTCTACAAACAAACTGCCCGGAAATAGTCCTGCCCTGCTGTTTTCTGAAGATGCGAAGCTGCTTCTGCTGTCCGGCAGGATTCCTTTAATCGATGAGCTCATTGAATTATTCGGTGAAATGGCCTTTAATGATATATGGATTAAGGCTGGTGAATATAATAACTCCACGTTTGTATTATACAGTGGAGATCTGGGAGAGCTGATTGTACCGATTGATCTGAGTAAACCTGAAACGGGTAATTTCCGGATTGAGCGTATTCGTGCTTTGCTTCCGGGCAGTTATCCGGAGCTCGGTGAAGCTGTGACAACCCTTGTATTCAGGGCGTATCAGTTGTTTCAGTGGAACCGATCTGAGATTTTCTGCAGCCGCAGTGGTCAAATATTGCAGTGGTCGGAACGGGAGTTGGCTAAATGTGGTTCCTTGGGAACGGTTTTTCCCAGAATCAGTCCGGCTGTAATAGTGGCAGTCGAGCGTAATGGTAAGATTCTGCTGGCGCGCTCGCAGCGGTCTGCAAAGGCCTACTTCAGTCTTATCGCCGGTTTTGTTGAAGCTGGAGAGAGCCTTGAGGACGCTGTGCACAGGGAAGTACGTGAGGAAGTCGGTCTGGAAGTTTGTGAACTGCAGTATACAGGGAGTCAGTCATGGCCTTTTCCGGATGCTCTGATGCTAGGATTCAGGGCGAAGTGGAAATCAGGTGAAATCCTGATTCAGGAAGATGAGATCGCCGAGGCTGCCTGGTTTTCTCCGGACAGTCTGCCTGAACTGCCCGGCGGTCTGAGTATTGCAAAGACTATGATTGAAACTATGTGCTCTGAACTCAGGGGGGAGTTATGAAAATGCGTGTGCGGGTGATAATTGCTTCAATCCTTCTGCTTGCACCTGGCTTGTTTGCCGTGCTGCAGCTCATTGAAGTCTGCCAGGATGTGGCTCGGCTTAACAGGGGTATCTGGGCTGTCATGGCAGTTCTGACCATTCTGTTCGGCGGTCTGGGTGGTCTTTCCATGGTGTTTGCCATTCCGGCGTATTTCCATATGAGTGACCGGAAGGGACTGCTGATGCGTGCGGTATATCGAAGCGGGATTCTGGTTCTACTGGCGCTTACCATATTACCGCTGGTGAAATGGTTTGTACCTTATGTTTTTCTTGAGGTTGCGTTTATGGATGTAATTGGATTGATCGGTATGAGGTATCCTCTGCAGGCTTCTGTGGCAGGTGGAATGCTCTTGCTGTATTCTGCAGCAGGTCTGATCTTCAGGAGGCGGGTGCATTACAGCCGCTTTGAAATGCCGGCAGCTGTGTAATACAGCCGCCCTGAACATCTGCATTGATTCGACGCTGCACTTGCATGCAGCGCCGGGCTGCTAAAGTTTATCCAGCAGCATTGAACATTTACCGGATGGGATCGGCAGGGTTTTAGCCTTTTCGCCAAGCACATCTACAGTGAAATAATACAGTTTTTCACTTTCCAGCCTGATCTCCCAGCCCCGGCCACTTTTCTTAGCCAGAATGGTGATGTTGTTTCTCTTGAGACTGAGGTTTTCAATACCCATTATCTCCTTGGTCGGAATGACCCAGGTAACTTCCTTTCTCGGTAGACTGATAGTCAGTCCGATTACGTGTTCAATCATGAGTGTAATCGTTGACAGTCCGGTATATGCCAGCAGCATTGGCCGGGGAAAATCTGGATTGCCTTCCCATTTTGCCGGACCGTCCTTGTGCGGCTGATAGGCTTCCCAGACGGTACCCTGGTCACTTCCTTCCGGATGAAGGGTATCGAGCAGATAGTAGAAGTGGCGCAGGGTAAATTCCCTGGCCAGTTCAAAGGCTTTGTATTGTTCCAGAGCTTTAATAACCATAAAGGTAAAGGGTGGAAATACTGATCCGCAGAATCCTCCACCTTCCGGGTTATAAGCCGGCTCATTTGCAGCCAGTGTCGGAAAGGGATTCTCGGTACCAAATGTTTCTGGATTTCTCATGTGGGCTATGAGTTTTTCAATGCGGGCCTCGTTCGGTATGGCACAGAGCATCGGCCAGAAGGTAGCGATGGTCTTGACTCGAATCTGGTTATGTTCGCCGTCAATGTCGTAATAGACGCCGGAACTCTCATTCCACATAAGATTGTTGATTCGTGTTTTCAGAGAGAAGTAGAGTCTCTTGTATCGGAATGCAATTTCCTTGTCATTGAGAATTTCACCGAGTTCGCTCATATAATAGGCGTTCAGTGCCTGCTGGGAATTGAAATCCACAAAGTACTCTGCACCTTCTCTTGGACTGTTGATCATTTTGGTTGCCGCAAGCGGCACCTTGTACAGACCGTTGTCCTGCTGGAATGTATCCTCAAGCCAGGAAAAATACTTTTCCAGTATTGGCATGATTTCCTTAACACGTTTCTTGTTTCCCACCTTGTGGAAGAGATTAAACTCTGCCCATGCAAATAGTGGTGGGTTTACTCCCTCCGGGTTATCATCGGTGAAAACCGGCTTGCCGTCACTGAGTCTGTAATCAGCACGGATTGCACCGTTTTCTTCCTGCTTTTTATAAAAGCTGTCCAGCTGGGCGGCAGCTGGAAATGTCCGGTTGCTGTAAACAAGAAAGAATGTGGAAAAAATTGCTTCAAACTGGTTTATGGTATCAGATCCCGGAGAGTGGAAAAACTTTGGCTCGAATCCGTTGGAAGCGTCCCCTTTGTGCCAGTGGTCCTGAACCCATGCCCAGGTTTGGTCGTATACGTCTACAAAATCCTGGTCAAAATAATGAACCGTTGGAAAATCTTTTTTTACCACGGAGTCTCCTCGAAATAGGCAGCGATATGATGCTGTGTAATCATTGAACTTATAAAAATACACCATTGAGCTAGGTGAAGTCAAATAGGGACAGAGGAAATCGGCAGTTTGACTGCGCCAGAAGATGCTTTCGAGTAATACACGGGCTTTTTCCTACATTGTTGAGCCTCCTACCAAATTGTAGGTAAGATGATTGTATCCTACCTGGATTGACAATGTCAGGCTCAGGTGTGATATTTTTATCATTATGATTACGGACAAAGATATTCTAGTCACTGCCGGCCTTGCACAGGTCGAGTTATCGGAGGATGAACGCGAAGCTCTGCGTGCGTCTATGAGCAGGATGGTTGAATACATGGAAGTAATGGCAGAAGCCCCGGTTGATGAGCTTCTGGCTATGACCCATGTCCACGCCGCTGAAAACCGGATCCGTAATGATAATAATAATCCCTGGAATAATACAGATGCCCTGCTGGAAAATGCAGAGGACCTTGAGGATCGCTATATTGCGATACCTAACGTATTATAAGCAGCATTTCTGCTGCGCAAAACGGGGAGTAAACAATGGAAAGCAAGACAAGACAGCTGTTTCCGGCTGAATACAAGCAGAAAATACAGGAACTGGATTCCAACATACATGCCTTTTTGTCACTGGCGCCGGTCTTTACCGGGAAGTCAGCAAGTCAGGGCAGCAATGATTCAGGTACCGTCGAAAGCAGCATCCCGGAAGCGGAACTCAAAGGAATGCCCTTTGCCGTCAAGGATAATATTGCGGTTGAGGGCCTTCCGCTGACCTGCGGATCAAAAATGCTCGAGCGGCTGGTCGCCCCTTATACGGCTACAGCAGTATCCAGACTGGAGTCGGCAGGTGCTGTTCCTGTTGGCAAAACAAATCTGGATGAATTCGGCATGGGATCGGCTACTGAAAACGAGGTGTTCGGTGCAACCAGAAATCCCTGGGATACCGAGCGGGTTGCCGGCGGCTCCAGCGGAGGCAGCGCAGCAGCGGTAGCGTCAGGCATGGTGCCCTTCGCTCTTGGTTCTGATACCGGGGGATCCGTCCGGCAGCCGGCTGGTTTCTGCGGTGTCTATGGTTTGAAGCCCACCTACGGGGCGGTTTCCCGTTTTGGTCTGACCGCTTATGCGAGCTCTCTTGAAACAATCGGTATTTTCAGTCGTGATCTGCCGCTGATGAGGACAGTCTTCCGCTGTATACGCGGACTTGATGAGCGGGATCAGACAAGTATTGACTGGAACAAAACAGAACTCCGCAGAGAACCGGCAAGAAGAATCGCTTTTCTGAAGGATCCCGGGCAACTGCATGAGGACGTAGCGGCTGTGTACAAGGCTGCAGAAGAGCAGGTGAGGGATCTTGGTTACTCAGTTAAATATGTGGAGCTGAAGAGCCTCCGCTATGCAACTGCGGCGTATTACACCATCGCTACTGCCGAGGCCAGCGCCAACCTGGCCCGTTATAATGGAATTCGATATGGATTACGTCCGATTTATGCCGAGAGTCCCGATGAGCTGATGCGGCTTTCACGTACCGAGGGCTTCGGCTCTGAGGTGAAGGCGAGGATACTGCTGGGAACTTATGTGCTGCGTTCCGGATTTCAGGATCAGTTCTACATCCGCGCCCAGAAAATACGGACATTGCTTTACAACGAGCTGCAGGGCATATTCGGAAATGCCGAAGCTTCCAGCGAAGGCTGTGATGCCTTCATGCTTCCGGTTTTCCCTGGTCCTGCTTTTCTGAGCGGTGGACGGGAACTTGATTCCTTCGCCCAGAAGCAGGCTGACTGTTTTACCACACTGGCAAATTTATCCGGGTCACCGGCCTGTGCATTTCCGATGGAAATCCGCAATGGTCTGCCTATCGGTCTGCAGCTCATGGGGCCTCACGGCAGCGACGAGCGTCTGCTTGACTGTATTTCCGAATTGAGGGGTGATGCAGCAGTGAAGAATCCACCGCTGTTTGCTGGCTGCAGCTACAGGGGGACAATCGTATGAGTACTTATGAAACCTTTATCGGACTCGAGATTCATATTCAGCTTAAAACCTTGAGCAAGATTTTCTGCAGCTGCCGGGCGGCTTTTGGCGATGAGCCGAACAACAATGTCTGTCCGGTCTGCATGGGATATCCGGGGGTGCTGCCCTCACTGAACGGCGAGGCCATGCTTTTATCCTACACGGTAGCCGAGGCCCTGCACTGCAATCTTTCACCGGTATGTGTATTCGACCGCAAGAACTATTTTTATCCTGATCTTCCCAAGAATTATCAGATCAGTCAGTTTCATCATCCTCTGGGGACTGACGGCTACATTGAATATGAGCTGGAAGGCGAAAGACGCCGTGCGCGTATCAAGGAATGTCACCTGGAAGAGGATGCCGGGAAAATGATCCATGCCGGAGAAATGTCTCTGCTGGATTTTAACCGCACAGGGACACCTCTGCTGGAAATCGTTACAGAACCGGATCTCAGAACAGGTGCTGAGGCTGAGGCCTTGTTACATGAACTGCGGCGGATCGTCCGCTACCTTGCTGTCTGCGATGGTAACATGGACGAGGGTTCAATGCGTTGTGATGCCAATGTTTCGGTCAACCTGACCGGAAAGGGTCTGGGCAGCAAGGTTGAGGTCAAGAACCTCAACTCTTCCCGTTTTGTGCGCAAGGCTCTGGAATTCGAGATCGATCGGCAGTGTAGCCTCATGGATACAAACAGTCCCATCGATGTCGAGACAAGGCTCTGGAACGAGAACCGGGATGTCACCGAGACTATGAGATCGAAAGAGGCTGCGAACGACTACCGCTATTTTCCGGAACCTGACCTTCCGCCTTTCCGCACTGATGCTGATTTTCTGTCACAGGTGCACAGCAAGCAGGTTGAGCTGCCTTTGGAGCGCAAGAGTCGTCTGATCAAGGATCTGGGCCTGACTGAGCAGCATGTGGATATTATCACCGAAGAAAAATCCGGAGTTGATTTTTTTGAAGAACTGCTGGCGCTGGGTGTCGATGCGAGTGCGGCGGCGGCCTGGTTTGTATCCGATGTAAAACAACATCTGAACAGCCTGCAGCAGGATATCGCAGACTGTAATCTCAGTCCCGCATATCTTTCTGACATAATTGATGCAATCGACCGGAAGGTTCTCAGTGGAAAACTGGCCAAGCAGGTACTTGCCAAAGTATTTGCAGGTGAGGGCAGTCCTGCAGAGATAATCGCCCGTGAGGGCTACCGGATGATTTCAGATCCCGAAGAACTGAGGGTAATTATGCAGACTGTGCTGGAAAAAAATCCAAAGGCTCTAGCAGACCTGCAGAGTGGAAAGGCTAAAACCGCCGGGTTTATTGTGGGTCAGGTTATGCGGGAAACAGGCGGCATGGCCGATCCTGATGTTCTGCAGAATCTGATCAGCGGGTTGAAAGGGAGTACAGATCATGAGTAAGCGAATACTTGCTGCAGAACTACAGAATCATGAAGGAAGTGAAGTTCTGGTATCCGGCTGGGTTCATCGTATCCGGGAACTCGGAGGAATCAGTTTCATGCTGCTCAGGGACAGAAGCGGTATTCTGCAGATTGTTTATCAGGATATTCCGGATTTCCCGCTGGAATCGGTCGTCTCGGTGCGCGGTCTGGTCAAACAGAATGAAAAGGCTCCCGGTGGTTTCGAGATCGAGGCGCTGGAGAGCAGTATGCTTGGCCGTGCGGCTGGTGATCTTCCATTCGCTGTTAACCAGGATGCTTCACGTACCGGTATTGATGCACTTCTTGATAATCGTCTGCTCAGTCTTCGTAACCCGAAGGTGCTGGATATCTTCAGGGTGCAGGCATGTATCGTGGAGGGCTTTGCAACCTTTCTGCGCACAAAGGATTTTACCGAGATCAAGTCAAGTAAACTCATTGGTTCCGGTACAGAGGGTGGGACAGGCTTGTTCCAGGTGGAGTATTTCGACGACAAGGTGTATCTGGCGCAATCTCCTCAGTTCTACAAGCAGGCAATGGTGGCCAGTGGGCTCGAGAGGGTTTTCGAGATCGGGCACGCCTACCGCGCTGAGAAGCATGATACTGCCAGACATCTGAATGAATACGTTTCACTGGATGTGGAAATGGGATTCATTGAGGGAATAGAAGAGCTTATGGATCTTGAGCTTGGTATTCTGAGCCACGTTTCGGCAATGGTCAGCGAAAAACATGCTGATATTCTCGAGCGCTATAACATGACGCTTCCGGATGCCGATCAGTGGCAGAAAACTCCTCGGATTGCCCATGAAGCAGCGAAGAAGATCGCAAGTGAACGCTGCGGCAAGCGTCTCTTCGAGATCAACCCTGAAGCTGAACGTGAACTCTGTGCCTGGGCCCAGGAGGAATACGGAGTGCCGGCAGTGTTTGTCACCGAGTTTCCGCGGAAAAAACGACCTTTTTATACCTATCCTGATGGACTGAAAACCAGCAGTTTCGATCTTCTTTTTGGCGGGATTGAAATTACCACCGGAGGGCGCAGAATCAATCAGTATGAAATGCTGATTGAGAATCTGCCCCGCTTCGGACTTACCGAAGAGGGGCTTGGTGATTACTGTTCAATTTTCCGCTACGGCTGTCCGCCGCATGGAGGATTTGCAATCGGTCTGGAAAGACTGACCCAGAAATTTCTTGGTCTGGAGAATGTAAAAGAGGCATCGCTTTTTCCGCGTGACCGAAAACGAATCCGGCCCTGAGGATCGGCGGGCATAGCCCGCCTTCAGTCAGTCCTGTTCTTTATCCAGATCTTCGGGATCCGGCATATATTCATCAAGATTATCAGAATCCATGTTATCCAGATCTATGCCGAGATCATCAAGTCCCGGCATTTCAACTTCATTCTCACCGAGAGCTGCTCTGTCGGGATTGATTACGGCATCATCGAAGACAACCATGGTTCCTCCGACGTTTATAACATCACCCGCTTCGAGTTTCCGCTCGGTCGTTTTCTGATTATTAACCTTCACCGGATTTTCACTTTCAATGGTGTAACTCTTGTCATCTGCATTGTAGATCACCGTTGCATGGCTGGGTTTGGCGCTTGGTGCATTTACCAGAGTGATGTCATCGCTGTCAGCTGAACCGATAACTGTTTTGGTCTGGGTAATCTCCATTACGGTACTGCCTCTTCCGGGGTTCAGAACCTCGAGGTTGGCACTGCTGCGTTTGTTGAGGAGATTGATTCTGCTCAGTCCGAACAGTCCGAGTACCGCCAGTAGAAATGGGATAATCAATGCCAGGGGATGCAGTGCTCCCGGAATACCGAAAAGGGTGCCGGCGAAATAAGTACGCTGGGTTTCTACGGCCGGGCTGGTTCCGGTATAGCGCGCTTTTACAATGCGCTTTTCAGAGGGAATCATGGCGGCCCGGTAAGTCAGTCGGTATTCACGGAGTACCTGATCCCTTATGTCCAGATAGATCTGTGCAAGCTCATCTGCACTGCGGGTATCAAAAAGCCGCCCTCCGGACTCCCGGGTAAGATCGGGCAGACTGACATCGAGGTCATCTCCGAGGCGGATCGCAAAGAGGCTTATTCCGCTGCGCTGAAGTGATTCTATACTTTCATCCAGGGTATAGACGCGTTCACCGAACTCGGGATGAGGCTCTCCGGTTCCTTCGAGGTAGGGGAAATTTTCACCATCCGAGAGCATAATCAGTACGTTCCGACCGGGAAGATCAGCAAGGTAGGATACTGCTTCCTGTATAGAATAGTAGTTTTCTGTCCAGCCTTCGCCGGTTCCCGGTTCGGGTCTTTCAATGCGGTTCACGGCAGTCAGCAGTTCAGCAGGATTGTTGATCATTTCGGAATGGAGATGAAATCTGGTATTGAAAGAAGCCAGCTGCACACGATCGCGGCTGTCATCCATGGAGCGCAGAAATATCCGCAAGGCATCTTTAGCATAGGTCATACGCATAAGCCTGCTGTCTTCGGTTCGCTCACCTTCCATGGTTTCATACATGCTGCCCGAATTATCGATAAGCAGGAAGAAATTGATTCCCTGATCAAGGGCGTGGGCGGAGAATCCGGTTATTGGCACCGGAGTAAAATTACTGCCGTCCTCGGATTCCAGAATCTCGAAATGCTGTGATCCCAGATTATCAATCGGTACACCATTGCTGTCGAGTACACTCAGGTACAGTTCGATCTGCTGACGTGTAAGCAGGCGACCGGGATTGATCTGGCTTATTGATATTTCCGTTGAAAATGCCTGCGCCGGAAAGAGCATGGAAAAAACCAGTAAAAGGATTCCTGCAATACATGTTCCAGCGCGCCGGGGTTTGTTTTTTCGCATAGTGTTCGTCCTTTATTCGTGCTTGTAGAGCAGTTTTACTGTTCCGATCTTGATTACATCTTCGAATTTAAGCAGCCGTTCAGATACGGCGATATCATTAACCAGGATTTCCTGATCTTCGCCGACCGGCTTGAGCAGCAGCTCCCGATCGACGGTCTGCAGCTGACCGTGGCGGCTTTCCACTCCATCATAATCAGCCAGTAGCACGTGACAACGGTAGCTGCTTCCAATAGACATTTTATCCTGATTCAGAATGAATTCCTTGCCCTTGTGAGGGCCATTGAGGATACGGAATATACCATAGGACATACGACGCTCTATAAAAGAGTATGCCAGTCCAATTGATATGCCCAGTAGAATCAGGCCGATAAGTGTGGCAGATGCTGCAAGAGGAAAGATGGTTCTGAGTGCTTCAAGAATAAAGCCGCCAACCAGACCTCCCAGGAATCCTCCGACAATACCGGTAATAAATTTACGTCTGCTCTGCACTCTTATACCTTCGGTAATACCGATACAGGTACCGAGTACCGCCCAGCCGAGGGCCCGGGAAACGGGGTATCCGAAGGTTTGAAGTTCACCTTCAGATAAGGCAAGGCGCTCACCGAAAAAGAGGAATACCCTTTGAGCGACCAGAAATCCTGCGGCACCGCCGATGGCTCCAATTAAAGCTCCAATGGCCATACCTGCAAAAAAGCGGTCCAGACGTTTGAGTATTATACCCTCAGAGGTCGAAAAGAATGCCCCGAAAATCAGGCCGAATACAGCACCGCTTACCAGGCTGAATAGCAGAAAACTCGGAAAAGATGTCTGGTACTGCAGTAATATTTGCAGCAGGGGCCAGGCAGCGAGGCCGCCGAGCAGGCCGAGACAGCTGATTATCAGTCTGCGGAAGAACATGGTCATGGTATTTCTCCTTCAGTTATAGCATACAGTATAAGTTCATTTTTTTCCTGATCATAGCTTATTGCAAAATATACCCTGGAATCGGACTCAATTCTGACAGAAAGTTCATTACTATGGATTCTTCCTGCCTGGGCTTGCAGCGTATAGCGGCCGGGGGGCAGCTGCAGGATTTCCGGGCTGTTTTCCTGGAGCACCGGCAGTTCACTGTTCCGTGGTACTGCTCCGCCGCTGATATAGGTTTTCCGGTTGTTCAGTTGTATTCTGGTTTTATCCCGATCCGAGCTTATGTGGATAAAGCCAGGTCGGGGCATAAGTGCGGCTTCGAGGTAGAGATCAGCCTGTCGTGAATCTGTGGAAATGAGAAGTTCCTGTGAGTAGTAATTGGGCCGACTGATGCGAAAGTGGAGCTCTTCCCCTGTTGTCAGCGCATTTTCAGCCATGAGCTGTTCAAGCTGACGGAATCTGTCTTCGTAGAGAACCTCGATTCTGGAGACAGCAGTAATATCCTGTGCGCTTGCGAGATCCCGGACCCTGGCATGAACTCGCAGTGGTAGGGGAGCTGGTGCCTGGTGCTGGAAGCTGAAGTGATTCAGATCGATATTATAATGCGGGGTATAGCGTCCGGTTTCCGGCTGAAGGAAGAAGCTCCGTTGGTAGCGGTGTGTGCCGATTTTGACATGCAGTTCATAGGCACGAGCCGGGAGAAATAATGGACTGCTGACCAGATGTGCCGGAACTGGTTCGGGTCTGATTGATTCAGGGAGAAGCTGGAAAACAGAAGCGTTCTGCCAGGGCTGATGCAGTGGCAGCTCGTAGACAATTTCCTGATTCCGGTCTGCAGTCAGATAGACCTGTTTTGGCAGTTCGCTGAATTCCTGCAGATCCAGATCAGAATTTATGCTGATTCTGATGCCACCATAGCGATGGGGATGCAGGATACGGAAATGATACTGAATTGAATACAGATATATGATTCCGGCGGCTGCAAGTATAAAAAGTACTGCGAGGGAGGCTGCTTTCTTCCAGGGGAAGGCATGCGCCGGGGATTTTGTTCTTTTCCCGGCTACAAAATCAGTGAGCAGGGCTGCTGATTCAAATGGAACTCCCACCTGGGGCCTGATCCGTAGTTCCTTTTCTATCTTCCTGATAAGAATATTGAGGTCCTGGCAGCGCCGTTTTAGCTTGGGCTGCATGCATTTCTTCATAATCTTCAGGGCGAAGGGTGAAATATTCGGGTTATGTTTCCGGGGGCTGGTATACTTACCCTTGATAATACGCTGGTAGGTTTCGGGCAGTTTGGTTCCGGGAAATGGTTTTTTTCCGGTCAGCATTTCATAGAGCATGACACCGAGTGAATAGATATCTGCCCGTTTATCGACATCGCGGGAACTGGTGAATTGCTCCGGCGCCATATATGAAGGAGTCCCGAGAGTCATTCCAACCTGGGTAAGGTCCTGGTCATTGATCTGATCCCGAATGGCTGCGATTCCGAAATCAAGCAGTTTTACTTCACCTCGTTTTGAAACCAGAATATTGCCTGGTTTAATGTCACGGTGAATTACTTTCCGGGAGTGGGCATATGAGAGAGCCCGTGCAGCATAGAGGAATATTCGCAGTGCGATATGTTCAGGGAGATAACGTTCGCGGTCGATCAGATCTTCGAGGCTGATCCCCTCGATGTATTCCTGGACAATATGAAATGCCTTGCCGTCTTCAAAGTGATCGTAGACATCTACAATATAATCACTCTTGAAATTGAACATTATCTGGGCTTCACGACGGAATCTTTCCTGAACATGGCCGCTGTCCTGCATGGTCAGGCGTTTTATGACCAGTTCCTGCTTTAGTGTGGGGTGTTGAGCCTTGTATACATTTCCCATTCCCCCGCTGGCAATCAGGGACTGGATCTCATACTTACCGATATTCTTCGGAATTTCTGCCATTATTTCCTCTTTCAGACTCTAAATATAGAGAATGTCCTGTTCAGGGTCGAATTTCTGTTCCGGATGAAGAACAGCTGCTATTCCCGCCGCGGGATTATGGAGCTGTATGAATTTACCCCCGGCCCTCAGGGCATATTTTCCGGAAACCGGTCGGTGTCCGCCGAAATAATAGACAGGTCGGTCGGGAGCCTGCTGTTCTTCAGGAATATAGGTCCGCAGCATTTCCTGAACACTGCCGTTTTCGGCAGCCCCGTTGGCAGTCCATGTCAATCCGTCAACAACCTCTGGATACTGGCGGTAATCCCTGACTTCGGCAGGCAGGTAACAGCGGCGGGGTTCGGCGTGACTCACCAGAAAACCCAGGCCAATTGCCAGCAGGGGCAGGCTGTGCTCAACCTGATCTATGCAGTCAATCAATTCAGGAGGGTAAAAAGCCTCCATGTAGTCAGCGACCATCTGCCCTTCGTATGCGAACTTGCCGAATGAATGATTGCCTTCGCCTTCCTGGTTACGGATGTTTTCATGATTACCCTTGAGTAGATGAACGGCTTCGGGGAAACAGGTTTTAATACAGGCCAGCATCTGCAAGGTGCCGAGGCTTTCCCGCATTTCTTCGTCCATTGAGCTGCGACGGCTGAATCCTTCGAGGTATTCCTGCAGTGCAGCACGCCATCGGTCGGCTGCCCGTTGCTCGGCATGTACGTAATCTCCGACGAAAACCAGCTGGGCATCTCCCTTCTGCAGGGCCTCGAACAGGCTCTGACCGGGAAGGGGAATATCCAGGATTTTCCGCACTACATCCATTCGGGCATGAATATCCGGAATTACTACAGTGATCCGTTTTGGACTGAGCCAGACAAGTCCTCCTGGCAGTCCGTCAGAATCCCTGGGTCGGAGATAATCCGGTTCCGAGTTCAGAATCTGCAGCAAAGGCTGGAACTGTTCAAGTATTTCCTCTGCTGCAGGCGGAGAGCCCTGCTGCATGATTGCATCCAGGGCCGGTATAAGTGTGTTCGGGTCGATAGTGGTCTACTCCAGATCCAGCGACTTGTTTACATCTGCAAAGCTCTCGGAGATAATCTGTGTTGCCGAGTTCAAACGCTTGTTTTCTTCTTCAGCTTCCAGTTCTTCCCGGTGAATGGCGATGCGGTAGATCAGTGAACTCTGTTCGATCGGTCCATCGGTAAATCTGGCCGGCGAATTAACCCGTATTGAACCCTTTATAGCTGTCTGTTCAGACAGCAGGGCGTCGGGTACATCGTGACGGAGTCCGATGCTGGTGTACTCAACCCTTCTCTGCTGATCTTCCTGAGCGCCTATTGTCAGTAGTGAACCCGAGTAGGTAATTACGAGCGCTCCCCGTGGAAAATCTGCAGCAAGCTCGTCTACCGTTTCCATGTTGAGCCCGGCGGTTTTTTCTTCGAAAAGACGCTGCTTTTCGAGCCACCCTTCGGAGATTGCTTCCACAGCATCATCACCTTGCGGAAGCCCGGATGTAGCAGCGATATCCCTTATATGGTCCTGAATTTCCTCAGGTACCTGATCCAAAAAGATTCCCATACTCCCTCCTGTAAGCATACAAGTGTACACTCTCAGTCAGAATTTGCAAGCCACTATTTCCGGAAGCGAATAATCTCGGTATAAGCCAGCAGAAAAGGTGCCACGCCCTTGGCCTCGTTCTCGACAACGGGTTCAGAAAGATAGTATTCGTAACTTCCGTCTCTCATCTGTTTTCCGCCGAGTCCGGCTACCAGACAGATGCCTCCAAGATTCATGTGACCGTCTTTTTCGTAGAGTTTGTTTTCCTGAATTCCATCAAAACTGCGCTCACCGTATATCCGGTAGGATTCAGGCAGATAGCCGAGACGTACTGCTTTCAGGATAGCGTATGATATGATCGCACTGCCGCTGGTTTCAAGATAATTTCCTTCCCTCTCTGTCTGGTCAACGACCTGGTACCACATGCCACTCTTGTCCTGATACTTGAGCATGGCATCAATTGAGGATCGGAAGATCTGCAGGACCTGTGTGTCTTTTCCTTTAGCCCTGGATGAATCAGTTTTTTCCAGAACATCTACCAGTGCCATGAGGTACCAGCCCATTGCCCTGATCCAGAAATGTCTGGATAATCCGGTTTCCTTGTCACACCAGAACATTTCCCGTGATTCATCGTAGGCATGATATGAAAGTCCGGTATCCGTATCCCGCATGACATTATCTACATGAATTATCTGATCGAAGATGTCATCGTAATTGCTGCCGTCTCCAAAGGTGTTTTCATACTCAAGATAGAAGGGCAGAGCCATATACAGACCATCAAGCCAGACCTGATTGGGGTATATCTGTTTGTGCCAGAAGTTACCTGCCTTGATCCGTGGCTGTTCCTGAAGCTGGCGATAGAGTAGGTGCAGGGCTTTGGCGTATTTCTCTTCACCGTAGATGCGGTATAAATCGAAGAGTACCTTGCCCTCGTTTATGTTATCGAGATTATATTCCTTGATGTCATAGCTGCGTATGCTTCCATCTTCCTGAACATAGTAATCGATGAAGTTTCTGGAGAATTCCAGATAGTCCTGTTCACCGGTAATGTAATGCAGTTCCAGCATGGCCTTGATCATGCAGCCATCTATATAATTCCAGGAGGGTTTCTTCCCTTCGAGTATTTTTTCAATGTTCCAGATCGGTTTGTCCGGTTGAGATGCATTCATAAGATATGTGATGTAATTCTGAATAAGTTTCATTTTGAACTCCCTTGCATAGACCGAGGTGATCTCTTTTTTTCAAGTATAGGTTGCAATCAAGCAGCTGTAAACTGGAACTTCGTTTCATTTATAAAAGTGGTTGGAAAATGTAATAAATTGAAGCTGGCTAAATTTGCAAAGCAGGATTAGGCTGTAGGAAGGCGGTGAATAGCCTGGCAAAGGGACTGAAGTTTGAGGGAGATGAGTTGCTTCTGGATTTGGAGCTTGCAATAGGCCAGAGCTGTGGATGTCATTCCCGGCATGTGAAGCAGGCATCAATCTATTCCAGATCCTCGAACGGCACGGCCCTGATCAAGGAGGCTCTGGATGAAATCGTCAGAATCAGAGAAGCCCTTGATATCGATTGAGAGACATGGTGAGTATGTCCATCCTGCAGGCAGGTCAGTAGATTCAGAAGACAGAAAACTCCGCTTTGCGTATCTCACCAGAGGCATTCATGGGGCAGGAGGTGTAGCGACAGATACTGCCCATCTGTTGTGGGATAGTATGGTGTCCCGGGCTGCAGAATCCGGAATTCATATAACAGCGGTTATTGGCGATCATACCGGTAAGGGTCTGGATAACTTCATGTTTGATCTGATTAATGATGGAGAATATGACGGTATTCTGACCTGGATCGGACAGAGTGATGAGGATATTTGCCGGGTTTTCAGTCGTTTCAGGCGGACACCCCTTGTCAGTCTTTCTTCGCCCCTGCTCGGTTTTCCTATGGTTGGAATAAACAACAGCACTGGTATGAATGAGCTCATGGAACACCTGATTCAGGACCATGGAGTGAGAAAGATCGCCTTTATCTGTGGGCCGGATTATCATGCCTATGCGGTTGAGCGGAAAAATGCCTATATCTCGGCATTGGAGCGAGCAGGGATTACGCCTGATCCGAAGCTGATTTCCGGAAGGGGGGAATGGAGCAAGCAAACCGGAAAAGATGGCGCCCACCTGCTTCTGGATGAACGCGGTCTGAAACCCGGGAGGGATATTGAGGCCATAGTCTGTGCAAATGACCGCATTGCGATCGGCGTACTCGAGGAGCTGGAGTTGCGGGGGCAGTATTGTCCGGCGGATATTCTGGTCTGCGGATTCAATGATCTGCCTGAGGCACGGAGTCATTTTCCTTCCATTACCAGTGTTGGTATGCCTTTTCATGAACAGGGCGCTGCTGCAGTCAGTCTGCTCGAGGAACTGGTTCGAAATGGGAGATGTTCTGCCTCGGTTTCCATTCCTTCCCGCCTGCAGATCCATGAAACCTGCGGCTGTCCGGTATTCTGGGAACGGAGCAGGACAGAGAATCCATCGGATCTGGAACTCTGGTATACACGGATGAACGGGATCCTGCAGGCTGGTATCAATTCAGGAGATAAATCCGAGCAGATCCACGAATGCATGCAAGATTTCCTGCGCCAGATCTACAGTTTTACCGATATCTCACTGCGGAAGAAGGAACTTGTGCGGATGGATTCTGTTCTTCTTGCAGAATCCCTGCAGAAGCTGGATACCCTGCTGGCGCGCAGCTCAAGCATAAATGCTGTCGTTACTGCATTGCAGGAGGAGTTTCCGAAATTCTCAGTGCAGAAGTGTTTCGTGGTTCTATTTTCCGGGTCTGATTCCGACTCACAGTTACCGGAGAAAGCAATGCAGGTGTTCGGATTTTCTGAGGGAATGGATCCTGTAACCGAGGTAAGAACTTTCAGAACGAGCGAAATAATACCAGGTGGGCTGAGACAGCTTACACAAGACATGCCGTATATAGTTGTCCCGCTTTCCTTTGGTCTCGAGCGGCTGGGCTATGTATTGTATTCATACGGATCCAGTGATCCTCATGTATATGACTCCCTTTCGGCCAAACTCTCAGGGGCATTCAGGAATGCAGGATTGTCAGAAAAGCTGCAGAAAAAGGCTGTTGATCTCGAAGCCACCAACCAGCAGCTTGAGAACTCATTGCAGACTCTGGAACTTGCCCAGGAGAAACTGGTTGAAGCTGAAAAGATGGCTGCCCTGGGTGAGCTTGTGGCAGGGATTGCGCATGAAGTTAACACCCCGCTCGGGGCAGCGATTACTGCCTGCTCTTTTTTGCAGGATGAGGCAGCCGAAAACGAACTGGTCGCTGAATCAAGCCGGATAATTATTGATAATCTAGTGCGTGCCCGTGATCTGATCCGTAATTTCCGGCAGATTGCTGCGGACCGGGGCTACGAGGAAGTACGGATATTCAATATGCATGAATACCTGAAAATGATTGTCGAAAGTATGAAGCCTGTTCTGAGAGAGGGAGCACATGAGGTGGAGATCTGCTGTCCACTGGAACTTGAAGTGTATGGATATCCGGGGGCAATAGGACAGATAATCAGCAACCTGATCCAGAATTCTGTTCTGCATGGCTTTGAGACCAGGCAGTCCGGAAAAATCCGGATTGCAGTTGAGACTGTGGTCGGTGATAGTATTCCTGAATTCATGATTACATATTCTGATAACGGCTGCGGGGTCAGGGAAGAAGACAGGAAAAAGATATTCAATCCCTTTTTCACCAGTAAAAGAGGTTCAGGCAGCACAGGTCTGGGTCTGCATATTGTCTACAATCTGGTAAGTCAGGTTCTGGGAGGCAAAATCAGCTGTGACTTTCCGGGGGAAGGCTCTGCCGCAGAGGCAGGTATCTGCTTCCGTATACAGGCCCCGATATCAGTCCGGGAGGAGATCGCTCCGTAAAATAGCCGGCAGTTCTTCAATCTGATTGAACTCCAGCTGCTGGATCTGCCAGCCGCGCCGGCTGTACTGCAGCCTGAGGTAATCCCCACGTCTGATCCGCCGTATGTCCGGCGACTGCAGCATTATTCTTTCGTATTCCTCCGCATTCTGTACCTCAGACAGACTTATTTCTGCGGGAGCCCATTGAGTGGCTTCAACATAGTATTCGGCTGAGCTGGTACTGCGCGAAAGTTCCTTAATCGAAATGTCTGTTATGCCATAGATATTCTGAAACCGGCCGGGAATATTACCCTCGAGGTACTCCTCTGGCGCGATTATTGACCTTCGAGCGGTGTGTCCCCGGCTGGTCTTATCTGCGAGATCTATCTGCAGAATGCTGCGTATTTCGTTCTGGGCGGTTCTCCCGGCGGTAATTCTGTCCATGGTCTGGTGATCAAGACTATTGAAGGATTCATAATAGAGCCGGACGATTTCCCGGGGTCCGAGATTGCTGAAATCCTCTTCCTGAAGGGGGGTTCCGAGACCTGAGAGGTACAGAAAGAGGATTGCCGCCAGCAGAACTGCGCTAGTATAAATTTTTGATCGTTTCTGGTTAATGAACCTGCTTATCCGGGTTTTGATTTTGTATATGCGTATTGCTGTCTGAAGTTTCGGACTCTCCTCCGGCGGTAGTTGAAAATGCTGCTGAGCTGACAGTTTGTCGATTGTCTCGAGAATTCCATCAATCTGCTCACTTGCCAGAGTTTTCTTTTTCAGAAGTGACTGGTTGATCTGTTCGGATATTTCTGCCGGCAAGCCTGGTTGATAGTAGTATGGGTTTATGCCTTCATAGGGATCGGTATTCTGATTCATAGTGCCGGAAAGAAGCCGGGTGCAGAGCGAGAGTATACTGTATTGGCAGAAAGGACTGTGATCATGGTCTGAATGTATATGCGGAAGCTGGCTGTCAGCGGGCTCGAATGAATAAGCCAGATTCCGGGGAACAAAGAAAATAGAGCCATTGTCGAGAAAATACACTGATTCCTGACCTGGTGCCGGCAGGTGTATGCTGTGTTCCTCTGCATAGGCATAAGCAGAGTTGAGCTTTCTGAGTTTATATATTACTGCATGAAATGTATCGGTCAGAATACTTTCAAATGGTAGTCCCTCAAGGTAGGGGCCGGTGAGGGCCATTTCACCCCCGCGTTCAGTCCAGATATTTGGTTTCCATACTGTAGAGTTCCTGACTTCCAAATCATCAAAATGAATTATCGTTCCTTCAGGAAGCCCCTGTTTGTACAGGCGCCTTGATTCAACGGAATCGCTTTCAGCTCCACTCAGAATGTAAAGACAATGAGATGACTGATCGGGAACGAATATATTTTTCATAAAATCTCCTGGCAGGTCAAAGAAGTATAGCTATA
>NZ_BAAHXT010000011.1:0-112718 GCF_054657935.1 Spirochaeta dissipatitropha | reverse complement strand
GCTACAGTAGAAAATCCATTCGGAAACATTATTTACACATATAATACTGCCAATCGTTTGACACAGGCAGGACAGCGGCACTACGATTATGATGTGAACGGCAATCTGCTGAAGGAATATACCGACAAGGAGCTCATAAGCTACAGCTACACCCCGGACAACCGGGTTGCAGAGTATCAGTGTGTCGATCTGCGACTGAGCAAGAACGGAAGCGAATATCCGGAAATAATCCAGAACTATCGTTATGACGGACTTGGCAGACGGGTGTCCTTGTCGGCCCGCAATACCCGCAATGCGCTTCCCGAAACCCGGTATGAGTTCTATGAGTATGAAGGTATGGGGTTCTCGTTTGCACGTCTGCAGTTCAGTTCAGTAAGCACAGAAAATGATTTTCAGAAAGCCCCCTCCGCCCCGGGAGGAACGCGCTACCGTCCTGCTCCTGGTTCAGAACATGATGGGGGGACACTGTTCGGCGATAGCCCGGGAGCTACAGATGCTGGTGCAGGAGACAATATAGGAACCGGCGCTGGTCATCGTTCAGCCTCTCTGAGCGGCAGTCACCGAGTAATTCATGCCCGCGGCCGTGTAGCAAGTAGGGTCAGTACAAACTCCAGCAGCTGGCCGGGCAGTCATACAGGAACCGGAGGCGATATTGTCTATAGCCATGACCGCCTGGGATCGGTGGTGAGAGAATCAAGCATGACAGGATTCGGTATGGCTGCCCGTGAATACAGCTACGACGCCTTTGGGACTTCTATTGGAACCCATTCTCCTGAATTCTTTGGTTACACAGGAAAACCCTACGACCCCATAACCGGAATGTACGATTATGGCTTCCGGGATTACGCACCAATGCAAGCCCGGTTTACTACGGTGGATCCGATACGTGATGGGGCAAACTGGTATGCTTATGTAGGCAATGATCCGGTGAACTTTGTCGATCCTTTGGGGCTGGAGGCAGTACGGCCGCCGGGTAATGGGGCGACGCCGGAGAATCCAGTACCGGATCCGTTAAAATACATTAGAGAGAATCGTCTTGGGGAACCATATGAAACAATTAAAACAACAGGAAAATCCAATGACTGCCATTCATGGACCGAATCAGTTATCAATGATATTGGCTATACTCTGCCTACTGGCTGGACTCCCGCCGATAAAACAAAAGTTGCCGGACAGAGGGCTAATCTGACAGATCAACTGCAAACAAGCCCGTCAAGTGGCTTGAATATAGTATTAATGGAAGACTCAAGAGAACATGTCCCTCATATGGGGTTGGTTAATGTAGCAGATGGAGGGACAGTTACGTTATTTCACCAATCCAGAGGTGGACTTCCAGACGATCCTAATCGAGGAAAATCAAGTGAATTTTCGCGAACCTCCATTCAAGATATAGAGGGTGAATTTACGTATCAAACATTTAGTTATGTACCTATTTACCCTCAAAAAAAAGAGGATTAATAGTATGAAAAAATTCTGCATAGGGGCATTATTGTTGCTTATATTAGCCTGTAATCTTTCAGCACAGGATGAAGCATATCCTTTTTTACATGAAGGTTTATGGGGTGTCATTGATTCAAATTTAAATCTTATACGATTACCGGAATATCACCGGATGTTTAGCTTCAGTTCATGTGGACATACCGTTGCGTTAAAGAGGAATACGCATTCATATTGGGATGTGCTAGATTCCAAGGGTAGTATTCTATATCAGATAGAAGATTATTATCCTGATCATGTCTCAGAACATCATATTAAATTAACTAGTTTGGAATCCGGTGCAAACAAACTCATTTCTGTTAACGGCGATTTAATACCTAACACCGATAACTTCAACATCAGAAGTAGTGGACTGTTTGATGGCTATATCGCAGTCATTGATGAAAGCTTACCAAGAGAAAAGTCTTCTTTCTTCTTAGACTCAGAAGGAAATGATGCATTCCCCGATGCACGTTTTTCTGGAGCAGGAGGATTTTCTGATGGGCTGGCTATAGTACGTAATATTCAACATGATTATGGCTTTATTAACACTCAGGGAGAATTAGCAATTCCCAAAAAATTTTGGGAAGTTGGAATTTTCAGTGAGGGTCTGGCATTTGCAAGAATTGAAGACACCATCGGATATATAAATAAATCCGGTGAGTTCGTATTTACCGAACATATTGAGTTTCATACACCTTTTTCTGATGGTGTTGCCATGGTAATGACAGATCGTGATAAGCATGATTGGAGAATTATTGATAAAAATGGAAACTGGGTCACGGATGATCTAAATATTGCAACTGCACAAGGATTCAATGAAGGCCTGGCTTCATTCGGCATTCTGGAACAAGGCAGTGTTAAGTATGGTTTCATGGACACAAGAGGCAACATCGTCATCGAGCCGCAATTTGACAAAGTAGGTTTATTCTTTTCAGGCAGGTTTAACTGGTTTCAAATCGGAGACCGCTCAGGGATTATTGATAGAGAAGGAAATATCTACTGGTCAGAAGATATCCTGGCTCAAAATTAACGGGAATAGTTGGATTAAGGGTTAATAATTACTGGAGAAATAACGGACGGCACAAATTGGTATGCTTATGTAGGCAATGATCCGGTGAACTTTGTCGATCCGTTGGGGTTGGAGGCTGCAAGGCCGCCGGGTAATGGGGGCACTCCGGAGAATCCAGAAAAATTTAACAACTATAATCAAGGCGTGACCTCTTTTTATGAGTATCAGCAGCACTATGCTCCAGTAGAGGGAGTCGGTGTATTAGGTGGATTCCGTACGAGTGGATATGTTTCAATCAGTGGAAATCAAGACGGAAACTTCACTGCTTCTGCAACCGTATTAGGTTCCGCACCTGGCGCAAGCAGCGCTGGGGAAGTGGAATTTTTCGGAGTAATAGAAATAACTAGTAATGGGCAGTCAATGTTAACAGTTCCCCTATCTCAACCTTCGGAGGCTCATATTACAGATCCTAATAGTACTATGATAGGGACTGCTCAGTTCCTGTTGCCACCCGAGGAAACCCCAATTGATTTTCAGGCAACCATGAAGACTGGATATATTCTTCGGGTTTCAGAAGGAAGACATACGGCCGGTACGACATTTGAACTACCCATTTTTAAGGAGGAAGATTAATGCTGTTTAGAGTAAAACTCATAGCACATGTTTCTCTAACAATCTTTATATTTCTTTTTGTGGGTTGCCCAGGCGATGGCAATCCTACATATGAAGAGCTGATTGAGAACGTAAGTAACGCATTATCTAATGGCGATAGGAATGCCCTGGTTGACATAGAGCAGAGGATTACTGATGATTATTTTGAGAAAGACGAGGGAATTAAATTTTTAAAAACTAAGGTGCTGTTGTTTTCGATTACGGGAGACTACGAGAATGCTGCGAGAATTCTGGTAAAAGGTAGGGATCTCTTTCCTGAAGATTTAGAGATCATAATCGCACTTGGTCTGGTTGAAGAATTGAGAGGTCACGGAGGCACTGTCTACTTTCAAGACGCTGCAGGCAGATTCAAGAATATTCCAAACAAGCAAAAAACATCAGCAGATAGAATGATCGAGTATTATCTGTTAGTGCTTTTGAATGAACATAATACAGACTATGCGAATGAGGTTTATAACTCTTTAAACCAGGAGGAGAAACTCTTTGCGAAGAGGTATGAAACTGCAACTCGAAGTGAACTTTTGCAACAACGTCCAATCGGTTTTGTTTATACTGATCCCATATATTCACGAAGCCCTGGGAAAAGTGATGAACAGTGGTGGCTCAACGCAGAGTCGCCAGAATCTCAATAGAATTGATCTGCTATAAGATAAATGTCAAAGTTCCCATAGGCCCAGCTCCCCTGGTCGCCCCTCCGGCTTCCTGCCTGCGAGACTAAACAGAAAATGCATTATCCGCAGCCGCCCTCCCTGGCGGCTGTCAGTTCTTCGGGGCTGATCGCCCTCCTCACTAAATAATGTATTTTCTGTTCACCAGCGGGCCGGCATGGCAATGGCGATGCCGGAATAGCAAGCAGCCACCCACATTACCACCGCCTGCGCCGACCTATAGGGGCTGGCTTGACCGTGGAAATGTGGATGACTGGATTCATGGCAAAGCGGAACTGTCGTTGTCGGCTACTGTTCTGTCGATCCAGTAGCCCAGCCCAGGAAGCCCCGGTGTGCGGGGCGAGCGGAAGGGAGGATGGAAGGAGAGCTTTGCATAATGTGCATTATGCGAAGCTTGACGGTGGCCGGAGCATCCTTAAAAGATCCGTAGGCCATCCATCCTGCCTGGAGCCGCTTACCGGAGCGGGTAGATGCTTGAATGTTGTCATGGGGATTCTTCCGGTCAGTGCGTAGCTGTAAAGCTTAGTAGCGATTACGGCTGTGGTGTTGCAGTAATATTATGCCTGTACGGTCGGGGCCAGAATTGAGTTTTCCTTGAGTTCCGATAAAGCTTTCATGCACTGTTCCTTTGACCGGAATCCTTCGCTGGAAAAATCGTATGTCGGGCAATAGCTTCATATGAGACTATTTGATTTGCGCATTAAAAGAAAGCGGGAGTAGAATTCAGCATGGTATGAAAGGGGGATGGTACTATGCTTACTGGATGTAAAATGTACGGGCAAAAAACCGTGAACGCTCCTGAAGTTTCCGGTGTGCCGCTGAGCTGGACCGGTGAATACACTATGGAGCGAGCGCCAGAGGTGCCGATTCTTTGGGTACACGATGGGGCGATTTATGTTATGGGTGCGAAGGTTTTTCCTCCGGACGATGGAGATACTGATTTCACCGAAATCCATTGCAGTCAGCATGAATGCTGGGCTGGTGCTGATGGTGAGGCGGCTATGAAGTACAGCCGTGATCCGCTGTCCGGATGCATCGAATACCGCGATATTTTCGGTACATATTTTGTATATATTCCTTTTCCACTATAGCATTGCTGCAGACTGACTTACCTTGACAGAGCAGGCATATTTCTATATAAGGAGTGGATGCTCGATCGAATTTCTCAAAAGTTCAGCGATCTCTTCCGCTCAATTTCCGGTAACCGTCAGATTACCGAGCAGAACGTGCGTGATGCAGTGCAGGAGATCAAGGTAGCGCTTCTCGAGGCAGATGTAAATGTCCGGGTTGTCCGCCGATTCATTAACCGTACACTTGAGGATGCTACCGGTGACGCAGTTCTGCGTTCGGTATCTCCCGGTCAGATGTTCACAAAGATCGTGCATGACCGCCTGGTTGAATTCCTGGGGGATGAACGGCAGGATCTCCAGCTGAAAGGGCCGGATACGATATCTCCGATTCTGCTGCTCGGTCTGCAGGGTTCGGGTAAGACAACAACTGCTGCCAAGCTGGCACTCCGGCTTCAGAATGAGGGACGGAAGGTTCTGTTGGTTGCTGCTGACCTGGTGCGGCCAGCGGCTGTTGATCAGCTGAAGGTTCTGGGTGAACGCGTCGGGGTAGATGTCTATGCGGACATGAAGGCGAAGGACCCGGTTTCGCTGGTGAAGGCTGCTTTCAAGCATGCAAAAAAAGAACTGTACAACACGGTAATTGTAGATACCTCAGGCCGTATGCAGGTGGATACTGCGCTCATGAAAGAGCTGCAGGCTATCAAAAAGATCGTGCAGCCGGTTGAGAGCCTTCTGGTTGCCGATGCAATGACCGGGCAGAGCGCAGTTGATATTGCGAAGGAATTCAATGAGCAGATCGGAATCAGCGGGGTAATTCTCAGCAAGTTCGATTCTGATACCCGAGGTGGTGCGGCGCTTTCGCTGAAAACCATTGCAAAAACACCGATTAAATTTATCGGTATGGGTGAAAAACCCGAGGATCTTGAGCCTTTTTATCCCGAGCGGATTGCAGGTCGTATTCTCGGAATGGGTGATGTGGTCAGCCTGGTTGAGAAAGCCCAGGAAACAATAGATGAAAAAGAAGCTCTGGAACTGCAGGAAAAAATGGCCAAGGCCAACTTCTCCCTGCAGGATTATCTCGAGCAGATTCAGCGTGTCAAGAAAATGGGCAGCATGGAATCACTACTGTCAATGATTCCCGGTATGGCCGGGAAGGTGAGTGAGGAAGACCTCAATACCAACGAAATGAAGTGGGAAGAGGCAATTCTCCTGTCCATGACACCTGGTGAACGCGAAAATTACCGGATAATTGGTATAAACCGGCGCAAGAGGATTGCCAAAGGCAGCGGTACTACGGTATATCAAGTAAACCGTATGCTGAAGAAATTTGACAAGATGCGTACGATGATGAAAAAAGTCACAAAGAATAAAAAATACCAGGCTCAGCTGATGCAACAGCTGGGCGGGTTGTAATACAAACGGAGGCACAAGTGAGTGTAAAGATTCGACTGAAGAGATTGGGTACAAAGAAGCGCCCCTGTTATCGGATTGTAGCGATTGATTCCCGCAGTGCTCGGGACAGCCGCCCTATTGAAGAGCTTGGTTACTACCAGCCGATCAATAAAGATGAAGATACTCAGGTTAAACTCAAGGAAGACCGCATTAAAGACTGGTTGAAGAATGGAGCAATTCCTTCACCGACCGTAAAGCGGATCCTGAATCACAACAATATTACCCTGAAGTAATTCGTATTCTGGGGCTGCGGCCCTCTGTCAGATCAACACGGATCTGTGAAAGGAGAGCAGCGTGGAAAAAGAACTCGTAGCCTATGTGGCTCAAGCGCTGGTAGATAACCCGGATGCGGTCGAGGTCGCGGTTATTGAAGGTGAAAAATCGACCATTCTCGAATTACGTGTTGCTCAGGAAGATATCGGTAAGGTAATCGGAAAACACGGGCGCATTGCCAAATCACTGCGTACGATTCTGAGTGCTGCATCGGTTAAAACCGGCAAGCGTGTCGTTCTGGAAATTCTGGACTGATGCAGGAGCTCCTTGCTATCGGCATTATTACGGGAAGCCATGGTGTCCGCGGTGAATTGAAAATTCGCAGTACTTCGGGAGAGATGGAACATTTCTCCAGCCTGAAAAAGGTGACACTGCGGCTGAAGAACGGCGATATTCGTGAGCTGAACGTAACTGGTGTACGGGGAAAACCTGATGCTATCATAATGGCGGTTGAAGAGATCAAGGATCCGGAGACTGCCAGAACACTGCGAGGCGGGGAGATTCTTGTTCCCCGTGAAGCAGCGGCTCCTCTTGATGAAGGTGAGTATTATATCGGTGATCTTGTTGCCTGCTCACTTATGTATGAAGGTAATCCGGTTGCTGAGGTAATCGCGGTATGGAACAACGGGTATCATGATATGCTGGATGTCAGCATGCCATCCGGTTCCCGCTGTACAGTACCCTTTCAGGACGAGTTTATTGGAGAAGTTGATATTCAGTCCCGCCGGATTGAGCTGAGACATATCTGGATACTGGAATGAAATTTTCGGTTATTACCTTGTTCCCGGAGATTGTTTCCGGGTTTATGCAGAGTTCGATTATGGCCAAGGCAGTTGCCGGAGGTAAGATCAGATACGATCTGATAAACCTCAGACCTTTTGGTACCGGAAAACACCGAAGCTGTGATGACACGCCGTTCGGCGGCGGTGCAGGGATGGTCCTGAAACCGGAACCATTAAGCATGGCTCTGGAAAGTGTCAATGCAGGAAACAAGCGGGTAATTTACCCCAGTCCTTCGGGACGTCCATTCACCCAGGCTATAGCACGTGAGCTTGCGGATGAGGATGAACTCGTGTTCATCTGTGGAAGATATGAGGGTATAGACCAGCGGATAATTGATGAGTACGTCGATGACGAACTATCGATTGGTGATTACGTAATTTCAAGTGGAGAAATAGCTTCACTGGTAATGATAGATGCAGTCTACCGGCTGATCGACGAGGTAATCTCGGCCGATTCATTGCTGGAAGAAAGTTTCGCAGACGGTTTGCTGGAATACCCGCAATACACCCGTCCGGCGGAATATAATGGACATTCGGTACCGGATGTGTTACTCTCCGGGAACCATGCCAAAATCGTTGACTGGCGACACCAGCAGCGACTAACCAGGACCCGGGAACGTCGACCGGATCTGTTGGAAAGGTATTATCAGACTAAAGGAGAATAGCATGGACGCATTAAAAGCAGTTGAAAGCAGCCAGCTGAAGGAAGGTCGTGATGACTTCCGAATCGGCGATACCGTTAAGGTTCACTTCAACATTGTTGAAGGTAAGAATGAGCGTGTACAGGTATACGAAGGAATTGTAATCCAGCGTGCCAACGAAGGATCACGCGCATCTTTCACTGTACGGAAGATTTCATACGGTGTAGGTGTTGAGCGTATCTTCCCGACACACTCACCCCGCATCCAGCGCATTGAAGTAGTACGCCGCGGTCGTGTTCGACGGGCAAAGCTCTACTACCTGCGCGATCGAATTGGTAAAGCAGCGAAGGTTCGCGAACTTATCAAGAAAAAGAAGCAGTAGTTTTTACTGCTTCTGCATACTGGTATGGATCCTGTCGGGCGCTTTTTACGGGTGTTTTTATCTCCTGAAAAAAAATCTGACAGTATCCGTCCCGGTGCAGTAATCAAGGCCGAGGTAATTCGGCCCCTTTCTGACAATCTCTGGCTCCTGCAGGTAGGATCCAGACGATTCTCCGCCGCATCCACTTACAACCTACTTGAACTCTCACAAAGCACTGGTCTCGAAATGAAGGTCGAGCAGGGCAGTGATGGACTTATATTCCGTCTTCTGCATCCGCCGGAGGAACCGGATAGCATACAGCTCCTGCTGCAGGATCTTGGTTTCACCGAGCACAATGAGGCCTATCGCGGATTGATAAGAATATTTATGCAGCTTGGCCTGCCTCTGTCAGAGAACTACACCTTACCGGCACTTCAGCAGCTCAGACGGCTGCTGCGTGATTTCCCTTCTGTCCGTCAGCGCTATCCCGAAATTTCGAGGTTAATAGCAATGTTTACAGATCGTGGGGTACAGGTCCCCGATGAAATTCTGTTTTCCCTCCTTGGCCCAAGACTCCAGAAGCAGGAAACCTGGCAGGAGCCGGAACGCCAGGAAGATTCACGACTGCAGCAGGATCAAAAACAGAGCGAGCATATACAACAGGATGTGTTTCTGTTCGTACCTGCCGAACAGGAATCTGTCGATCCTTCCTCCGCAGGGTATCAGCTTTTGAACAGTATTCAGGGCAGTACCGAAGAATCCTGGCTGATTGTCCCCTTTAGCTTCGGGAACTCTGAACTTGATCTGAACTCGGTCCATGGTGATATCAGGATTAATTTGGGATCCGGCTCACCTGGTCTGACTATTCTGAGTGCAGAATCGGCTGATCCTGAATGGGGGCGATGGATTTTCTTCTGGAATCAGAATGACCCCAGTCAGCAGCTTGAGGTCTTATGGGACCAGGCCGCATCTTCAGGGAGAGAAAAATCCGGGCTTCTGGAAAAACTCAGAACTGCTGTCGCTGACAGCGGCTTCACCCTGCCTGATGAAATCAGGGTACTTGAGAACTGGGATGGATTTCATATCGATGCCGGATACGAAGAAAATAATACAGGAATGATCAAGGTGGATGCATATGGATAATCCCGGAGCCAATAGAGGGCTGAAGGCAGCCGCTGTTCGCTATTCAAAGGATCTTCCATGCCCGCTTGTCATTGCAAAAGGGACACAGCATCGAGCAGAAAAAATACTTGAAATTGCAGAAAAGCACGGAATCAAGGTAATTCAGGATCAAAAGCTGACAGATAGACTATATGAACTGGAGATTGATCATCTGATTCCAGAAAATCTCTACGAACCATTGGCACGTCTCCTGAGCTTCGTTTATACTTTATCGAACAATGAAAGAAAACAAAACGACTGAACAGAACAGATCAGAATCATTCCTCAATAAACCTCTGCAGACACCTCAAATGCAGAAAATCAGTCTGCTTATGAGCAACTACAGTGCTGAATTTGCTGAAATGTATACCGCTCTGAAACTGCGCGGTGTGGTGAATAACGACAGTGCCAGAGGTCTGAGTAAGGCGATTATTCATGATATAGAGGGAATTGAACGCGATATGAAGCAATTCATATTATATGGAATGCAGGGGAAAAGCGACTTTTCATCCAGCGCTGTCTGCGTTGCATGTATAACTGCCTTGCTGGGTAAGCGGCTTTCCTATAATCAGAACGATTTAAATGACCTTGTCACAGGCGCTCTGCTGCACGATATCGGCATGATTCGGATCCCTGAAGAGATCCTCGGCAAGGACGGCAGCCTTAGTGAAGAGGAACAACGGACTATTCAGACCTATCCATCACACTCATACCGGATAATCACCGGGGAATTATCACTGCCGGATGATATAGGAATAATTGCTCTGCATCATCAGGAGCGATGGTCCGGCGGTGGATACCCCAGGGGAATGAACGGGAGCAATATATCGTTTAATGCCAGGATTGTGGCGGTAGCCGATGCATTTGAGGCTATGTTGAGCACCCGTCCATACCGAAGCAGCATGGACGGCTACAATGCTGTTCGTGCGATCCTCAGGGACAATGGGCAGCGTTTTGATCCAGAGATAATAAAGGTTTTTATTCAGACCTTCGGAATATACCCCAGAGGGTGCCTGGTGCTTTTAAATGACAGTGCAATTGGAAGGGTGATCGAGATTCATCCGGATACTCCGCTGCGACCACAGGTAAAAATAATGATCAGTCATGAAGGCCAGGAATATGTAGAGGATGAGGGTCCTGTAATAGATCTGCGTGATGAAAAGCGGATGTTTATTGCCCGACCTATCAACAGAGAACAACTCCAGGATATCTCCTATACGGAACATGCATGAAAAAAGGCCGGGCGAATATTCAGGGGAGCTGGGGAGAATCGGCTGCTGCGGAATATCTAATGGCAAATCAGCATAAAATTCTTGAAAAGAACTATAAAAGAACCGGCGGGGAGGTCGATATTATCTCTATGGAGGGCGACTGTCTGGTTTTCACCGAAGTAAAAACCTGGACAAGCCTGCCCCCCGAAGAATTGAGCCGTGTAATATCACGGAGTAAAAGGCAGCATATTTTGCGTACAGCCGAGCTGTTTCTGCTTGAGCATCCCGAGTACCGCGAGCGTAGTATCAGATTTGATATTATACTTCTCAGCGGTAAACACGGACTCAGACATTATGCAAATGCGTTTCAGGGAGCTGATGAAGCATGGTAGATCCTCAAGAACAAGAAATGCAGGAAAAAAGACTGGATGATCTACGGCAGAAAATCCAGGATGAACTCTATGTTTCTGCTGCCATCGAACGGCTCGCTGAACTTATTGCCAGAGAATTGCTGCCGGACCCGGAAGAAAATCTGAGCGCGTACAGCCATTCACTTTTCCTCCAGTAGACGGACAATATCCATAGCTTTCCTTCTTACATCATAGACAAACGAAGAAACCGCATGATTGATCAACTCCTCAATAAGAGGATCGATGATGTCACGGCGTTCAGCCTCTTCATGAGCAAGTAGTAAAAGTGCATATGCCAGTCTGTTGTCCTGCTGGGTATTGCGGTTTATCCGAAGGCGCTGAACCAGGATTTCCTGGCCGCTGCGATGAATATCTATCCCCTGAAGTGCAAATGCTGCCTCAGCAGCCACCACACTGTCAGGGTTCTGTTTGACAAGCAGTAATAGCTGATCTCTGGCATTATAACCTCCGGCCGCCATTACCGAGACTGCATCTCTGGCTATTGAAAGTTCGGCGCGGGAAATAATCATCAGCAGAAGATCCTGAACAGCCGGATCATAGGCAGCCACTACCTTGTCCTCAACCAGATTCCTTATTCCTGAGACTGCCATTGACATGTGAAAGGGATCATTAGACCGGATCTGGGTAATGAACAGATTCGCAGCAGCCTGCGGGAGTTCTGACGCTCTGTCAGGCCGTATTTCCTGACTTTGAAAGGGGATCCAGTCGGGCATGAATGGCTCGCTGTACAGCTGTGCGCCGCAGGTAAGCAAAAACAGGAATACAATGAACGGAATCAGATAAGGCTTCCTTATACACAACATATATTCAATACTACGACCCGCACCTGAATATGTAAAGTGATGCTTGACCTGCAGCCTGAGCAAGGGTAATGTTAGCGAATGGTAAACGCATTGATACCCGGCTCATATGATCCACCGACATATGGCCATATAAACCTGATTGAACGTGCATCGCGAATTTTCGATTCTATTTCGGTGGTTGTAGCCATCAATCCATCCAAGCAGTACATGTTTTCCGCAGACGAACGCTGTGCAATGATGAATAATCTTGTTAGCCATCTTCCTAATATTACAGTGATTCCATGGGAAGGACTTATCGTGGAATGTGCACAGAAAATGAACGCCAGGGTTATGGTCCGCGGAGTTCGTGCGCTGGGTGATTTTAATTACGAGTTTGAACTATCTATACTGAACAGGGGACTGGACGAAGAAATTGAAACCATATTTATTCCAACTGATTCAAAGTACCTGGTTCTGCGCTCATCGTCCATAAAAGAGCTGGTACGCTTTGGGGGAGATATTTCCAAGATGGTTCCTGTTAGCGTTGCAGAAGCACTAAAAGAGAAAATACTAGGGAAATAGTTTGTCGGTCGCCGACCGACATGCTTGACATAAGTTCTTGTATGAGCTACATTCCTTTCTGTTATTCTTTTAGTTTTATAATCAAGGAAGGTTTTACCGATATGGCAGTACCAAAGAAAAAACATTCAAAGGCGCGTACACGTCGCCGCAAAGCAATCAATTCGAAGCTGGCCGTACCAACACTGATCACCAGTCCTGAGTCAGGTGAAAAAGTTCGCCGTCATCGTGTTGATCTGACCTCCGGTTTCTATCGGGGTAAACAGGTTATTGATCTCGATTAAAATCCGCGTGCGCGTGGAATGTGCCCAGGCACAGAAAAATGCATTAGGAATCAAGTAGGAGGCATACGATGGATGAAATATTTGAAAAGGTCAAAAAGCTGATCGCTGACAAGCTGGAAGTTGAGGAGTCAAAAATTACTCCCGAATCTTCTTTCCGACAGGATCTCGGCGCAGACAGCCTTGATACCTACGAGCTTGTATACGCTATCGAAGAAGAGCTTGGTATCACTATTCCCGATGAAAAAGCAAATGAGCTGGAAACAGTGAAAGACGCTTTGGATTTCATCAAGAGCCAGCAGTAACAGATATCCGTGCTGAATAAAAAGCACAATCTCGTACATGCAGCGATTTCTGCCGAACGGAAGAAGTCGCTGCTTGTCTTTCAGCGGAATGCTGGAATAAAGTTTAAAAAAATTGAACTCCTTCACCAGGCCTTTTCTCACAGGTCATACGCCAACGAAAATCCTTCGCTGGTTGAAAATAACGAAAAACTTGAATTTCTCGGTGACTCTGTACTTGGTCTCGTAATAGCTGAATACCTGTATCAGCTGCTTCCTGACAGCAATGAAGGTGACCTGGCACGTATCAAGTCATTCGTTGTAAGCGAAGAAAGTCTGGCTCAAATGGCCCTGCAGCTGAAGATCGATGAATATCTACTTATCGGCAAGGGTGAAGAGCAGACCGGCGGACGCAGAAAAAAAGCGATTCTTGCGGATACTATGGAAGCCGTAATCGGAGCCTATTATCTGGACAGTAATCTTCTGACAGTAAAAAAACTGATTCTCTCCAGCCTGTCTGTTGAAATAGAGAAAGTCATGCAGAACCGACACCGCAAGGATTTCAAGACCCTTCTGCAGGAACGCGTACAGAAGGAATACAAGACATATCCACGGTATTCCATAACCAAAAAAAGCGGACCTGATCATGATCGGACATTCTGGGTCGAAGTTAGTTTCCAGGATCATCGATTTGGCCCCTGCGAGGGAAAAAACAAGAAGGAAGCCGAACGGGCAGTTGCCAAAGAAGCCTACGAAAAAATCTTCGAAAATGCTTGATATGCCTGACGCTATACTATACAAATGTATAGTATATGCAGCTCAATAATGATTCATCTTACATAGCCATTGGACTGAGGTCCTCATTCTCTCTTTTACAGGGCGTTCACTCACCCGAAGAGCTGTGTTCCTATGCCCGTGACCAAGGAGCTTCTGCTCTTGGAATATGGGACAATAATAATATATACGGACTCATACGCTGTCTCCGAAGTGCCCGAGAGCTGAATATGCCGGTGCTGATTGGCGCCCGGATTCTGCATCCGGAGGGAAGTCCTGCTATTCAACTGGTATGTCGCACCCGTATCGGATATGCACGAATGTGTTCAATTCTGACCCGGATATCAGCTGCATCACACCCGCAGCTGCATGGAGCTGATGGTCTCAGATTACCGGAAATCCTGCAGCCCTTGGCAGGTTACTCAGCTTCAAAGGATCTGCTGGAAAACGGATGGGATGGTCTCAGCCTGATTATTTCCGATGAAAATCTTGTCCGTAAATTTGCAGAGAAACACAATACCCGCGGCAATAACAGCCTTGACCTCTTTGTAGCGCTGCCGTGGGGACAACCGCAATATCAGCAGCGCATGCTGGCTGCAGAACTTGATCTGCCACTGATCGCCTGTTTTGATGGTAATTTCTGGATAAATCCCGGTGATGAGGATGCAGCAAAGCTGCTTTACTGCATTGCCAAGCGACAAATACTGCCGAAGGATTGGAGCACTGTCCCGCCAGGAGAGGATCAGAGAATTCCTGCTGCCACGGAATTTCTTTCATTCTACAAGGCATCACCCGAAGCGCTGGAGAACTCACGGCTGCTTGTCGAAGCCTGTGATGACATTCAGATCCTGCATCCCCCGACAATCTTCCCTGATTTCATGGGCATGAGTGCTTCCGAAGAACAGCAGCGCCTGGCAGAACTGTGCGCAGAAGGAGCACTGAGGCGTTATGGCTGTAGAATAAGTCCTGCAGATTTCACCACCAGTGAGAGCACATCCACCGGGAGCTCTCTACGGGATCAGATCCTGATGCGGCTGAGAAAAGAACTGGGAATTATTTACTGTAAAGGATTTTCCTCGTACTTTCTTGTCGTCCACGATATCTGCAGCCAGTTTCCCCGCACCTGTGGAAGGGGCAGCGCAGCTGCGAGCATTGTGTCATATCTACTGGGGATTACACATGTTGATCCGCTGAAATTCAATCTTTTTTTTGAACGTTTCCTGAATGAAGGGCGTGAAGATCCTCCGGATATAGATATAGACTTCCCCTGGGATGAGCGTCACAAAACCCTGAGCTACATATTCAACAGTTATTACGGCCGCGCCGCCATGGTTGCTGATCATGTTACCTTTGCATCCAGATCTGCTTTCAGAGAAACAGCAATGGCCCTCGGATTTCAGGCTGGTCAGATAAAAAAGTGGCAGCAACAGATAGAGCGGGGTGACAGCAGTGAAATTCCAGCAATACTTCTGCGTCTCAGCAGAAGAATACGGGGACTTCCACGTTACATCGGAACCCATCCCGGGGGCGTTGTAATATGCCCTGATCACATTACATGCTTCAGCAGCATTCAAATGACCGCAACCGGATTCCCGGTCATTGCATGGGAAAAAGATGCGGCGGAAGATGCCGGGCTGGTAAAAATTGACATACTCGGAAACCGTTCCCTGGCTGTTCTACGGGATGTATTATCCCGGCTGCAGTCAACGGGACAGGAACAATTAACCTGGGAGAATTTCGACCCGGTGGGCAATACGCAGGTACAGCGATTCATCGAAAGCGGGGACACACTTGGTATATTCTACATTGAATCACCAGCAACCCGCCTGCTCCTGAAAAAAATGAAGCAGGGCGATTTCGATCATGTAGTCGTAGCCAGCTCAATTATCAGACCGGCCGCTAATGTATGGATCAATGAGTATCTTGATCGGCTCAACGGGAAACCCTGGCATATTTGTGCGCTCGCGAATGATGTGCTCAGGGAAACACACGGAATTATGGTATATCAGGAAGACGTTTCCAGAATTGCTATAGGAGTTGCTGGCTTCTCTGCCCGTGAGGCAGATACGCTCAGAAAAGTATTAAGCAGAAAAGACAACAAAAACAAGATAAGCACGTATCAACAGCGTTTTTTTGAGGGTTGCCGATTGCAGAATGTTCCGGTATCGGCAGCAGAAGAATTATGGAAAATGATACTATCATTTGAAGGATATTCATTCTGCAAGGCACATAGTGCTTCCTATGCCCTGGTCAGCTATCGCCTTGCATATCTGAAAATGCATTATCCACTGGAATTTTTCTGTGCAGTCATCAATAACGGCGGTGGCTTCTATGCTTCTCAGACATACCTGCATGCAGTGAAACGCGAAGGGTTCTCACTGCTGCCGCCCGATGTGAATCACAGTCATGAACTCTGCTGCATTGAAAACGGATCCCTCAGAACAGGATTATCCTTTGTACAGCTGCTCTCAAAACCAGGAATTGCACGTATAGTACACGAACGCTGCAGCAGGGGCCGTTTTCACGATTTCCATGATTTTCTCTGTCGCATCGAATTGACAGCTATTGAAGCACGCCAGCTTGTGCGTAGTGGATCCTGTGATTCAATAGCAGGTAATTTTACCCGCCCACAGCTCATGTGGCTGTATGCTTACAGCAAGCACACCCGGAAACAGCAGGAGTTGCTGCCCTCGCTGATATCTCCGCCCGGAGGTATCAGCGACTATCCACCAGAGCAGAAAATCAGAGATGAAGCATCAATTCTTGGATTTTTTCTCAGCAGGCATCCTGTAATTCCTCTGCGTTCGCGTATTACGGAGTGGCTGAAACAATCTGTCGGAAAAAGATTACACAGAGAAAATGTATTACATGATTCCTGTACTCCGGTTGTTTCATCGAAAGAGCTAATTCACTATTCAGGGCGGACTGTTGCACTGGCCGGCATTCTGATAACTGCCAAAGAGGTGCTGACACGTCACAAGAAGGCTATGGAATTTATCAGCCTTGAAGATGAATACGGAATTACTGAAGCGGTACTGTTTCCGGACGTCTATGCAATGTATTTCCCTATCATGCACTGGGGTGCAATATATGCCGCCACAGGAAATGTGAATGTTGACCGCTCGACTGCTGTTCTCGAAGTCAGAACTCTACATCTGATTTCTGAATTATAAATAATGATGTAAGGAAAAGCGGCAAATGTCCGATATCTTTTAATACAGATGAAAGTTGGAATTATTTATTCGGATGCACCTAAAGAGAGTATTACGTCAATTGTTGAGCTGATCTCCAGCAAAAACATTCCCTGTGCGGCATATCATATTACCCGTAACTGGGAAGATATCAACGGTGAAGAGTTTGCCTTTCATCTGCGAAGTCTGACCCATTTCCTGCTTGTCCTGCGGAAGAACAGTATTCCATCCCGATGGTTCTCATATATGCAGGGATACACATCGGGAAGGGAAGTGCCGGTTTATTACTTTCCCGATGGTATTACTGCAGAGCAATTGCTTCAGTATCTGCCGGTTTTCGCAGCTCATAATCCGATACTTGAATCTGAACAGGCCATAATCTCCGAATTTCTGGCTGAACAGGAAATTGATTTTGCTGTTCAGAAAATAGAGCGGGCAAAAAATGAACTCACAGCTATGGGATATCCGCTGACTGAGGAAGCCTTGGTGTCAGCGAGTACTGAAGGCCTGTCTGCCGCTGTGAAATGGTTTATACAGATTGGTTTCAGTCCGGACACCTGCAATAAAGCAGGAGTTCCAGTATTGAATCTTGCTGCCAGAAATCAGCATACTTCTGTTATGCGTGTCTTGCTGGAATCCGGTGCTGATATAAACCTCACAGGAAAAGACAGGCAGACCACAGCGCTTATGGAATCGGCCGCCCTGGGTGATAAAGATGCTGCAGCCCTGCTTCTTGAGTACAAACCAGATCCAGACATAGCCAGCGCAAGCGGGCAAACAGCATTGATGATGGCTGTCGGTGAAGGAAAAATTGATCTGGCAAATCTCTTGCTTGATTATGGAGCAGATCCAGGAATAACTGATGCGCTCGGTATGACGGCCGGGAAATATGCCAAGCTGTTTCGCCACGAAGAGCTTTCCACTCGCATAGACAGCATCCTGTCATCCAGAACAGGATAGCTGCCTCGCTTGACGACACAGTCCCAGGTCAGTAGACTAGATCCAATGAGCAGAAAAAAAACGGTGAATATCTACCACGTTCACAGAAGCAATGGCAAGAGCATCTTTCTTGATCCCTTCCACGACCCCGATGCACTCATCGAGCACCTCAGCAACTCCGAAATTGAAGGATATTACGGAAAAGAGCCTTCAGTCGATGATGTGCTACAATACCGTGAATTTCTGTATCGACGACTGGACGCAGCGGTAAAGCGCCACGTTCGCGAACGGATGTTCATTCCGAAATTTCTCGCTGCTTCTTTTGTTTTTATGCTGATTTTTTTCTTTACCTCTCTTATTATTCTGACTCCCGTCCCTCTGCTGGATGAGATTATAATCAGCACTGCCGCGGCGGTATTCACATTCATTGCCCTGGGCAGAGCCCAAAACACAAGCGAAAAGGTCCATCGAAAACGCCTGGAATTACGACAGAATGCAGATAAAATCAGGTTTTCAGAACTGCCCGGACTTGTTGTAATAGAAGACATGATTGCAAACCTTGAAGACAGCAGTCCTGAACAGCAGCTGCAGCAGTGGCAGCAGCTGAGAGAGCACTATGACATCCCTCTGGAGAATGCTGATATATACAGGGATATTGCCGCACAGATGATAAAACAAACGACAAAGGGAAAACAACTGGACCGCCTTCTGAGCGATATGCAGGAAAGCAGCCCCGGTGCATTGGAGCTGATACTGGACCGGGCAAGAAACATGAAGAATGATGTTCCGCTTCTCATCGTATCAGATATTCTGAAAAAGAAATCAGCTATCCCCGAGCGTTTCTAAACTTTCCATTTCACGCTGCAGCTGCAGTGATTCATCTGCAAGCTGCAGTAATTCTCTGGCAGGATCAAAACGTGGATTAAGCGCCAGGGCCTGAGATGTCAAGGCCATTGTTAGCTCGAGCTCTCCTTCTGAAAATGCGATGAGTCCCTGAAGATACAGACTTTCCGTCTGGCGTTGTACGGCACCTCTGCCTTGATCTCCCAGATTAAGACTGGCTGTTACACTGAAGTTATTGGGATGGGTAAACTGTGTGGTATAGTCCAGGGTATAGCTTGCTGCAATACGGACGTCCCCCATATCGATCTGATTTCCGATTACGAGACGTGGTGCCCCTCCCTGCAGACTGAATCCCCCGTTCATACGCAGAAAAGGTGTAATATTTGCACGAAGACCTATTGCAAACCCCGGTCTTTCCGCTGGAGTATCAGAGAAAAGCTGAATCGGGTGAATGTAGTCGGCCGCAATTGTAAGCGGTCTGATCGGTGCATATGCTATCCCTCCCTGAATCAGGCTGGGCAAAGGTTCTGCCTTTGCATCCGGGCCGATATTTTTAATAACTATGCCGAGGGAAAGATTACGCTCTCTGGCAGAGAAAAATTTCAGAAAGTTAAACCGTGTCAACATACCGACATCAAGCAGGGCAGTTGCTGCTGACTGTCCCGGAGCAATGATTTCAGGGACGACTCTCAAGGCATACTTGATATTTGCACCAATAGAAATACCATGAAAGTAGAAACCGGAAAAAGCATTATAGGCAATATTTACTCCGCCTACAGATTCAATATACCTGCCTCCTCCAGTCTCGCGTCCGCTCGCATCTATACCTTCAAAAGGAACATGTATAATTTTTGCTCCTGCTCCCATACCCAGGTTGTTCCATCTGCGTGTATACATAACACCATCGAGAGAAGCAGTATCTATAAGGTCGCGATGAAATACTCCAAGTTCTGTTTCCTTAAGGCTGGCACTACCGGCAGGATTGGATTCCATAAATGAAATATCCTGTGCCAGAGCGGTATTGGCCGTCGCCATTGCAGCATATTCACCACCGATCGGGATCTTGAGACTTGCCATTGTTGTCAAGCCTGTGTTCTCGTCCTGATATGGTTCAAATATCCCGACAAGAAGATCATAAAACGATGCAAAATCCTGTGCATATATATGCTGCAGTGATATATTGAATGTGAGAAGGTAAAATAACACGGCGGCGACAAGGCATCTCATTTCCTTATAATATATACACAAAACACAAAGTGTTTCTATGTGTGCACATCGTTGTTTTACTTTATACAAAGTATTCCGATACATAATGCAGGAGGTGCATTGCTTCATCTGAAACTGCACACAGTTTTTTTTCTCATTTTACTGGTTTTTACATCTGCGGGAGAGGTGTATGCATCCGGTGTCAGAGAGGACCCCATACGCCAGGCACGTCAACTGACCGAGGAACAGCGCTATAACGAAGCACTGGAGCTGGTAGCACAAGCAGTACAGGATGACCCGGAACGGATTTGGGAAGCAGTCAGAATTATTCAGCAGATATCTGCAGTCCGGGGTGAATACAATCAGGAAATGAAAAACCTTATTCAGTCTCTCGATGAGGAGCCCGACAATTCGGCACGGGCACTTGAAATAATCGAACGAATGGAAACTATTGACCGTTTTCCGAATCCCCGCACATCCCAACAGGTACGCGATGCCCGTAGAACTGTCCGCTTCCGCTTCAACCAGACAGAATTTATCGAGATAATGGAAGAGTCCGCAGCGTTCCTTGCACAGAGTGAATACAACAATGCAGTTCAGCGCTACCTATCGGGTTTTGATCTGTTCCAGGAAGAGTTCCTTGAAGAAGGATACGGCAATATTTTCGAGAACAGGGTACTCGCTCTCGCGAGTGAACTCGCGTCCGTCTCGGAAGAACTTCTTGCTGCCAGCAGTCTATTCCTTGAAAACTTTCCTTCGCTGTTAAACCAGGTTGAAACCGAAAACAATATTCAGCAGATAATCCAGGAGAGCGACCCCCTCCTTGAACGACTCATTTCTGCACGGGTGCAGATCGTTGAGCTTGCTGATCTACTCGATGAAGAAAATCAGATAGTACCTCTTTTGAACGAGGAACTCGAGCAGGATTGGTATCTGGTGTTTCTTAACCGTTTCGCGCTCGGCAGGCGGGATGCCCAGACACCTGAAGGAATTGCCGGGGCTGCAGTTCTTGCGATGCAGGAACAGCTGGATGTTCTCATAAGCCAGGCTATCGAGAGAACCGTGAATTTCAGAAATCAAGCCCTGACCGCATTTGATCAGCAGGACTGGGATTTATCAATAAATAGATGGGCAGCTCTTGAGAACTATGCCGCGGGAATAGAAGAACTCGAACAGTATCTCATCAGAATACACGAGGAAAGCGGATCTCTCCAAGACACTGCAAGAATAGTTGCCGGAAGAGAAAGCCGGCTCTACGATAGTATTGCGCTGCAGGAATTCTCGGCAGGGTTCCTCGTCATGAGTGAGAACCTTGTCAACTTTTCAGATCTGGCAGTTCAGATCGACAAAGATCATATCCAGCTTGCTGATGATGCCTTATCCTTGCAGGAAGCAAAGGAAATTTCCCGTACACTGCAGGCTGAATGGCAGCCGGAAATCGAGACAGAAAGCACAGCACAATTTACCAGTGAATATCTGCAGCGTCTCGTGCAATGGGAAAACGAAATTCTCGATTCGCAGATTTCCTTGTTTGCTGCCTCAGCAGAACTGCGGAACGACCCGCTGCTGACGGCCTTCAACACTTTCGAGGATATAATCATTCAGTCCAGGGATGAAATACGAGGTGTTTCCGAGGAAGTCGATCAGGATGGAGATATTATCAATGTAGTCCGCAGATATCCCCAGACTGCTGTTATCCGCCTGAATGAGCTTGAAAGCCAGTTCCAGGAATATGCTGGCCTGCTTGAAGATTTTATTGCTTATCTCGAACTTATTCCGGACGATGCTGCTGAATCGACAGTTCTGATCGAGCAGCAGGAAATCGCTACGGATCTTTCCTCGCGCTGGTCACAGATCCTGTCACAGACCGCATCCTTACAGGAAGAAGCTCTTGAAACAATCAGACTTGCTGACGAAGCAGATGCTGAAGGCCGGAACCTCCTGAATCAATCCAGGGCAGCGCTCGCACAGCGCAATGTTGATACCGCAAGAAACCTGCTGAACCGGGCAGATGATATCTTTTTTGATGCACTGGACTATCGCTATGACACAAATGTCCGCCTTGAATATGAGGCATTAATCACCTCTCTTGGTGAGGAAATTCTTGAAACACAAACAATCCTGGTAGTTGAACAGGTGCGTGAGCGCATAAACAGTGCGAGGGCATTGTTTCAACAGGATGAGTTTTTCTCTGCAGAGCAACAGTTGATGGATGCCCAGGAACTCTGGGAGTCTGTCAATCCAGGAGATGAAAACCCGGAAATACGGACCTGGACTGGTCTTGTCAGAGCCGCGCTCAATCTACAGACCAATCGTGAAATTACAGAAGACAGCCCACTGTATTTTTCACTGGTTCCGTATCTGAGCCGCGCAAATGAACTCTTTACAGAAGGAGTCAATCTGATTGGACAGGGACGGCAGTTGCAGGCTGAAGAGGTTTTTCTCAGGGCAGAGAACAATCTGAATGCAGTAATATCTGCCCAGCCCTTCAATCAGCAGGCGAGGGTACTCCAGCTCCGCATCCAGCAGCAGATCGATCCCGACATCTTTCAGCAGACCTTTGAAACGCGTTTTGCCGACGCCATGGCACGGAGATCATCCGATCCCCAGGCCGCCTTGGTCGATCTTCAGGACCTTGCCGCCATTCAGCCGGATTACCCCGGGATCAACACTGCTATTTTTCAGCTTGAAATAACTCTGGGTATCCGCCAGGCTCCTATTGATAGGACCGCTGAAATTCAGAGCAACAATCTACTGCAGCGTGCCCGTCAGATTGGAACAGGAGGCAGCAGAGAACAGCTTCAGGCTGCCGTCGGGCTGCTGGAAGAGGCTATACAGGTAAATCCCAATAATCAGGATGCGATAATACTTCTTGACCAATACCGTATTGCAATCGGTGGTCAGGTCAGTGCTACAATAGGCTTTGAGGCTCAACAGCGTTTTCGGGAAGCAGAAGAGCTTTTCGTACAAGGAGATATAGCTACCGCCTATGCAATTGTTCAACAGCTTTTGCAATCAAGCCAGAATCAGCGTTATACTCCTCTTATCAACCTGCAGCGGAGAATAGAGACCAGACTTGGAATATAAATGGTAAGAACAGCACAGAGATCTTTCAGCATTCTATTATTCCTCATTCTGCTGACCGTGTCGGCACAGTCCGGGCAAGCGCTTGAATTCTTTGATATCCCGCGTGAATTTCCTGAAACCAATGTGCGTTTTCCGTCAGCAGGATCCCTGAATGATGATCTTGTGCTGCTGTATCAGGAAGTAGTACCGAATCAAAATGGTGGAGGTAGAATCTATCTACGTCTTCAAACTGCAGTAGATGGCCGTGATTGGGCTGATTCAAAGCGTATCAGCTCTGCAATTTCATACAGCAGTGATAGTCCACCGGCAGTCTTCAGCGCAGTTTTCTCCGGGGATCGCATTACTATTGCTCTGGCAGAAGAATCAGACAGCTTCTCCATCTATCAGATTACCTCGATTGATTCTGAAGTAGAACTACTGCAGCGGATCAGAACCGATGGATCCTTTGTTGCGCCCCGGCTCTTTGATTCAAGTGACGGATTTCTTCTGTTTACCAACAGACACCAGGATTTCCGGATCAATATCCACCTTGCCGTCAGTTCTGACGGTATTACCTGGAGTGACTTTGAACGTTTTTCAATTGCAGATAATACCAGTCTCAACTTTAATCCTGACTATGCAGAACTGAATGGAAAAGAAGCGGTTATTTATCAGGCTCTGGACCCTACCGTAGCTGGAGCGTATCAGCTGTATATCCGTCATCGGGTAACTGGTGGGCAATGGTCGAGTCCGATTCGCGTCACAACCTTTGCCGGGAGTGGCACAGAAGCAGATAACTATGATAATCAGAGACCTGATATTACCGTCCATAACAATCAGTTTTACCTGACTTGGGAACGCCGATTTGCCAACCAGACCCGCCATGTATTCACTGGACGGCTCAACGATGCCTTTTTGCTGGACAGTAACCCCGAGCAGGTTTCCACAGGCTTTAACAACGCCAATGCTCCTGCTTTTTTCACACCTCCGGATTCAGACTCAGAACCAATGATTCTATGGACGCAGAGCCGGCCCGATGGAGACAGACTGATTCTAGCCAGACGGGAAGGATTTGCCTGGACTTCCGAAATCATGAATGATGGTGTTACCGGCTCTGCTTCATTTCCGAATTTTGTTAGTAATCGTGATCGTCTGCATATTTTCTGGCAAAACCGGCAAGCAAATCTGACTCGTATTGCATATATCCCACCGGATCAGCATGTAGATCCTCCGTTGATCAGGCCATTAAACATACAAGCCGGAGGAAGATCGCGCAGCTCCTTCGCTGAGTTCACTATTGAAGCACCGTCGGATCCATCCGGAGTTGTCGGCTACAGCTATGTCTGGACCGGAAACCCAATCCCTCTGGTACCTAGAATTGAAAATCCTTCGCTTATAAATGATCTGAGGCTCAGTGCAAACATAGATGGACGCTGGTATCTGCACATACGTGCCAAAGATGCTGCAGGCAACTGGTCTGAACCGGCAAGCATGTTTTTTACACGTGATACAACACCGCCTCCAAAGGTTGTGTTCAATGATATGGAAAAAACTGACAGTGGAATGCTGGTATCCAATACCTTCACCGCAAGTTGGGAACCTTCACGAGATCCAAATGTTATTGGCTACAGCCTGCGTTATCAGCGGGTCGGAGCGGCACGCACGGATTTTCCTGATCCAGAAAGTATTAATCTTTTACCTCCGCCTGCTGCGATTACTACCAGGGGGACAGAATTCAGAAGAGTCAATGAAGACAATGGTCTGTGGGTTCTGACTGTATCAGCCGTTGACGATGTCGGAAACCGCAGTGAACCAGCATATCTGTTTCTACCACTGAACAACTATGTGCCGATAACCATCGTACGTCTGCTTGAAGTAGACTCGGATGCACTTGGCCAGATGCGCATATCGATCAGCGGTCGCGGATTCTCAGCTGACGGACTGATTTCCAGCATCAGACTGCAGAACACAGAAACTGGTCAGGATGTATACACTTTCAGCTATGAAAATAATGACTATGATATTCCGAGTGACACCCTTATCAGAAACATCCGTATTCCCCGGCCACTGGCGGGAACCTACAGAATTATTCTCGAACATAGCACACGGGGCAGATATCAGGCGCCAAGAACACTCGAAATCGATGCATCCGGTACGGTGAAATACGGCGACTTTACGATTCAGTATCAGCCATCCTGGGCACTGGCACTGTCCCGAAGTACTATTATCTTCTCATTCAGCAGTATATGGTTCTGGCTGATTCTGTTATTCCTGCTGCTGATTGCTGTTGTATCCGCATTCCAGATCCTGCAGATCAGGCATGAAGCCCACAGGATTCGTCAGGAAACGCAAGCTCTTATCAAGGGAGAACTTATGAAACTTTCAGGTCCCAAACAGGCTGCCTCGGACCGTAAATCAAAGCGGGGAGCAGGACTCAGAATCAAGTTCACTGTATTTGCGGCACTGCTTGTCACCTCCGTGGTACTGATGGTTGCAATAACCCTTGGCTCGTTTGTGCTGGAAACCCAGTCGAGAACACTCAGCCAGGGGCTTCAGGACCGTGTTGAGGTTCTTATTGATTCAATGGTATCAGCTGCCGCAGGCTTTCTACCTGCTCCTGAAGGTAATGTACCTGAGCTCAATATTCTGGCAAATCAGATAAGCGTCATGCCGGAAGCAATGTATGCCACAATTACCGGAAGGGGTCGCGAGGACGCATCAGAATTCAATTATATCTGGGCCAGTAACGATCCCGTACATACTGAAGGATTGATCCGGGGAGAAACAATTCTGGAGGATGCTCTCAGCGATGAAATCGCAGCCCTGGAAGAATACATCAATGAGGAAGCCCGCGCGGCATTGAGTGATATTGCCCGTCAGATTGACAATTTCACCGCAGATATAATCCGGCTGGCACTGGATCCGAGTCCCGAAGCAGAGCTGGAGCGCCGTGAAATCGATATGGTGCGTTCAGAGCTCGAAACCCAGCTTTCCAACCGGCTCAACGAAATCGGAGGCCGGGCTCGCAGCATACCGGAGTTCGATCCAGAGGCACTGTCCGCAGATCAAACCGAGTATATTTTTTATCAACCTGTACTGTACCGCAACCCGAATGAAGATGTGTATTTCCGCGGAGCAGTGCGACTGGGTGTCAGTACAGAACTGATTCTCGAAGAAATAGCAGCAAGTCAATCTACTCTTATCTGGACCACGGGAATTATTGCCTTGATCGCTGTGACTATCGGTGTCTTCGGCGCCTTGCTGCTGGCCACCATTATTATTATCCCGATTAACAGGCTTGTGAAAGGGGTAGAGGTAATCCGGACTACCGTCGACAAACGTCAGCTCAGGGATCACCTCATTCAGGTCAAAACCAGGGATGAGCTGCATGTGCTAGCTGAATCTGTCAACTTGATGACTCAGGGCCTGGTCAAGGCAGCTGAAGCCAGCGAAGAGCTTACAATTGGTAAAGAAGTTCAGAAAATGTTCATTCCGCTCACCCAGAAAGACGGAAAAACTAAACTGTCCACCGGGAGAGAAGACACCGACAGCTATGAATTCTTCGGCTACTATGAAGGAGCAAAAACTGTCTCCGGAGATTATTTCAGCTATTCACAACTTGATCCACAGACATATGCCCTTATTAAGTGCGACGTAGCTGGTAAAGGGGTGTCGGCAGCACTCATCATGGTCGAGGTTGCCACTCTTTTTCTCGACCACTTCAGGGGCTGGAACGATCCAAAACTCAGCGGCAAGCTGTTACTTCAGCACCGTGAACAACTAAAGAACATGGACATGCTGCTGTTTGGTATAAATGACCTGCTTGAGTCCACCGCACTGGCAGGCCGCTTTGCGGCACTTACAACCGGCATTCTCGACATTCAGAAAAACCGGCTGACTCTTGCCAATGCAGGAGACAATCAGGTACACATGTATCGATTTTTAGAAAAGAAAACCAGGCAATATGAGATGCCCGATGCCCCGGCTGCCGGTGTATTCTCCAGCGATTTCATTCCGAACGGATACAGACCGGCAGTTTTCGAGCTTGAAATCGGTGATATAGTTCTCTTTTTCACAGACGGACTTGAAGAAGCGAAACGCATTTTGCGTGACCAGAATTTCCAGCAGATGCAGAATGCAGATGGAGTAGGTGATGAAGAGTTTTCTATTGAGCGCATTCACAGAATAACTGAAGCCGTTCAATCAAGGGGGGTCTATTATCTCGAGCGTCAGAACAATCCGATTCCGGACGAAGTACTGCGCTTTGATTACTCCGATGTTGAACCTACAGCAGAGAATACGGTACTGGCACTTATAGCCGCAGAACAGATTATGCGTATGTACCTTGATCCGCAGGCTGGAGAAGATGACAAAGCTACCGTAGACCGGGTCGTAGATAACTTTCTGCAGAAAACCTTCTCTTTATATGACACCTATTTTGCACACCCCGTTGAAAGCAAGGATAAAGACCAGGAATACCGCCAATTCAAATATGTGAAGGAAGACGATCAATACGACGACCTTACACTGCTGGCTATTCGAAGGAAAAAATAATGCAGGAATGGAAGAAAAAAATCTCTCCAGCCTTTTTTTGTGAAAACTGCAGGAATAAGGTTTCTGCAGGAAGCATTATCTGCCCTCATTGCGGGAAAATGTTTTCTTCCGTCCGATGTCCGGAATGTGGTCATACCGGAAAAGAACACGACTTCATCTCGGGTTGTCCGAAATGCGGACACCTCCGGCAGCCTATACCGCAACAAAGTCGGAAGCGCCCCCCTGCAGCTGCCAAAACCACTGTATCATTTCCTGGTTTTATTGTGGTTCTGATAACATTAGTCATTGCATTTGCAGGGCTTGTGTTAATTTACCTGAACATATAGGTGACAAGGCACAAAGCACTGTATACCAAAGGCCACACTGCCGATAACTTTATATGTATATGATTGGAAATAAAAAAAACGGCCGTAACCCGGCAGCAGTCATTATTATATTAATCCTCTCAGCGTTCCCTGGAATCGCACAGGAACAGATAGAAGGATTTGCCGGAATCCGTATAGGCATGATCTACGAAGACGTAGATGCTCAGCTTCAACGCGCAGGAGTATTTAATTATAGAGGACAAGCAGATGTAAGTTTCTCACCTGGTCGTGACCGCATTATTCTTGAAGCGGCAGGCATTGACTATCTGCAGCGAGGTATTTTTCAGTTCCAGGACTCCGTGCTCTTCTCAATTACATTATTTGTCAATCCTTCAAAAATGGATCATTTCACCCTGCTCAGCAGATTCACCGAGCTCTACGGTGAACCTGCCAGTTTCTCTCCTCAAAGAATCCGGTGGCAATCAAATAATGTCCGACTAAGCCTTGAGCGTCCGTTAACCGTGCAGTATCTGGATATGCAGGTTTTTGAAGCGCTGCAGGAAGCCGGCAAAGCCGAAGAGTCCCGTGCCCAGCTCTCACGTGATCTTTTTCTGGATTTATTCTGATGATTTATCTTAAGCACAGATTTATATCTGTATTTATACTGTTTTTACTTATTACAGCATGCAGCACTGAGAGTTCAGAGCTCTACTCATTGTATATAGGTGATCTTGAACTCATGGTAGAAACAGCAATCAGTGAGGAACAAAGGCAGCAGGGTTTGATGTACCGCCAGGACTTACCTGCAGATCAAGGCATGCTGTTTGTCTTTGACAGGGATGATTACTACGGATTCTGGATGAAAAACACCTATATTCCTCTCAGTATCGCATTTATTGACAGTAACAGAAGAATCCGTTCCCTGCACAATATGCAGCCTCAGTCGGAGAGAATTATCCGCTCGCTATATCCCGTGCGTTATGCACTTGAAGTAAATCAGGGCATATTTGAGGACAATAACATCAGCGTCGGAATGGTACTTGAGTGGGGACCTGAACTGGCCGAACTGATTGGTAAGTAATCCCGCTTGCTCCGCCTGCCTATTGTTCCAGTTCGGGGAATAGTTCCAGTACCGGTTTCTCATCCTCCGTACCTGGATCCTTGACCAGTATTTCAACCCGGCGTTCAATTGATCGCAGTTCTTTCTCGAGTGTCCGCGCCAGTTTTATCCCTTCTTCAAATAAGGACGTCGCAGCATCCAGACTGATTTTCCCGTTCCTGAGTTCTTCATTTATCTTTTCCAGTCGTTCCAGTTTTTCTTCAAAGTTCTTCATATTTTACTCCGTTTTTTTGTAACATCTGCATCGATATATCCATCATGCAGCTCTACTGAAATATTTCGATCTGTTTCCCCCAGCTCGGATACTCGTGAACACACAGACCCATCGCCCTTGCGTACAATTGCATATCCCCGGGACAAAACCGTAAATGGAGAAAGCGCCTCAAGGCTGACCTGGGCAAGATCTATTCGTTGTCTGTAACCTTTGCAGATATCATCCAGACTCTGCAGCAGATCTTCCTTGGCATCATCGAGGCGTTGCAGAAAGGGCTGCTGGAATGCAGCGTAGCGTTCCTGAAGGCTTTCCGGCTCAAACCTGGAAATCAGTGCACGGGCTGAATGTATACGCTGCATGAAAGCCGCAGAAACCCCATGGCCACAATCCATAACCCTTCGATACAATTCCTCACGGTTACCGGTTACAAGCTCCGCGGCTGCACTCGGTGTAGGGGCTCTGAGATCCGCTGCAAAATCAGATAAGGCCCAGTCAATTTCATGACCTACTGCTGATATAACCGGAACAGGGGAGGCTGCGATTGCTCGCACTACTTTCTCATCTGAAAAGGGAAGCAGATCTTCAAGACTGCCTCCTCCGCGACCAACGATAATTACATCTCCCAGATCATGTCTCAAAATTGATTCCATTCCAGATAGAATACTAGCTGCAGCACTGTCTCCCTGTACTATACAGGGTACGATCACGGCATGAAGACCTGAGTTGCGACGCTTCAGCACCTGTAGAATATCCCGGACAGCAGCTCCGGTTGGAGACGTAAGAATCGCTATTTTCCCTGGCAGTTTCGGAAGCGGTCGTTTCCGGTCAGAATCAAAAAGACCTTCAGCTGCAAGCCTCCGCTTGCGCTCCTCAAGAACCCGCAGAATATCACCGATTCCAGCCTGCTGCATGCTGTCACAAATTATCTGGTAGGACCCACGTTTGGCATAAACAGAAATCGATCCCTGTACCCGCACCATCATACCGTCAGCAGGTTTAAAATCAATCCGGGAATTCCTCCCCCTGAACATCGCTGCGGATATTACTGCGTCCTCATCTTTCAGGGAAAAGTACCAGTGCCCGCTGGCTGCGGGCCTGAAATTTGACAGCTCTCCCTCCACACTGATTTGTCTCAGACTGGATTCAAGCATATTGGAAATTATTTCTGTTATTTCAGAGACCTTGTAGGCTTGTGCAGCATCGTCTATCATAGGATCTTACGGTAACGATTTCCCATGTTTTGGTCGATAGGAAAGAAGATGGAACAGCAAATAATTATATGTATATATGCATCCAATCTCAGCGAATATGCTTATGAGCAGCAGTTGTTGATAGATGGAACAAAGATTTCTGCAGTCCAGAGCAGTATTAAAACTGCATATAAACTACAAGATAAGTTTTCAGCAGATATTGTTGTGCTGCATGATGATTCTTTTATTGCACAGGACTACAATTCCCTTTCCCTGCTTGGAAACGACTCCTGGTCGCAGGCGGATGTAATCCAGGCAATGGTGGATAAATCTCATAACATTGATCGCCACAGCAGTATTATATTTCTGAGAGCCGATTCTCCTTTATATATTATGGAAGAATGCATAAACCTGCTCGAGCAGCATCGGCGCTACTTCGCACATTACAGCTTTTGCGATGGCTACCCTCAGTTCAGCACACCTGAGATTATATCCGTTGAAGCCCTCCAGATCATCAGCGCTCTCGCTTCACCAGACCAGCAATTCACTTCACTGTTTCAGATAATTGAAAAGGATCTGAATGCTTTTGATATTGAAACAAGAATCTCACCAGTCGACTTCAGACTTCAACGCCTGGAGCTTAAGGCTGATACAAAGCGGAATCTTCTGCTCTGCAGCCGAATAGCCGCAGAGCTTGCAACTGTTACGGATACTGAACAGGGCAATGCCGACTTTTCTGCCGGTGAACTCATCCGGGCACTTGAAAGCAGCACAGCCCTTTTCCGCACACTACCGGCATCTGTGAACTGGATTCTGCATGGGAAATCAAGCACTCCGGGAATATACTACCCGGCACCTCAAGATCAGCCGTGCTATACAGATATGCCATTTCAGAAACCAGAAACTGTTTTCAAGGCCATAAGCACGCTCGCAGACTGGGCAGGCGACATTACTCTCACATTATCACATCTTGGCGAACCAGCTGAATATGACGGCATTTATACGCTCATAAAACTCTGCAGTACACAGCCCAACCTGAAACTTGTCATAGAAACCGACGGACTGCACTGGGATGAGCAGCTCTTGCGTGAACTCGCAGCAAACTACCGTGAATCAGGCCCGGCAAACATGCCGGTATGGATAGTATTTCTGGATTCCCTGGTACCGGACACCTATGCTGCCGTGCGTCCGAACGGGAATCTCACCCGGGTACTGAGTTGCATAGAACTGCTGCATGAACTTTTTCCCGGACAGGTTCATATACAGGCCGTACGCATGAATATAAATGAAGGAGCCTTGCTGGAATTCTATAAATACTGGAAAGAAAAGAATCGAAATATTATTATCCAGAAATACAATCCCTACGCAGGCAGACTTAAGGAGCATGCAGTAAGTGATAACACTCCGATCGAAAGGTTGCCCTGCTGGAGGCTCCGCCGGGAACTGACGGTTTTACCCGACGGCTCCGTCAGCCGCTGTCATGTAGACTTATTCAATCCAGACCTGCACGGGAATATAATAAAACAAGACCCGGCAGAAATATGGGACACAATGTCCAGCCTGTTCAAGGAACACATAGCCAATGCTTACCCCGAAATTTGTAGTAACTGCGATGAATACTATACTTACACATTCTGATTCCTCTGCCGAATTCACCGTAGTCGGTGGTGGGAAATCCAAGCGTCAGTCTACACTCATACCCGGCCTGTCAATTCTGGTTCTACACAGAGGAGGGCGGTTTAACCGTTCAGAACTACTGGAAGAACTTGAGAATATGAATGTTCGGGAAATTATCATGCTCGAGCAGAAAAGTTCAAGTTATGATGTTGAACAGCTTGTAAGAAGATTTCCCAAAGTCAAATTCATGCTTCTGCATAATGAAATGAATCCTGGTGGCATGATCAATATGGGAATACGAGAGGCTGTAACCGAGCACGTTCTTGTCCTATGGAACACCGCAAATATACTATCAATGAGTGAACGGGTACTCCATTTTATAATGAAAGGCAACTGGGTGTGTGCGGCTCCTTTATTTCGCAATGACAGAGCAGAAGTAATCCCCACCATCTCGATGCCGGCATTCTTTAAAAAGAGCATCCGTCTCATTCCTGCTATACCATCAAAAGATGGACAGAAAACACTTTTTCCTTATGACTATACCGGTATTTATAATACCGATCTTTTTCTGAAAAGCGGTGGTTATGACAGCAGCATGAAGTCTCAATACTGGCAGAAAATGGATTTTGGAATGCGTGTATTCCTTTGGGGTCAGAGCAATATCTGCTGTGCCTCATTCCGCATGCAGCAATCAAATCGACAGATCTCGGAAGATTCAACACCGAATATAGATTATGTACGCTTTTTTCTGAGAAATGTAGCCGTATTGTATGCAGCTGATTTCGGAAAACTTCCAGCCACTGTCCTGATCAAACTTCTATTGAAATCTCCATTTCATCCCTATGAATCCATACGTGAATTCCGTAAAGCTAAAAAATGGGTAGAAGATCATAAATTCCACTATACACAGGACGCCAGACGGCTACTTGAACTCTGGGAGGAACAATGACCGGCATCTTCATTCAGACTCGAATAGGCTCAAGCAGATTGCCAGGAAAAACCATGCTTCCGTTGGGAGGCAAACCTCTGCTTCAGCATGCAATGGAAAATCTCCGCCTGGTACCTGTAGATCATTACGTTCTGCTCACAGATACAGAAAGTGAAGCAGCCTTTTCGGAACTCGCAGAGAAATGCGGCTACAAGATCTTTGCAGGACACCCGGATAATGTACTGAAACGATTTCGGGATGCCCTGGAAGTTTATCCTCTTGATTATATTATTAGGGCTACGGGTGACAACCCATTGGTATCACATGAAATTGCCAGCAAGTCACTACAGCTTGCACTCGAGACGAAAGCAGATTACGCAGGACTACTGCAACCTCCATATGGGTCTGCCGTCGAAGTTATTTCACGTCATGCCCTTGAACGGGCAGCGGCTGATGCTACCACAGATTATCAGCGTGAACATGTCAGCCCGTACATCTACCAGAACCCGGAATTATTTCATATACGTCTGGATCCAGCTGATGCGGAATACCGAAGCAAGGCCAGGGTGACGGTTGACACTGCTGAAGACTATGCTTATATAAACAAACTCTTTGAAGACCTCTATTACGGGATTCCCATTTCCCTGCCCGAAGTGATACAGTGGTGCAAATCCCATCCATTTTCAGAATTGAAGGTGTCATGAAGCGAAGGATTCTATGTATCCCCGAAACACGTCAAGGTCACGGAACCGGTCACATCAAGCGCTGTCTGGAACTGCTTGGAAATCTTGGTGATGATAAAAGCGGCATCTACCTCCCGATACAACAGGAACATGCCTATGCTCTCATACCTTCTCATTTCAGGCTCAAAGAATTAGCAGATTACTACGATCTTGTTATTATTGATAAAAGAAGTGTCAGCAGACGGGAGATCAGTGAACTATGCAGGCTCGGTCTTACTGTCGGAATTGATGTACAGGGCAGTGGAAGAGCCTACTGCGACTACATCATAGATATGCTTCCAAACATAAGAAGCAGACACAGTGCAAACATGCAGGAACCCGGCTTTCTTTCCCGACCAGTACGGATCAGGGATCGGGCACCTGAAGAATTCAACAAAATTCTCGTCAGTTTCGGTGGAGAAGATGCCCTGGGTCTCAGTTCGCGGCTTGTCAGACAGTTATGTAGTAATTGCGGCATAGAACCACAGAGAATAAGTGTATTAATAGGACGAGCTTTCCATAAACAGGACTTCCCGCAGGATGTTCAGATACTTCGCAATATACAGAATGCGAAAGAGATATTCGCTGATTACGACCTTGTAATCTGTCAATTCGGATTGACAATGTATGAGGCATCAGCTGCTGGCTGTGCTGTAGCCGGCCTTCACCCCAGCAGGTATCACAAGAGACTTGCAGATGCCGCTGGATTCTATACTCTGGGTGTTCGTACCTGTACCAATACCAGGTTATCAAGGCTGTTTACCCGGGCACCAAAAGAAATGCCTGGCCTCCTGAAACCAGAAAATAGCAGGAGACTTTCACTACCTGATTTTCTTGCACAACTGAGCCCTCTCCAGAATCCAGGTTCACCGACAGGGCTTTCGCGATGCAACAAAGCATTACTCCGTCTCGAAGACGAAACCTTTTTTCGCTGTGAAAAAACCAGGCTGATCTTCAAACAGCGCTACAAGGCTCTGGATATCACATATAACGGTGACTATTTTGATGCAGATTACCGAAAACAGTATGGAAAAAGTTATGAAGAAGATTTCGATAAGATCAAGACGACTGGATATACCCGTATTCGCCAGATCCAGAAACTTACCCGTGAGCCAGGAAGCCTTCTTGATATGGGTTGCGCTCTAGGACCATTTCTACAGGCTGCTCATGAAAATGGTTGGGAGGTATACGGAAACGATATTTCCCGGGATGCAGTCAACTGGGTGAGGGATAATCTGAAACTGCCTGCTGAATGTGGAGACATACTTAACAGTGATTTTTCTACCATCTTCGGGATCAAGCATTTCAGAGCAATTTCCATGTGGTATGTAATTGAACATATTGGCGATCTCGATAAATTACTCAGAAAAATCAACAGGATGCTTGAAAAAGAGGGGATATTTGCATTCTCTACCCCGAACGGTAGTGGAATTTCAGCACGAAAAGATATGACAGCATTTCTTGAAAACGGACCGCAGGACCATCTCAGCGTTTTTCAGCCCGAGCAGCTCTCAAAACTGCTCGCAGCCTACGGTTTCAGTCTCGAAAAGACCAGAATAACCGGTCACCACCCTGAAAGATTTCCTTTGCTTGGAAAATCCATCCCGGGACGATTTATCGCTGGATATATCAGCAAGCTGTTCGGTTATGGAGATACCTTCGAAGCATATGTCAGGAAAACAGGAGACCCTCTGCTATGATGATGACCGTACCTGCTCTCGAGAAGCAATGCCTCGCTGAACTTCGCAATTGTCTGAAAGGTAAACACCTGTTGTTACTGGGGGCGGGAATCATGCAGATACCTGCACTGCAACTAGCCAGATCTGCTGGAATGACTGTCACAGCCGTCGACGGCAACCCGGATGCTCCAGGGATAGCGTTGGCAGACGCATTCCTGCATATAGACCTTAAAGATCCTGATTCAATAGCTGCTGCAGCCAATGTTATACAGGAGTCAAGACCAATTCATGGCGTCTGCACGGTAGGAACCGATTTTTCCACAAGCGTTGCGTGCATAGCCCGGGATCTTGATCTACCCGGTATACAACCTGAGTCTGCGGAGAAAGCACGTTATAAACATTTAATGCGGGAAGCCTTTGTTCAGGCTGGAATGCCAACTCCCTGTTTTACTGTATTAACTGCCGAAGATCTCCTGGAAAACCCGGACAAAGTCAGCATGTGGGATACTTTTCCATGTGTTCTCAAACCCGTTGATAACATGGGAGCACGGGGTGTCAGTATCGCCAGGAATCATTCCGAGTTCACACGCTCACTGGAATCCGCATTGAAGGACAGCCATATCGGGATAGCTATAGCTGAACGATTCATAACTGGACCGGAGTACAGCATTGACGCAGTCTGGGTCGCGGGTGAACTCATCTTTACAGGCATCGCCGAACGGCACATATATTTCGATCCATACCGGGTAGAACTCGGTCACAGCTTTCCAGCACAAATTGATTCCGTGAGGCAGGAAGCCTTGAGACAGGCCATGCAGGCAGCAGGCGCTGCCCTTGGAATCCGCAGCGGAGCACTGAAAGGGGATGTTTTCTGGGAAAACGGACGAGCAGTGATCGGAGAGGTCGCGGCACGTCTTTCAGGAGGATTCATGTCCGGCTGGACCTTTCCCCTGCACAGCGGGACCTCATCAATCGCAGCAGTGCTCTGCGATTCGGTAGGTGTCGCTGTTCCCGCCATTCTCCTGCAACAGTTGCGAACACATCCCGAATCCAATTCAGTTCATGAGAGGGCGATCATCAGTTTTCCGGGAGTAGTCTCTTCAGTGGAAGGTCTTGATTGCGAGCCTGATTACCCGGAGATTGCGGCAATCTGGCAGGCTGCGGATGCTGGCTCAAAAATCGATCTCCTGACCAACAACATCGGAAAATGCGGAAATATAATCCTCAGGAGCAGCAACTCATCAGATTTCGATGAACTGAATCGCCGTACCCAGGATATTTTCAACAACATCCACATACGGATGGAAGATAATAATCCGGATTCACTGGAATTTCTGCTTACCGCCAAACCGAGAGGTCCTTTGCTGTATCAACTGAATCAATGGACCGAGCTGTATCAGCATAGCCCGGAAGATCTGATTCTTCATGCTGATACCCAGCCCCGCATCTTTCGGACTGCTGAATGGTGGGAAAGCATAGAACGTGACTGGATCGGAAGAAGTATACAGGATCACCTGGAAACAGCACTGGCTCGGGATTTGATTACTTTCAGTAATGAGGAATCGTGCACATATCCGGACATTTCCGAGTTGATCACACTCCGTGCAGTAAGCCGGGCCGGAATTCAGGGTCTCGAGTACATTATCCGTCAGATCAAGCTGAAAAGGAGTCTGAATGAATAGCTGCAGACTGAAGATTCTTTTTCTGATTACTTTCATTTTGATTCAGACCTTTACAGTCTTTGCTGACACTGCACTGGAAGAAATACTGGATCAGCTTCAGGTACAACTGCAGTGGGATCCTGTAAGCTCTCGTGGAACACTTGTCAGAAATAACAACTATTTCACATTTTTCCCGGGTGTTCCTTTTGGATTATACAACTTCCAGGAATCAATACCTATGGAGGCAATCTACTGGACTGGCAGCGGTGCCCTGTATGTTCCTGAAACTACAGTAAAGCTTATTACAGACATGTTTCCGGAAGCTAACATACTGAATGAAAGAAGAATCGCAACTATCTTTATCGACCCGGGACATGGTGGAAAGGATCCCGGGGCTATTGGCAGACATGTCATAGATGGAAAGCCTCTGGTTCTTCAGGAAAAAGATGTAGTACTTGATGTCTCTCTCCGATTAAGGGATTTGCTGGTCAGAAGATACCCTGACATAAACATTGTCATGTCGCGTGAGGATGACAGATACATTGAGCTTATCGATCGTTACGAAATGGCAAACAGTCTCCATTCAAGTCAGAATGAAGCGATAATTTTTGTTTCGATTCATGCAAATGCAAGCATCAACACTCGAGCTCAAGGCTTTGAGGTCTGGTATCTTCCGCCTGAATTCAGGCGCACTCTTATCACCCAGAATGATTTTGACGGCACCGAAGAAATCATACCGATTCTCAATTCCATGCTCGAAGAGGAATATACGATTCAGAGTATTTTTCTTGGACAGCACATTCTTGAAGGCATGGAATATCAGCTTGGAAATCAGGTTCCAAATCGAGGTCTGAAGCAGGAAACGTTTGCTGTCGTTCGCGGTGCCCGCATGCCTTCTGTGCTTGTGGAAGTTGGTTTTCTTACTAATGCAAATGAATTCATGCTTCTGAGGGACCCCGGCCACTTGCAGGAACTAAGCGAAGGCATCTATACTGGGATTCGTAATTTCATTGAAAGCTTTGAAAACTAGAAGGGTATTAATGCAGGAAAATTCATCACGGCATCTAAGTAATATTCTCAGTCCTGGCCTTGTGTTGCTGGTATCTTTGTTTTTATTCAGTACTGTCATGTGGTTCGTACAGGGGAACACTCAGAGAGAATATATACTGTTTTTTCCTGGTGCTGTACGGACAGATATCAGTGGTGAGCCGCGTTCTATCGCCCGGACAGATTCCCGGGAAACCCAACTGGAAAAAATCGTTAATGAAATCATCCTTGGTCCGCTTTCTGTAGAACAGGGCCGGGTCTTCAACCGTGGAACCAGGCTCAACTCGCTGTCTCTCCGGAGAGGCACACTATATATGGATCTTACGGCGGAAGCTGTTATAAGTGGACGGGGGAGTAACCTCGGCTATTCAGAGGCTGAAGATGCCCTGCTGAGAAGCATTCGGTTTAATGCACCGTATGTACGTGATATAATTATTACGCTTGATGGTCAAATTCCATTTGAATTTCCTGTATGGATTGATTAGTATAATGAAATCATGAAAAAGGGAGCTTAATTTCTTTTTTCATTGACAAACACTTTGGGGTGCGTATAATTTAAAATACTAGACCTGGAGATATTATGGGTAACAAAAAAAGGAGTACGGGATGAAACGTTTTTTCACTCTCATTACTGTAATGCTCGTGCTGGTAAGCACGAATGTATTCGCTGACAGACAGGTTCTGATAGATTTTGCGGAATTACTTCCGACCGATCAAACCGGAAATCATGAAGGAACAATCCTGGACTACAGCGATGTAGCTGGTGCGTCCTTCACCGAGGATGAAAGGGAGTTGATGAAGACCTCACTTGCCATTGAAAACTGGGAAGTACTGCTGAACAGCTCGGCTCGGAATCCATCAACACTTGCAAACTCATTTGTGCGCGAAGCACCAGTCAACGCTGGAGCTACACGTTATGCAAATGAAACTGTTATGGGTGTTCGCATTCAGTTCCCCACAGGCCGCTACAATGCCTATGCAGAGATCAAGCCTCCTTTCGATATTCCGGCTTATCTTCCTGGCGCTGAAGGCGGATTTCAGTTTGAGAACCGCGGTGTTGTCACCAATGTCGGTGTACTCAGAACCATTGAAGTTAATGTTCACGGCTTGAATTATCCTCACGGCTTCAGCGTCGTTCTGGAAGATCATTCCGGTCGTACACGTGACTATTTCATGGGATACCTGAACTTTGATGGATGGAAAACCCTTGAATGGAGAAATCCGAACTACCTGACCGATGTCAGAAACCGTGACCTCCGTCGTCTCCCTCTGTATCCTAATCTGACTCCTTACCAGAAGCTGGTGGGATTCCGGGTATACAGAGATGGTAATACAATCGGTGGTGATTTCATTACCTACATCAAAGATGTAACCGTGACCTTCGACAGAGCAGTACTCGACCTGCAGCGTGATTTCGATGATGAAATGATCTGGAACATTCTCGATCAGAGAGAGCAGGAACGTCGCCGGGCAGAGCTTAACAGACTTGGTGAGATTCAGGTTCTTCGCTTTATTGAAGACCAGAGACTTTTCCAGGAAGACGACGATATCTAATATCGGCTTCGTTCTGCAGGGAATACAGGCATCCGGAATATATGTTCCGGATGCTTTTTTTGTATTGAATCTTGACTTATAACGATAATAGTAAGAGAATCTTAATATATGAGTGATTATCTGGATCCAAATAATGATGAATTATTACGGGACTTTTTTGTGGAAGCTGAAAGTCAGATTGAACTTTTGGAACAGAACATTCTTGTTCTTGAAAGTGACACAGCCAACAGCGATGCTATAGATGAAATTTTCCGGGCAGCACACACCCTGAAAGGTGCATCGGCAACTGTTCAGATGGATGAACTTACCGGTTTCACCCATGTGCTTGAAGACCTGCTGGATGAGATACGAAGTGGAGCAGTAGGAGTTGTCCCTGATCTCGTCGACAATCTTCTCGCCGGTATCGATGTTGTAAAGGAAATGATCGAATTCCGCAAATCCGGACAGACATACAGTGGGGACGTTTCCAGCCTTAAAAACCGCCTGAAAGCTTATTATACGGGCACAGACGCACTCCAGGCCGATTCCAGTCAATCGGCTACAGTCAAGGAAAACAAACCCTTGTCCGGACCTTCAGCGCGTTCCGGCAAATCGGATAATCTATCCGGGATTGATCATGACGAACTGCTTGATCACATTGAGCCTGGTCACAGCGCTTACGAGGTTACTGTCGATTTCGACGAAGACAATCCAATGAATACGGTCGGTGGCATACAGATTTTTGCAGCACTGAAATCTGTAGGACATGTACTCAAAACAAATCCGGATTTCGAACAACTCTACGAAGATATCTTTTTCCCCCAGGTTCTGTATTACATATCCTCAGCCGAGAATGCTGATACAATCGTGAATTCAATTCAACTGCCTGATGTAACCAAAGGAATATCGATCCGGCTGCTTACTGCAGAAGAAAACACTGAACCTTATCAATCCGAAGAAAAGGCGTCCCGGAAGGAATCAACTGCTATCTCGGCAGGTTCGACTGATGAAACGGATGATATGATTGCTGCCATGGTTAAAGACGTTCATGGCACCGAGCACAAATCCCCGATATCAGCAGCACAAAATAATCCGGATTCCGGTTCGCGGTCACCCAACGCAAATGAAATACCTGGCAGCGGCACCAAAGAAGAGCCGGAAAATATAGAGAAAAAACAGGCTTCTGTGCATCAGAACTCTTCCGGTAGTATTCTCAGAGTAGACAGCCGAAGAATCGATAATCTCCTGAATCTCGTCAGTGAAACTGTAATCAATAAAGCTTCATTCAACCAGATATCTACCGAATTCGGGGAAACGCTTTCGCAACTTCAATCCAGAACTTCACAATACAGGGAAATGGTAAAAGAATTATTTGATTCTTTACCTGACTACATTCAAAGAATGCAGAATGGTGAAACGATAAAGGAAGTTAAAGGCGATACACAGGAACGTTTCGGCCAGATGTACGGAATGTTTGATGGATTTGAGGGCAGCTACAAAAATACAGTGGCTAAATTCCGCAACACCTCCCAGAATCTCGGGAGAATTACCAGCGAACTCCAGGAAGGTGTCATGCGAATCCGCATGGTGCCGATCAGTCAGATTTTTTCCAGATTTCCACGGCTTGTACGTGACCTGAGTCGCAGTCTTGACAAGAAAATAATACTGGATATTGAAGGTGAAGATACCGAGCTGGACAAGTCCGTCATTGAAGACCTACTTGATCCATTGATCCATTGTGTAAGAAACAGTATCGATCATGGAATCGAAAATCCTGCTGACAGAATCAGTGCCGGAAAGACCCCCGATGGGCATGTGAAGCTGCGGGCTAGCAATGAAGGCAACATGATACTTATTGAAATATCCGATGACGGAAAGGGAATAGATATTGATGCTGTCCGTAAGAAAGCCATTGATCGAGGTGTCATTCATCCAAGCAAATCCCTTTCAGATATTGAAGCCTTCAATCTGATCTTTGATCCCGGATTCTCAACCGCGAAAGAAATCACCAACATTTCCGGTCGAGGGGTTGGGCTTGATGTTGTCAAAAAGCAGATTGAAAAACTAAACGGAAACGTTTCCGTGCAATCGACCAGAGGGCAGGGAACAAAATTCATAATTAAGATTCCGCTGACACTCGCAATTATACAGGGACTGCTGGTTCGAGTAGGTAAGGAAATGTATGCAATTCCAATTACTTCTGTTGTTGACAGTCATCGAATCAAACCTTCAGACATAAAAATGATTGACAACTATGAAGTCTTCAATGTACGGGAAGACGTTGTATCACTATTGCGTTTGAACAGGCTGTTCAAGATAAATGCCAGCGAGGAAAAGGAATACTTTTTCGTTGTTATTGTCGGCAGCGGGGATAAACGTATGGGATTGGTGGTTGATCAACTTATTGGTGAAGAGGATGTTGTTATAAAGCCTCTCAGGGACCATTACACAAATGTTCCTGGAATAGCAGGTGCCAATATTACCGGGGATGGAACTGTCTCACTGATTATTGATGTGAGTCAGTTGCTGGATCTGGGAATGCAGCAAGAGAAGGCACTCAGAAACCTTCGCCAAAGCAATGTGAAAGGATAGGACATGGCTGTTCAGAATAAAGACCGACGTCGAACCCGTCTCGGACATATTGACCGGGCTGAAGAAGAGCAGAGAGAGCTCATTGATTTCAAGATGGTAACTTTTTCCCTGGGGGGTAAAGATTACGGTATTGATATTATGAAGGTAAAGGAGATTGCGAAATACAGTAATTTTACCTATGTACCCAATGCTCCACGCTTTGTAGAAGGTGTGTATAACCTCCGCGGCGATATAATTTCTATTGTTGATCTGCGCAAATTGTTTCATTTACCGGTTGAGGAAGACAATCAGAAATATAAAAACGGACTGATATTGCGACTGGAAACAAATCTTCTCGGTATTATTGTAGATAAAATCGACAAGGTAATTGGGATTTCTTCAAAGAGTATTCAGCCACCACATCCGATTTTCGGTGATATCAACATTAAATTCATAAGCGGTGTTGTTGAACATGAAAAGCGTCTGTATATCATACTTGATGTGGAGCGTATTTTCCGTAAGGATGATGAGGTTCAGGAGGCTGTAAGTGAGCAGATCGAGGAATCAATCCAGAGCCAGGTCAGTATAGCTCGCTCAGGCTCATTTAACAGTGAAAATGTCACTGGTGAAGAACTTAATAAATCTTTTATTTACGAAACACTTGGCACATTCTCTGGTTTTCATCTCAGCGGAGTAAATAAAGAATGGGTCGACAAAAGATTTGCTGAATGGCAGAAGTTTCGCAAGGATCAGGGAAAATCGGTTCAGCTTGAAACACAGGAAGATGCATCCGAGTTTCTCAGAAGTTTTTATTCACCCTATACCCAGCAGTTGTGGGGTGACGGATACAGGGAGCAGGTCAGGAAGTTCATACCCACCGATCTGGGTAAAACAATCACCGTCTGGAATCCCGGCTGTGCCAATGGAATGGAGACCTTCTCGCTCGTGTGTCTACTCAAGAACATGTATCCCGAATCAATGATCAAAGTATGGGCAGTAGATAAAGATCTAATGGCAATCAGTGCTGCGCCAAGCATTCAGCTAAGCAAGGATTCTGTACCTGCTTTTTATCATGATTTCATGGTTCAGGGTACAAAAGGGCAGCATTTTGATTCATCGATTACAGATTCTGTTTTATTTGAATACAGTGATATCGCGAATGGAACCAATGTCCCTGCCTGTGATATTATCCTCTGCCGAGATTTGCTGTCCTTTCTACCCGAAGCTCAGCAAAAACTGATGGATGATATTTTTGTTGATAAATTGAAGCAGAATGGGGTATTGTTTATGGGTAAAAATGAGTATCCTTTCAGTGAAAACTGGAATTATATCGGTGAAGATGCAGTTTCAGCTGCCCGGAAAAAATAGCGGATTATTAATACGCAGTGAGTAGATTAGCTATGACAGAGATTTGTCTGACAAAGCGAATGTTGACAACGATCGTATAATAAAAGAGGAGAGAGGTTCATGAGAGTCGAGTACATCAACCCTTTTGTTGAATCGGCATACAACGTGCTGAAAGAAGTTCTGCAGGTGGAAATCAAACGTGGAGAACTGTACCTCAAGGCATCATCTATGCCGGTTCTTGGCGTAGCTGCAATAATCGGATTGGCAGGTGATGTCGAGGGACGTGTTTTATTCGACATGGACCGCACGACAGCTATCAATGTTTCAAATCACATGCTTAAATCTATGGATATGGAGCCGATCGAAACACTGAATGATATGGGCAAGGCTACAATTACAGAACTTGCCAATATGATTACCGGACAGGCAGTAACAAAGCTGCACAATCTTGGTTTCAAGTTTGATCTTACACCACCGGCTATTTTCACCGGTGATAATATGGAGATTACTGATCCAAAGGTTGAAGCTCTGATTGTTCCTATGGAATTGCCCCAGGGCAAGATTGAAATCAACGTCGCCGTGCGGGAACGAATTTCCTAAAGAGGTTACAGTATGAAGGCAAAACAAGATTTTCCAAGTATTAATGAACGAAAAGCAGAAGGCTTGAACGAAAGCGGTGAACCATTCCGGGTTATAATTGTTGACGATTCAATGTTTGTTACAAAGCAAATCAGTCAGATACTTACTTCTGAAGGATTTGATGTCATCGCAACCGCGGCCAACGGTATTGAGGGAATCGAAAAATACAAAGAGCTGTACCCCAATGTTGATCTGGTAACTATGGATATTACCATGCCTAAAATGGATGGCGTGACTGCCCTTGAAAAGATTATTGAGTTCGACAAGGAAGCCAAGGTTGTAATGATCAGCGCGCTGGGCAAACAGGATCTTGTAAAAAAATCTCTGTTGATCGGGGCTAAAAATTATATCGTAAAACCGCTCGACCGAAAAAAAGTTCTGGAGCGTATTGTCATGACTCTGAAAAAATGATATTATTCGCCCATCTGATAAGGATGGGCGGTTAGCTCAGTTGGTTAGAGCACTAGCTCGACACGCTAGGGGTCGATGGTTCGAGTCCATTACCGCCCAATTCTTTCAGCTTCTACGGGGTATTTTCCCTTTTTTCCATCCGGACTGATAAAATAAACAAAATCTGCATCAATTTTCTCAATATACTCTTGCTGAACGGGTACTTTACCAACGCCGTCAGGCAGATCTACCGCGAATGTCGGCATTGCCATACCGCTGATTCTGCTGCGGAGCTCTTTCATAATTTCCATGCCCCGCAATATATTCACCCTGAAATGGCTTGTTCCGGAGGCCAGATCGCCCTGGAAGAGGTAGTATGGTTTTACACCATTCTGAAGCAGTCCCCTGAAAAGTTCTTCAAGGATATCTGCAGAGTCATTCACGCCTTTCAATAAAACAGCCTGATTCAGAAGACTGAGGCCGGCGCGTCTGAGTCTGCGAACTGCCTCCGAAAATTCATTACCTAACTCCCGCGGATGATTACTGTGAATAATCAGCCATAAAGGTGAGAACTCTTCAAGCAGCTCTACCAGCTGGTCATTAATTCTTGATGGAAGCACAACAGGAATTCGCGTGCTTATTCTGATTATGAGATCGTCACGGACATCACGGAGAGCTGACAGAATCTTACGGAGGATTTTTACTGACAACACAAGGGGATCCCCACCTGAAATCAATACTTCCTTGATCTCAGGCCGTTCGTGCAGACAATTCTGAATCATTAGTAGCTGATCATCACTGATCATTCCGGCATCACTGGCAGTAAAATGGCGACGGAAACAGTGCCGGCAATAGACTGCACAGGTATCGGTAGCAAGAAGAAGAGCACGATCTGGATAATGATGAATAAAACGGGGTGATATTTCATAGTGCCGATCCGATAAAGGATCGGCCGTTTCATAGGGTAGAACCAGTTGCTCATTTATGCGCGGATAGATCTGAGCACTGATCGGATCCGAATCAGGGTCGTTTGTATCCGCTAGACCAAAATAATAATCGGTAGTTTTATATGGTAACGAATGTGATTTACGCTGTATTTTCATTTCCCCTTGTTATCAAGACCTTTCCTGTTCGCACAGTTTCAATAATTCCATATGACTCCATAACCTTGCGTACATTATCCAGTTCTTCGCTGGTGCCGGTTATTTCAAGTATTATTGTATCTTCTGTCACATCTACTGTATCACAATGCAGAGCAGCAGCAAGCTGAAGCAATTCTGCACGGCGTGTGATCTCGCAGTTAACCTTGATCAGCGCCATTTCCCTGTGTATAACATCTTCTCCAGTGCGATCGGTTGCGTGTATAACATCTACAAGTTTGTTCAGTTGTTTCAGTATATGATTCAGAACTGTTGCATCACCTGTTGCAACGATAGTCATACTGGAATATTCCTGATCCTGTGAAGGGCTCACCACGAGGCTGTCGATATTATACGCCCGTCTGGAGAACACAAGTGAGATGCGTATAAGCACACCCGGCTTATTGGCAACCAACAGACTGATGGTATGTTTCTGGTTATCCTGATTCTCTTTCATAATATCTCCTTAGGTACTGCCAATCGGTTTTGCAAGTTTTTTTGAACTTTCTTTGAGGATCATATCTCCGAGTGCACCGCCTGCGGGAACCATCGGAAATACATTGTCGGTTTTTTCAACTTCAACATCTATGACACATGGACCATCGTTATACTCAAGTGCATTCCGGATGATTCTTCTTACATCTCCAGACCTGCGGATCCGGAAGCCCTTTGCGCCATAGCTCTCGGCAAGCTTCACAAAATCCGGATTACCCTTGAGATCTACACCACTTAATCTGTTCTCATAAAACATGCTCTGCCACTGCCGTACCATACCAAGATAGTGGTTATTAATTATGAGTATCTTAACCGGAAGCTTATGTATGACAGCAGTACTCAACTCATTCAAGGTCATCTGGAAACCACCATCACCAACAACTGCTACAACTGTTTTTTCTGGATGAGCAAATTGTGCACCGACAGCCGCTGGAAAGCCAAAACCCATCGTTCCAGCTCCACCTGAAGAAATCCAGTGAAACCTGTGATCCGTCAGACAGTACTGAGCTGCCCACATCTGATGCTGACCAACATCTGTAGTAAAGATTGCATTTCCATTGGTCTGCTCGGATATTTCCTGCATTGCATGCTGAGCTTTAAGATTTCCCGATTTTTTGTAGCGAAGAGGGAACTGCTTCTTCCAGCTGTTGATCTGTTTCAACCAGTCTTCTGTAGGTCCTGGATTAATCATGGTATTAAGAATGTCGATAACAGCTTTTGCATCACCGAGAATATTCAGATCACACTGAACCGTCTTATTGAATTCAGACGGATCGATGTCTATATGAATTTTCTTTGCATTGACGCAGAATTTATCCACATTGCCGACGATTCGATCGTCCCAACGGCTGCCGATTGATATCACAAGATCGGCTGAATCGACGGCTTTATTTGCATATGCAGTACCATGCATTCCCAGCATACCAAGACTTAATTCATGGGTTTCAGGAAAAGCTCCCTTACCTAACAAGGTATTACTGACAGGAATTCTGGTTTTCTCGGCGAGGTATAGTAAGGCCTGATTTGCACCGGCTATAACAGCACCATGGCCAACCAGGAACACGGGTCGGCGGGCAAACTCTATCATCTGCGCCGCTCTTTCAATCAGTGAATGATCAGGCTCCCCGGGAATTTTATAACCCGGCAGATGGAACGGCTCATCATAATCAGGAACAAGACTGACACTTGAAATGTCTTTGGGCACATCAATCAGCACAGGACCTGGCCGGCCGGTATTACACAAATGAAATGCTTCACTCATAATACGTGGAAGATCTTTTGCAGATTTGACCAGGTAGCTATGTTTTACAACCGGGTATGATATTCCGGATACATCCGCTTCCTGAAAGGTATCCAGCCCGAGATTCCATGTAGTCTGCTGACCACAGATAACCACCATCGGTATTGAATCCATTTGAGCAGTCAGTATACCGGTTATGGTGTTAGTTGCCCCCGGACCAGAGGTAACCAATGCTACAGCTGGTTTTCCGGTAGCCCGCGCATAGCCATCTGCCATATGCACGGCACCTTGCTCATGCCTTGTCAGAACCATTTTAACAGGTGAATCTACAAGAGCATCAAAGATCGGTATCGCAGCACCACCCGGTAATCCAAAAATATATTCAACACCGGACTTCTCGATTGCTTCCACAATAATCTCTGCACCAGTGCGTTCGGCTATCTGCATAGTACACCTCCATTAGCTCGACTTCTATGTACGAACAATATCACTCCATGCAGCAGTGGTCAAGTAAACACAGATGAAAATTGTGGAAATATACGAAGAAAATAATATTGATCCCATAAATATGGTTTGAAATTAGTAAAAAAAAGCGTCCGAATCAAAATAAGGCTTGAAACACTACCAATATTTATATAATTAAATTGATAGTATAAAAATAACACCTGATTCCTGTATTTTCCTTTGTAAAAAGAATCCAGCATTGTTATACTATGTATATGAAGAAGAAAGTATGTGTAATAGGCGGTGGATTTGGGGGCTTAAGTGCGGCATCCTTGCTGGCATCCAAGGGATTCGAAGTAACTCTTCTGGAAAAGAACGACGGCCTGGGTGGACGTGCACAGGTATGGAAAGAAGATGGTTTTATATTTGACATGGGTCCATCCTGGTATCTTATGCCGGAGGTATTCGAACAGTTTTTTTCATACCTTGGCAAAAATCGTTCTGACTACTATGAACTGCATAAGCTGGATCCATATTACCGTATATTTTTCTCACCAGATGAGATCATCGATATCAACGGAGACCTGAAGCGTACCAAGGAAATCTTCGAGAGTTTTGAAAGCGGCGGAGGTGCCCGTCTTCAGAAATATCTGGACGGCGCAGAATATAAGTACAACGTTGCCATGCGGGAGTTTCTCTACACCGAATACCGGAACGTGTTCCAGTTCTTTAACCGGAGAATCATGCTTGAAGGCACACGCATGAATATTTTTCAGAGTCTGGACAAATTTATCGGAAAATATTTTCAGGATCGCAGAGCAAAGCAGATTCTCGAATATGCGATGGTATTCCTCGGAGCCAGCCCTAAGAATGCTCCGGCACTTTATTCCCTGATGTCACATGTTGATCTTAATCTCGGGGTCTACTTTCCCATTGGTGGTATGGCAGCACTTGTAGATGGTTTCAGCAAACTCGCTGAGGATTGTGGTGTAAAACTTCTCACGGGACACGAGGTAAGAAGCCTGGAAGTTAATAACGGTAGAGTAACCGCAGCTGTAACAGATCAGGGAAAAATTGAAGCTGACATCTTCCTTGGTAATGCAGATTATCAGCACATTGATCAGAAACTTTTACCGGAAAAGTATAGAAGTTACTCCCCTGGATACTGGAACAAACGTATCATGGCCCCAACCATGTTTATAATTTATCTGGGTCTGAACAGAAAGGTTCCTGAGCTTGTTCATCATAACCTGTATTTTTCTGATCCCTGGGATGAACATTTTGATCAAATATTCAAGAAACCAGCCTGGCCCGATGATCCCAGTTATTATGTCAGCTGTGCTTCCCATGACGATCCGCTGGTTGCACCGGAGGGGCATGAGAATATTTTCTTTCTGGTCCCGGTTGCATCGGGCATGGATGATAATGACAGCATCCGGGAGACCTACAGTGAGAAAATTCTTGATCACTTCGAAAATCTCATTGGAACCAGAATCAGGGATTCAATCATAATCAAAAGAATTTTTTCACACAGGGATTTCAGTTCAGAATACAATGCATTCAAGGGATCCGCTTTGGGCATTGCACACACGCTGAACCAGACAGCTATTTTCCGCCCCTCTCACAGAAGCAGAAAACTAAGTAATCTATATTTCTCCGGACAATATACGCACCCCGGAGTCGGCGTTCCGATGACTATAATTTCTTCACATGTTATCGGGAATAACATTGCCTCTGAACATGGCTAAAGAGTATTTTAGACATATGAATGACTCAAACAAGGCTTCCTTGTCCGAAAGACAGGAAGCCATCTTCAAACGGGGAAGCAAAACCTATTACAATACCAGCAGATTTTTCCCGGAATCAGTCAAAGGAGATGTGTTCTGCCTGTACAGTTTTGTCCGGGTAGCAGATGACCTGGTAGACAATATTCCCCAGCAAAAACAAGAATTTGAAGACTTTTGTAATAAATATCGTAAAGCGGCCTATGAGAACATCCCCGCTGACGATGACATTATTGACCCATTTATTGAACTCAGTACCAAACTGAAATTTGATCCCTCATGGACTGAAGCTTTTCTGCAGTCCATGTCATGGGATCTTTCACGCTATCTGTACCGTACAGAAAAAGAAATGCTGGAATACATTTATGGATCTGCCGAGGTAATCGGCTTATACATGTGCCGGATACTTGGATTGCCTGAAGAAGCCCTTGAACCCGCAGTGTATCAGGGCAGGGCAATGCAGCTTATCAACTTCGTACGCGACGTTTCCGAAGACAACAAGCTTGGACGAAGATACCTGCCATCTGAAGAAAGTAGTCTCACCGATCTCAATGAGGAAACAGCATTGGCACATGCAGATGAATTTCGCAGATACATGCGCTGGCAGATTGATCGATATAAAACCTGGCAGAGCAAGGCTGAGCAGGGGTTTAAGCTGATTCCTTATCGTTACCGCATCCCAGTGGCTGCCGCAGCTGCTATGTACAATTGGACAGCTGATCAGATACACCAGGATCCATTTATAGTATACAGAAAAAAAGTTAAACCGGGCAAAATACGGATCCTTGCATGCCTGATCTCCATTGCAGTTCAGAATCTACTAACAAGGAAGTGAGCAGTCATGAAAGAATTCCTGGATACATACAGGCCATTGATCGAAAATCGTCTGGAAATATTTCTGGAAGATTCCAGCAGGGATCTTAACAAATGGGGCCCTTTTCTGCGAAGCAGGATACTGGAATATACTCTCAGAGGAAAAATGATTCGCGGTGCACTCGTGTTCCTGGGTGCAGCTCTCGCCGATGAAGGTTTTTCAGACCTGGATTCTGCATCGGATGCAGCTGCGGCGATGGAATTGCTGCAGAGCTTCCTCCTGATCCATGATGACATCATGGATCAGGATGACACCAGACGGGGAGCCCCAGCTATTCACAAACAGTTCAGGGACATGGCAATTTCAGAAACCTGGTCGGATCCTGGGCATTCAGCAATATCTCTTGGTATTTGTGCAGGTGACATAGCAGCATTCTGGGCAGTCGAAATTCTGTCCGGACTCAAACTGCCCGAATCAACATATCGAAAGATACTATCCATTGCCAGCAGGGAGATTGCTCTTGTAGGAGCAGCTCAGATGCAGGATGTTGTGCACGGAGTAGATCCAGAAGACACTGATATTAATTCTATACTTGATGTGTACAGATATAAAACCGGTCGATATACCTTCTCGCTGCCGCTAATGCTGGGATGGCTGATCGCAGGAGGGGACGATACCGGAGTATCTATCCTTGCTGAACTTGGCGAAGAGATGGGAGTAATATTCCAGATCCAGGACGATTATATCGGCTTGTTTGGCGACCCTGAAAATAGCGGCAAGCCAAACACCAGTGATGTTGAAGAAAACAAAAAAACACTTTATCGCTATTTTCTGTTTGATTCAGATGCTCCTGTAGAAATTCGTTCCTTGTTCGGGACCCAAAACCTGCAGTCAGATCATATCAGAAATATTCAGGACAGCTGTCACACACATGGGGTACTGGAAAAGACGGCTGAAATCAGAAAAATATCCGAGCAGTCATGTGCATTATTAATAGAAAAACTTTCAGACCGCTGTGGAAGCAAATCAATCAACATTCTTGATAATATCCTGATGTACATTGGAAATCGGGGCAGCTGATAACTTATAGGTTTTCCTGGACGATCTGAATAAAAAGCTTATGCAGTCGCGTATCATCAGTTAATTCCGGGTGAAAACTCGCGGCTAGTATTGAGCCGGCTCTCACGAGCACAGGAGAGTTCTCATAGCGGCCAAGAATTTCCAGTTCCGGACTTACACCAGAGAATTTTGGTGCACGGATAAAAACCCCTTTGAATGCCCGATCAGGCTGATCAATCCCGGCAAGCTCAAGATCGGCTTCAAAGCTTTCGATCTGACGCCCGTATGCATTTCGTTCGGATTCCATAGAAATTCCGCCAATCCGGATCTGATCACTTCTGGATATCCTGTCAGATAAAAGGATGGCTCCTGCACAGGTTCCGAATACAGGAAATCCCGAGGATATCTTATTCCTTAGCACATCCATCAAGCCGAAGCGCTCCATCAGCATACCGATAGTCGTACTTTCTCCACCTGGAATAATCAAGCCATCAGTCCCGGCCAGTTGATCAGGTTCTCTCACCATTACAGAACTGCAGCCTAATTTGAGAAGCATCTCGGAATGTTTAAAAAAACCGCCCTGAAGTGCAAGCACTCCAAGGCAGATATCTTTATTGCTCATATATCAGAAGTATTACCAGCCGCGACCGGCCAGTCTCTCTGCTTCGGGCATAGTTGAAACATTAATACCAGTCATGGGTTCACCAATATTACGGGAAATTTCAACAAGTTTATCAAAATCATTGTAGAAAGCTACTGCATCTACGACTGCTCGCGCGCGCCTGGCAGGATTATCTGACTTGAATATGCCGGATCCGACAAATACAGACTCTGCACCCAACTGCATCATCAGAGCTGCATCTGCGGGAGTCGCAACTCCTCCAGCAGAAAAATTAGGAACGGGTAGTTTACCGTTTCTGGCAACTTCAAGGACAAGCTCGTACGGTGCACCCAGATCTTTGGCTGCTGTCATAAGCTCATCATTCCTCATTCCCTGAAGCCGGCGGATTTCACCGTGCAGGGTACGAAGATGACGAACAGCTTCAACAACATCACCTGTACCTGCTTCACCTTTAGTTCGGATCATTGCCGCACCTTCACCAATTCTGCGAAGCGCTTCACCAAGGTTTCTACAACCGCAGACAAAAGGTGCAGTGAAATCATGCTTGTACACATGGAACTGATCATCAGCCGGTGTAAGAACTTCACTTTCGTCAATAAAATCCACGCCAAGACTCTGTAGTATCTGTGCTTCTACAAAATGTCCTATACGACATTTTGCCATAACAGGTATAGAAACTGCCTTCTGGATCTCTTCGATCATACTGGGATCGGACATTCTGGCAACACCACCCTGAACACGGATATCAGCAGGTACACGCTCAAGAGCCATGACTGCCTGTGCACCGGCATCTGCGGCGATTTTTGCCTGCTCAGCGTTAGTTACATCCATTATAACTCCGCCCTTCAACATTTCAGCCAGACCAACCTTTGTTTTCCAGGTTGCTTTCTGCCTTTCAGACCATAATTGTTCACTCATACAGTGAAATTACCCTTATGATGCCTGTTGCGTCAATAAGATAGATTTTCATTCCCCCGGAATTGTGTTAATCTTGTTCAATGATTAAGGGAAATTGCCATAGATTATCAGCTTTGGTTCTTATATTGATTTTCTTTTCAGGACTCACAAGCAGTTTTGCACAGACAGCTGAACCCGAACCCTACCATCCCGATGAATTTCCGCAATGGGCGCTGGATATACGGCGTGGAAGTGTTATTGCATTCGGCGCAGTCCCTCTGACAGTAATGCTGACTGGAATTGTCTATGATGTCGGCAGATTTACATATCACAGCCTGGATCAGAACAGTATTGCAGGGGAGTATGCACCGCTGTTTTTTGCACCTCCTGACGCAGTACAGAAAACTGAAGAAGAACGCAATAGAATTCTCTATATTGGGCTCAGTGCGGCTGTTATAGTTGCTGTTGCAGACTATATACTTGGTTTACTGGAGTAACCTTGGAAGAAAAATACATCTATCAAAAACATATCTATCACGTAGATACCGAATCTGGTACAAGAGCAGATATCTACCTGTCGCGCAATAGTGATCTCGGTTCAAGATCTCAAATCAAGAATCGAATCCGCAAGCTCCAAATAAACGGACAAGACGCAAAACTATCTCAAAACGTTGAGAATGGAGATCATATTGAATTACATATGGAAGCCTTACCGCAGTTTGATCTCGAACCTGAAAAAATGCAGGCAGAAATCCTCTTTGAAAATGATGATGTCATAGTAGTGAATAAGCCGGCAGGAATGGTAGTTCACCCAGCCAAGGGTAACTATACAGGAACTCTGCTTCATGGTCTGCTGGGACATATCAGCAAGCTACGGGATGATTTCATGGAAACCGCCACAGATGATATCGAATCTTTTAGGCCTGGCATTGTACATCGCCTTGACAAGGATACATCCGGTGTAATTATTGCCGCCAAACACCCCGAAGCTCATGCGTTTCTTGTTAATGAATTTGCTGAGCGAAGAGTAGGTAAACTATATACAGCCATTGTCAAAGGAACACCAAGAAAACAGACCGACAGCATAAAAACCAGAATAATCAGGGATCCTGCAAACAGAAAACGTTTCACCACAGTGGACAGCAGTAGGCTGGGCAAGGATTCTCATACGATTTACAGGCTTGTACAGACAGTCAAAAAGGGAACCCGTGATTTCAGCCTGCTCAGTCTATACCCGTGTACCGGGAGAACTCATCAGCTGCGGGTACATATGAAGTTTATCGGTTGCTCCATTCTCGGTGATCCGGTTTACGGCCGTTGCGGTCAGGAGGCAGCCGAAACCGGGCTAATGCTGCATGCCACGCTTCTCTCTATCCGCCTCCCCGGAGGTTCCGGAGAACAAACATTTTTTGCACCGATTCCCGAGCGCTTCAGATGTTTTGAAACACCGGATCATACGATTCCTGCAGATATGGATTGGTTCGAATCTCAGCTTCAATCGTTGAGGGCGGCCCCTGAGCAGGGAAAATCATAGTGCTGGATGGTAATGACAGTATCTTTTCCTGAATTTCTGCTTTCAGCAATGCAAGCGCAAAACTGCTTGTGGGTTCCCCGATTTTCCCGGCCTTCAGTACATCACCGGTGAATATGCATTCGCCGATCTGATATACCACTGTATGCATATTATAGGAAGGCATGGAGATCGGCAAAATACTGAAGTCCTGAAGAACCAGTTCTTCGTCAGGATCTATTCCGAATGCATCTATATGGTGCATTTCGGGTTTTACACAGTAGATATCAACGGGGTAGATTTTCTGTAATGTTTTTACCGGGCGATTATGCAGTGCCCGGGGAGAGGTGAGCAGAATGGATTTCAGGCAATAGCGTTTTTTTTCTATCTGTTCGATCAACCTTATATCAATACCAGCCGGATCAATCATTACCGCTTCATGACTCTTGTCAGAAACGATAATATAAGCATTCCGGAAAGTTTCCAGGCATATATGTGATAAAATCTGCATGCAGGGACTCCTATATCTGACCGATCGGCAGATATCTTGCCTCTGATCGTTCTTCTTCTTCAAACTGTGCTTCAATTTCATTTGACCACTGAAACATTACATTTTCCCTGACAGAATGACAGAAATTCACTCGCTTCAAATTGCAGTCTTCAAATTCAAGATTCTCAAGTTCAGCAGCAATAAAAGTAGAGCGGAATAAATCTGTCGAAAGTATTTTCTGTTTTTTCATATTCGTACCGTTGAAAGATGCCTGAAAAAAAGTTGAATCCTTGATTTCCGAATTCATCCAATCCGTACCGGCAAAAGTCGTGTTGTGTACGCTGCATTCTTCCCATGTACAATGAGAAAAAATAGAAAAATCAAAAAAACAGGTCTCGAAATGACAATTAGTGAACTTCAATCCCGGAAATACGCAATGAGAAAAACTGCAGTTAATGAATTTCTTCTTTTCAAAGGAAATATCAAGAAAGGACAATTCAGAAAAATTCCACCCGGTGAACTCTGTATGAGAGCTCAACTCTTCCATTATCCTGTTGACACAGGATTGATGATCACTGAGATGGCGATAACAGTATTCTGATCCAGTGAGCGAGAATCTATGACAACCATCGTCACGACATTTTGAAAATACCAGCATTTACCAATAATATCCCAGTTCACCTGCGAACTCAAGCCAGGAAAGATCAGACTCATGCATTACTGGGTCTTGCAAGCCGTCGAAAGCCAAAGTAATATGAACTATGGCACAATGTTTTTCCTGTGGGACTAAGTTGGACAGATCGATCGCCCTGGGGCGAAGCACTCTATGCGCGAACTGCGGTGCTGATCTTCATGTGTGTCTTAACTGCAGGCATTACGATCCGGCAGCCGCCTATCAATGCCGTGAATCAGTAGATCGAGAAATTACCGATAAAGACAGAGGGAATTTCTGTGATTTTTTCCAACTCCCGCTTCCTGGTGAAAGCGTACGTGGCATCAGCCCCGGAAAAAGCAACGATAAAGCTGATGATGCGAGAAAGAAGCTTTCTTCTCTGTTTGGAGACTGATTTTTCCATGAACAAAAAATCCTGTATTTGCGTACTTGATTCTGGTATAGGCGGCTTACCTTATCTGAAATCCATGAGAAAAGAATTACCCGGACATCATTTCTGCTATGTTTCTGATACGGCTGGATTCCCCTACGGTGAAAAGTCATCCTCTGAGCTTCTTGAAAGACTTATAAAAGTGGTGGAATGGTGCTGCAGGAATTTCGAATTAAGAGCCTGCGTAATCGCCTGCAATACTGCCTCTGTGACAGCAATCGCAGCCTTGCGCCTGCATTTTCCCGATTTTCCCTTTATCGGTGTAGTTCCAGCCGTTAAGCCAGCTGCTGCAGCAAGCAAAAAGAAAAGAATTGCCGTGCTCGCAACAAGGAGAACCGTTGAGGATCCTTACCTGTATGACCTGATTTCCAGATATGCAGTCGAAACCGAAGTGCATACCATAGCAGCAGGTGATCTGGTAGATTTCATTGAACATAAACTGTACCTGCCCAATCCGGATCTGAATTGCCTTGTCCCATTCGTGGAGCAGGTTCACGAGTGGGACAGTGATGTTATTGTCCTTGGCTGCACACATTTCCTTCATATACGGGATGAACTCGCGAGATTATCAGGAGACAGTATTACTATAATTGATTCACGGGAAGGAGTGACAAGACAATTGAAGCGCATAATTACTGCATCGGAACCAAAAACAACAGGCGAAGAAGCAGACTCAGCTACACACGATAGGTCTCTCTTATCTGACTGGTTCACCACTGCTGCCTTTCCATCAGAAGCAAGAAACAGAATTGCAGATCTATTCCATCTTACATATCAGGAAATAACTATATGACAGGAATTATTCTTCAGGGAATAAATAATATTTTTACCGTTCAATCAGGAGAATTCATCCGCCTGTGCCGGATCAAGGGCAAAGTGCTTCAGGATAGTGAAAATGTTTATAATCCTCTTGCTCCAGGCGATATGGTTCTTTGTGAAGGTGACCTGATCACAGAACGACTGCCACGAAAAAACTGTCTCGTCCGGTGGAACAGAAAGCGCAATAACATGCAGGCCATTGCTGCCAATGTTGATCAGTTGGTACTCATCGGCTGTGTTGCAGAACCGCCTCTTCGGCCCCGCTTTCTTGACCGCGGTGCTGCTATAGCTGAGCTCACTGGAATTCCATGCATAATCGCAATAAACAAGACTGATCTCGGCATAAATTCCCAGGACGAAGAGCGGCTTGATACTTTCAGAAAGCTTGGGTATCAGATCATCCTCACCTCTACAAAGAACAACACAGGATTAGGAGAACTGAAGAATCTTTGCCGGAATAAAAGAACTGTATTTTACGGCCAATCCGGTGTCGGCAAATCCAGCTGCATCAATGCCATGTTCCCGGGGCTTGCTCTGAAAACAGGGGAAATTTCAGCCAAACACAATCGAGGAAAACACACCACAAATTTCGGACGTCTGCTTACCTCAAAGGATCTTCTCGAGCCGGACAGCGGAACAGAAATAATCGATACCCCGGGCATACGCGAGCTGCACGTAATGGGTTATTCCATACCGGAAATAGCCAATGGTTATCTTGAAATTGCAGAGGCCGGACAGGCTTGTACATACAATACCTGTACCCACAGGCATGAACCCGGTTGTGCTGTCAAGCAAGCTGTTGAGTCGGGACACATACATACGGATCGCTACACAAGTTATCTTAACTGCATTCAGGATATGCAGGAACTCACGAAGCAGTTTTCCATACCGGAGTTAGAATAATGAATCTCAGAGAATCCGCACATGCATTCCAGGTACTCGAATATGACGAGGTCTTCGATCAGGTTATAGCCTGTGCCCGCAGCAGTGAGGGTAGGAATCTGCTTGCAGAACAATCATTTATTACAGATGAAACAGAACTTCTTGTTCTTCAGAAACAAGCAGGTGTATTCCGTGACCTTTTGCTGGAAACAGAATATCCACTTGCCAATTATCCGGAAATAAATAAGGCACTTGAAGATTCACGCGTTGAGGGTTCAATGCTGGAAATGGAGGACTGTGCCGCTGCTGCATACTTCGTTGATACCGCAGCTAAAGAAATGCTGCACATCAGAGAATTTAATCCCGATGCGGCAGTAGAGCTGTGTACAGGGAAAGAAGAAATTCCAGATGAAATTCCAAAGCTTGTCTGGAGGTATCTTGATTCAGGCGGCAACCTCATGGAAGAAAAAATACCTGAACTCAAGTCAATTGCCAGAAAAATCCGCAGTGCCGAGCAGGCGGCCCGCCATGCAGCGTATTCGTATCTTAAAAACGCCCAATACCATGAAATATGGACAAGTGATGAACCCGCACTGCGTGACGGCAGGTTGGTACTCCCGCTCCAGGAAAATTTCCGGGGACGACTTTCAGGTATAATCCACACCAGATCTGCAAGCGGCAACACCCTGTTTTTTGAGCCCTCCGAGATCGTAGAAGCAAACAATTCAGTCAGTGAACAGCAATCGGCATACCAGATAGAGGTTCAGAAAATACTAAGGCGCTTGAGTGACATTATTCACAAATGCAGACCAGCGCTGATGAGACTACAGAAAAAAATCGCAGTGATCGATGACCGCTGTGCCCGTGCCCGCTTTGGAATTCAGCATAACGCATACTGGCTACCTGTACAGCAGAACAGCTCGATCAGACTCATTATGGCTGCGCATCCCTTGCTGGGGAAACAGGCTGTCCCGATCAGTCTGGAGATTGATACTGACCCTTCACGCTTTCTTCTCCTGTCAGGTCCGAACACCGGCGGAAAAACCGTTGCATTAAAAACCCTTGGTCTCTGCGCAGCCATGCATCAGACAGGCTTACCGGTTCCGGCGGCTTCCGGAAGCTGCCTTCCCTTATTTTCACGTATATTTGCAGATATTGGTGATGAACAATCAATTGAACGCGCTCTGTCTACCTTCAGTGGGCATCTGCAAAGAATAAAAAGCATTCTCGAAAATATTGACCATCAATCCCTGGTCCTGCTTGACGAACTTGGAAGCGGCACAGATCCGGACGAAGCCGGCGCCCTGGCATGTGCTGTATGTGAGTTTCTTGGTGATAGCGGCTGTATGGGAATGATAACTACGCATCTCTGGTCCCTCAAGGAATTTGCTTTTGCAAGGGATGATTTTTTCAATGCCGCAATGGCCTTCGATGAAGAAACACATGCTCCAACATATGCTGTAGTTCCAGGCTTACCTGGCAGCAGTCATGCACTGGATACAGCCGAAGCCATGGATTTTCCCGAATCTGTTCTCAAAAAAGCCCGCAGCATTTACAGCTCTCAACAGACCAGCACCACGGCACTTTTGAAGCGGCTTGCAGAAAAAGAGCAGAATCTGGCCGAGAATACTCTCAAGCTGCAGCAGCAGCAGTCAGAACTTCAGTCCCGCGCAGAGAACATAGAGCAACAGCGCCAGGCATTACTTCAGAGAGAAGCCGAGGTACGGAAAGGGCAGATCCATGAACTGCAGAATCAGCTTGCGGCAGGAAGAAGTACTATTGAAGGACTCATACGATCTATCCGCGAAAATGAACTGAACAGCAAACTTATTGCTGAGGTCAGAGACGGTCTCAAAGCTGTAGAGTCAGACATTGAAAGAGCCAGAGATGATACCCGGCAGCTTCAGTCTCGTGCCCGGACACAGGAAGATTTTCACAATCCGGCCTTTGAAGGTGCAAGAGTAAAAATTCTGAGTAATGGAAAACAAGGTCTGATTCAGCGAAATGCCGGCACAGGAAAATGGAGGGTGCTGATCGGCAGTATTACTCTTACCATGCACGAAAATGATTTCATAGTAATCAGCGACAGCGATAAATCCCTGAAGGTCTATCATCCCCCGAAAAGCAATAAAGCCGTCCTGACCGAAGCTCCATTGACAAAAATGGAATACTCAATCGACCTGCGTGGGAAACGTGTCCATGAAGCTGAAAATGAACTGATTCAGCAGATAGATAATGCCATTATGAACGGCAGTACTATGCTGGCAATAATACATGGTAAAGGAACCGGGGCACTGCAGCAAGCAATACATACTATCCTTGCAAGCCACCCTTCTGTTGATAGCTATAAATTCTCACGACCAGAACTCGGCGGGAGTGGGCGCACAGAAGTTTTCTTTACTGACTGATCCTGCCTGTAGTCATAACAAAACCTGAATTTATAATCAGCTTGCTTGTTTTTTCAGTGATTTATGCCTACTATAGCCGCTATGAAGATTAAGACTAATTATGTTGTTTATTTTCTGCTCTGCGGCATATTACTTACGTTTACAGCATGTCTGGATATACATACAGAGATTGATCTGAACAGTGATGGCAGCGGCAGATTACTCTCCACCAACAGCATCCCTAAGGAGCTGCTCGCCTTTTCTGCCTTTGAAGCTCCGGTAAAACAGCTTCAGCTTTCACTGCGAAAAGAATATATAGATGATTATATCGGTCGGCTTGATGGAGTAACCCTGCATTCATACAACCAGAAAGAGAATGAAACACATGTTATAGTCGAAACTGCCTTTCACTATGACAGTTTCGAAGCATTACAGCGGCTCCTCCAGGCCCAGGCCATGGATGCCCGGGAAGTCAGGAATGCAGCGGACCAGAAAACAGGCATAGCGCTGCTGATAGCGCGTGGGGCAGCATTTGATGTACCGCCAGGCCCCTTCAGCGATGAGATCGCAGAACTGGTTAACCTTACATTCAGTCTTGCTGGACCGGATGCCATAACAAGAGTTATACCTGACATCAAGCACGAAAAGGCGGGGAGCAGGGTTTCTTTCAGCATTCCTGTCGAAAAGATTCTTTATTCAGAAGATGATTTCTGGCTGGAGTTCCACTGGTAATGTTCCATCCGAAATCACGTCAGTTTGACAGACAGATGAAAGAGATGTTTGACATTATTGATCATGAACTTGAGGATCTTTATGGGCATGATTACCCTTTACACCCCTCCAGACCAGCACGCGGAAAAACTGCGAATCCTGCAGCAGACGGCTTGTTTAATGTCGGAGTCAGTTTTTCTGCAGGATACGGCAGTAGCAGGGGTAGAGGCTATGTGCTGAATGTGCACATGTCGACACTTGCTCATATACCTAAAGAGAAGAGAGAAGAAATCGAACTAAAAACTGTTTCTCTTATTGAACAACACCTGCCCGAATTCTTTCCTGAACGGGAACTGAGGGTTGAACGCGATGGACCAGTCTTCAAGATCACAGGCGATTTGACATTGGGGAAGCTCTAATGCCGCTTATGTCTGCAGATATTTACAAAGACTCTGTTGCAAGCATTCAATCACTAGTCTACAATGAGGAAATGACCGTAAAATCTAACCTAGCGAGGCATGTATGGATATTCAGCTGAAGGAACTTATTGACAAGATCAAGCAGGACGGCATTGGGGAGGCGGAATCAGAAGCAGAAAAAATACTGCAGACATCACGCCAGAATGCCCAGACCATAATCGAAAAGGCTAAAGCCGAAGCAGATCAAATCAGGCAGGCCGCAAAGGCAGATGCCGATAAGTTCAAGCAGGCTGGGGCTGCAGCTGTGCAGCAGGCAGCCAGGGATATCATTCTGCAGACGCAGAATCGAATCGAAAAGATATTTGATCAGGTCGTCAACAATTCCGTCAAATCACAGTTCAGTGCAGAGATTCTGAAGGACGCCGTAGTAGCGCTGATGAAGAACTGGCAGGGACAAGCTGTATCGGATCTTGCAGTATTCATCTCGGATGATATGTTTGCAGCTGCCGAGAAATCACTCAAATCCGAGCTTGCGACACAACTCAAGCAGGGTCTGGATATTTATCCCTCTGAAAAAATTAAATATGGCTTCAGGGTAGGAGCAAAGGACGGCTCGGCGTTTTATGAAATCTCAGCCGATTCTCTTGGCGCACTGCTCGCATCACGGGTAAACTCGTCGGTTGGAGAGCTGATCAAAGCCGCTGCCGAACAGGAATAAGGGGGTATTGCAGTGAAGCAATACTATAACGTTGGAGCAAGCCTGCCGTTTCTGCATGAAGCCGGCACATCTTTTCCTGCATTCAGTGAGTTTCTGTCAATTTGCGAACCGTGGCTCAATGAGACTGAATTTCAGATTCTATCCGATATCTCATTATCGGGTAGCTCTGCCGCTACTGCGGTTCTTCCGGAATATGTACTGTTTGATTCCATTCTCAGGCAAAACCTTGCGCTGCTGCGTGAAAAAAAACTTAAACGAAACAATCAGGACAGAGAACATACAGTTGCAGACTTTGATCCGGAAGTTGATCGTGCTATACAGGATTTCCGGAATCAGAATGACCCCCTTGCAGGCGAGATCAGCCTTGATCACGCAAGATGGGCTTTCCTTGACAGTCTGCAGGTCGGACACTATTTTGATATCCGATTTCTGACTGTGTATGCACTCAAACTGCAATTGCTTGAGCGAAGAAATTCATTTAACAAGGAAACAGGAACTGAACATTTTACCGCTGCTTATAACGCAGTCTGGGAAGAAATACAGCATCATGTACCAAAGACAGACTCTGGAGCGAATATATGACATACACGAAGGGCAAAGTAATTGGCGTAAACGGAAATATGATTTCTGTAAAAGTCGACGGTATCGTTTCACTGAACGAAGTCGGTTATGTATTAGTGGATGACCGAAAGCTGAAAGCAGAAGTAATCCGTATAAAAGGTGATCAGGCAGAACTTCAGGTTTTCGAAATGACCCGCGGTATCGGAGTCGGTGACGATGTGGAATTTTCACAGGACATGCTCGCCGTCGAACTGGGACCTGGACTGCTGGGGCAGATCTATGATGGATTGCAGAATCCGCTTCCTGAACTTGCCGAACAGTGCGGCTTCTTCCTTGACCGGGGTATCTATCTGGATGCTCTTGACCGCAAGAAAAAATGGGAATTCACGCCACTGCTCAAAGCCGGCGATTCATTATCTGCTGGCGACTCTTTGGGAACGGTTCCTGAAGGCATCTTCAAGCACAGGATCATGCTTCCCTTTGATATTCAGGGTCCATGTATAATAGAGTCGATCGCATCAGCAGGTGAATACACTGTTACAGATAAAATAGCTACTGTCAGCGATGAAAGTGGAAAAAAAATCGATGTCACCATGATGTTCAGCTGGCCTGTAAAGCGTGCTATTGAAGTATACGAAGAACGGCTGAAACCGAGTAAGCCTATGGTTACCAAAGTAAGGTCTGTTGATACCTTCTTCCCCGTAGCACTCGGAGGTACATACTGTACACCAGGGCCTTTCGGAGCTGGAAAGACAGTTCTCCAACAGGTGACAAGCCGTAATGCTGATGTAGATATCGTTATTATAACTGCCTGCGGCGAGCGTGCTGGTGAGGTTGTAGAAACCCTGAAAGAGTTCCCGGAACTGATTGACCCCCGAACAGGCAGAACCCTCATGGAGAGGACAGTTATCATCTGTAACACTTCCTCCATGCCGGTAGCGGCCCGTGAAGCTTCGGTATATACCGGTGTTACACTTGCAGAATACTATCGGCAAATGGGACTGAATGTACTTCTGCTCGCTGATTCTACCAGCCGCTGGGCACAGGCCATGCGTGAAATGTCCGGACGTCTTGAGGAGATTCCCGGTGAAGAGGCCTTTCCTGCATACCTGGAGTCAGTCATTGCTTCGTTCTACGAGCGTGCCGGAGTAGTCAGGTTGAATGACGGAACTGAAGGCTCTGTAACTATTGGTGGTACTGTCAGTCCCGCAGGCGGTAACTTCGAGGAACCGGTAACCCAGGCGACCCTCAAAGTGGTAGGTGCTTTTCATGGTCTGAGCCGTGAGCGTTCAGATGCCAGAAAATATCCAGCCATACACCCGCTTGAGAGCTGGAGTAAATACAAAGGTATTATCGAACCCTCACTGGTCGAATACGCAAGAGATGTGCTTACCCGCGGAAATGAAGTCGGGCAGATGATGAAGGTAGTAGGTGAGGAAGGAACAAGCCTTCTGGACTACATAACCTACCAGAAGTCCGAGTTTATTGACTTCTGCTATCTGCAGCAGAATTCCTTCGATCCGGTTGATCAGGCAGTAAGCACAGAGCGGCAGGAAATTGTATTTAATCATATGTACAGAATTTTACAATCAGAATACAAACTGACAGATAAATCCGAAGCCCGTAATTTCTTTGCGGAACTCCGACAGAAATTCAGGGACTACAATGGTGCTGAATGGGAGTCAGATGCTTACCACGCCCGTGAAAAGGAAATGGAACAATTGGTAGCCAAGTACACTATGAAGGAAGGTGCATAATGCAGAAGGTATACAGCAAAATTGAGTCAATTTCGGGTAACGTTATCTCTGTAAAAGCTGAAGGTGTACGCTATGGTGAACTGGCAACAGTTCAGAGCAAATACGGCACTTCACTGGCCGAGGTTATCCGACTGTATAATGACACCGTATCGCTTCAGGTCTACTCGGGCGGACGCGGTGTTTCGACGGGAGATGAGGTCCGTTTTCTCGGTCATCCCATGAGAGTAAGTTTTTCCGAGAATCTGCTTGGACGTATTTTTACCGGCAGTGGTGTGCCAAGGGACAACGGTCCAGAGCTCCATGAAAACCTTATTGAAATAGGCGGCCCCTCAGTAAATCCTGCACGCCGAATTATTCCCCGGAACATGATCCGAACCGGTATCCCGATGATAGACATGTTCAACACCCTGGTAGAGAGTCAGAAACTTCCGATATTCTCGGTTTCCGGTGAGCCATATAATGATCTTCTGGCAAGAATCGCACTGCAGGCTGAAGTCGACATGATTATTCTGGGCGGTATCGGACTCAAGCATGATGATTATCTTGGTTTTAAACAGCAGCTCGAAGATGGCGGAGCTATGTCGCGAACGATCTTTTTTGTTCACACCGCGGCAGACCCGGTAGTAGAAGCTCTCATGGTTCCGGATATATCCCTCGCAGTAGCGGAGAAATTCGCGCTGCAGGGAAAAAAAGTATTGGTACTCCTTACTGATATGACCAACTTCGCAGATGCAATGAAAGAGATTGCGATCACCATGGAACAGGTACCTTCAAACCGTGGGTATCCAGGAGATCTGTACAGCCAGCTGGCTTCGCGCTATGAAAAAGCGGTTGACTTTGAGGGCGCCGGATCTATTACAGTTCTGGGTGCAACCACCATGCCCGGTGACGATGTTACCCACCCAGTGCCGGACAATACCGGATATATTACTGAAGGTCAGTACTACCTGCGCAATGGACGCATTGAGCCGTTCGGATCACTATCAAGACTTAAACAGCTTGTCAATGATAATACCAGAAGTGATCACCGCGCTATTATGGACGGCATGATCCGGCTGTATGCTGCCAGTAAGGAAACCAACGAGAAAAAATCAATGGGTTTCCGAATGTCGGACTGGGATGATAAATTGCTGAAATACGGTGAAATGTTCGAAGCAAGAATGATGGATCTGTCAGTGAATATACCACTGGAAGAAGCGCTTGACCTTGGGTGGAAAACCCTTGCGCAGTGTTTTTCACCGGCTGAAACTGGTCTTTCATCCAAGTTGATTGAGCAATACTGGCCCAAAGAATCCGTACAGGCAGAATAAAACAATTTCCAGGGGTTGATAGATGGCAAAAGTCAAACTGACAAAAAATGAATTAAAAAACCAGAAGGATATGCTGAAGCGCTTTCAGAGGTATCTGCCAACTCTTATCCTTAAAAAACAGCAGCTTCAGATGGTACTGCGACAGGTCGAGGCTGCAGTACGGGAAAAGACTGCTGCCAAACAGGAAATTCAAGAGGCCATCAATCACTGGATTGCGGTTTTCGGTGAGGATGCAAAACCAGAACAATATGTTCATATCACCAGTCTCCAGACATCTACAGGCAACATCGCTGGTATCGATATTCCTGTTTTCGAAGAACTGCTGTTCGAAGAAAGCACTCATGACCTTCTTGTTACAGCGCCCTGGATTGACGATGGAATTCTCATGCTTCAGAAACTCCTGGCTTATGATGCTGAAATAGCAGTACTGCAGGAGCAGAGACGACTTATTGAACAGGAACTGCGCATTACCACACAGAGAGTTAACCTTTTTGAAAAGGTAAAAATTCCGGAATCCAGAGAAAACATTCGTCAGATCAGGATTTACCTCGGTGATCAGCAGACTGCAGCAGTCGTACGTGGGAAAATTGCAAAAAATAAAGTAGAACGGGTGGCTCAATCATGATTGTAGAAATGAAAAAAGCCCACATAATAATTCAGGAATCCGAGAGAACAAGTACAGTCGAAAAGCTTTCCAGGCTTGGACTGATGCATGTCAGGATTCAGGATGTGGAAGACAGTCAGGTAGATGCTTTCAGGAATAATTTCCAGACAGTTGATACAGCACTGCAGCAGCTTCCGGCGGCTTTAAAAAAACAGAAAATGCTGTCTGGTTTCACTGTAGACAGACTCGACGAAATTCTGTCTCAAGCCAAAGAAGTTGTATCACTAAATGATCAAATTCGGCTTCTGCAGGAACGAAAGGGCAAGTATGCTGCCGATCTGGAGCGTCTTCAGCCCTGGGGTGATTTCTCACCTACTGAACTTTCCGGCTTGTCAGAGCAGGGTTTCAGAATTGAACTACGAATTGTCAACAGCAAAGACTGGAAAAATAAACCCGCCAGCATCAAGGCCTGGATCGTATCCAGCAAAAAAGGAAATATTTATACTGCCATTCTGCAGCCAATGGACGATCCATGGGACGGCGGGCAGTTATTTATTCCTCCGGCAAATGGACTGGCGGAGCTGCGAGCAGAAATAGATGCAATAGATAAAGAACAACAGGAACTGTACTCAAGACTGCAGGAATTTTCGGTTTACAATACTCTTTTCAAGGATGCACGATCTCTGTTGGCAGAATACCTTGATTTCTCCAGTTTACACGCCGGGATGGAACAGGCAGACAGCCTGTGCATAATCAGTGGCTTTATCCCGTCAGAACAGTCCGGGATTTTTCTGAACACTGCAAAGGAAGAAAACTGGGGTGCCCTTATCCAGAACCCGGATGAAGACGATTCCCCACCCACACTTCTGAAAAATCCGAGGTGGATCCGTATTATTCAGCCGGTGTTCAATCTTCTGGGCACGGTACCAGGATACCGCGAGTATGATATAAGTGCCTTCTTTCTTGTTTTCTTCGCAGCTTTCTTTGGCATGATCATTTCCGATGCCGGCTATGGAAGTCTTCTGTTAAGCGCGTCCATACTGCTTTCTATTCGCAGTAAACGCCGCGAGGGTCGGGTAGCCGATGGATTGATCCTCTTTATGGTGCTTAGTGCAGCAACTGTAATCTGGGGCGGTATTACCGGAAACTGGTTCGGCTATGAACCCATAAAAGAAATGCAGCCATTCTCGCTTATTGTCATTCCTATGCTGGACAGTTTTGATCCACGCAGTATTGAGTTTGTGCAGTTGTTCTGTTTCATCCTCGGATTGATTCATCTCAGTCTTGCTTTTTTATGGAATACAAAACGGGCATTACAGGGACCGCATAAACTGAAAGCTATAGCCGAACTTGGGTGGCTCACTATGGTTGTCGGGCTGTTCTTTCTGGTACTCAATGTTGTCCTGGGAAAACCCCTTCCAGAATTTTCCCTGTATCTTATTATCGGCGGTTTCATTTCCGTTACTATTTTCAGTGAACAGGAAGGAAATTTTCTGCAGGGAATTGGAAAGGGTACAGCAGGACTCATGACAAATGCATTATCCAGCGTCAGCAGATTTTCTGATATCGTGTCCTACATCCGTCTGTTTGCAGTCGGACTGGCCTCTATAGAGATAGCCAAGAGCTTCAATGCAATGGGCCTGGATGCATCACAGGCACTGGGTTCAGGTGCCGCCGGTTTCATTGCCGGAGGGCTTATAATCTTTGTTGGACATACAATCAATCTTTTCATGGCTGCACTTTCAGTCGTTGTCCACGGAGTACGATTGAATATGCTGGAATTCTCTGGTGCACTTGGCATGGAGTGGACAGGAGAATTATTTAAACCATTCAAGGCAAGATCTCCTCAGTTGCAGGAGAATGTATTACAAAAAAACCAAATCAGTGGAAGTTAGCCGACAGCTGTCGGTACATACAGATACTAGATTCTTCCAAAAGGAGAAGCATATGGACATAGGATTTATTGGTGTAGCGTCTGCGTTGGCATTTGCTGCGATCGGATCTGCAATTGGTGCAGGAACAGCAGGTATGGCGGCTGTCGGAGCATGGAAGAAGTGCTTTCTGCAGAACAAGCCTGCACCGTTCCTTCTGATTGCATTTGTAGGTGCACCTCTTACCCAGACCATTTACGGATTTATTCTGATGAATGCGCTGGCCGCAGCTGCGATAAGTGGTGCTGTAGAGAGCAGCATGCTGTTAGGCGCAGGTGTGCTTGGTGGTATTGCAATGGGGTTCTCCGCATGGTTCCAGGGCAAAGCCGGAGCCGTCAGCTCTGATGCATTGGCAGAATCCGGAAAGGGTTTCGGTAACTATATTATCGTTCTCGGTCTGGTCGAGACTGTAGCGCTGTTTGTCATGGTATTCCTGCTGACAATTCTCTAACAATCAAGAGCAGCCCCGTGCAAAATCAGCCGGGGCTGTTTATTTTTTATAACAAAGGCCGATATATAATTATGTCACTTCCATATCGGTACAGCATTAAAAAATCGCTTGTTTCCCTTCTGATTTTTCTCTGTTGCATCATGCCCGTAACAGCCGATCCAGCTTGGACTCTGGTTGACAGAGGCCAGCACTTACTTGAACAATATCAACTCTCAGCTGCGATCGACCTGTTTCAGGAAGCACTACGGCTTGAAAACAATATGCCGGAGGCTTTGTACGGACTTGGTCGTGCGTATCTGGGATCAGGAGATACCCAACTTGCACTGCGTGAGCTGGAACTTGCACTTGAGAACAGCAGGTTTCTCTACACCCCTGAATATCGTTATTCAATATTATATGCAATGTCCGACATTCACTACATTCAGGCCAATCAACGGAGACTGCAGAATACTTTGCTATCGGTCACGGATGATGATCCATATTTCAATGATCCGGAACATCAGGAAAACAGAAGAAACTATCGACGCACACTTCAGCAGCAGGGTATAGATGAGCTTTTTTTATTGTATCGACTTCCGGAAATATTCAGTCGACGAGCACATCGTGAACTTGGAATGCAGTTTCTACTACAGAACCTGCCTTCCCAGGCGGTCGACCATCTCATATTTGCCATACTCATGGGTTTCAGTGATGTCATAGATGAAATGATCAGGGTTTTTCCGAATTACCGGTACAGCAGTGTACTGCAGACCTATGAAGATATTTTTACTGAAGATCCCAGAACCCAGCACATACGGGACTACCTGATGGGTGACAGTCTGACCAGAGAGATCCTGTACCTGGCAGATGCTTTCTATATTGAAGGGCAGAATGCCCTTGCAAACAACCTGTGGAGACTGGTATCACAACTGCCGGGACCGGAAATTATACGCTCGAGAGCTCAACACCAGCTTAAACAGCCCACAATGCCTGAAACATTTATCCGCAGGATGATTGATTCAGGAATAAAGTAATTTTACTGTAATTGATATTAGCTGGAAAATATGTAAATCTGTGATTCAATGAAAAGTCTAATCGTGAAAGGTGCCCGCGAGCACAATCTCAAAAATATAGATATTGAACTCCCCCGTGATTCACTTATCGTAATATCCGGATTGAGCGGCTCCGGAAAATCATCACTTGCCTTCGATACAATCTTTGCCGAAGGCCAGCGTAGATACGTCGAATCCCTTTCAGCGTATGCACGCCAGTTTCTGGGCAGGATGGACAAACCAGATGTTGATTACATAGAAGGTTTATCTCCAGCCATCTCCATAGAACAAAAAACTACCAATAGAAATCCGCGCTCCACCGTTGGTACGGTTACAGAAATATATGATTATCTCAGGCTTCTCTGGGCGCGAATTGGTATACCGCATGATCCGGTAACCGGCGAAGCCCTGGTACGTCAGACAGTAGATGAAATAATCGACTCAATTCTAGAGTTGCCTGTCGATTCCAGACTGACCATCAGCTCTCCTGTAATACAGGGTAAAAAAGGCCAGCATAAAAAAATCATTGACGATGCAAAAAGAGCAGGCTTTGTCAGAGCAATAATTAATGGAGAAATGCTGCTTCTTGAAGAACCAATAGAACTGGATAAGCAGAAAAAACATTCTATTGAAATCGTTGTCGACCGATTGAAACTGTCCGTGGATAGCCGTTCAAGGATTGCAGAAGCCGTGGAAACAGCACTCGGAGCAGCAAACGGTCGCGTTTTTATCTCCGGGGAAGACCCGGATGGACAGGAAATCAATCTCGAATTCTCTGAAAACTACCGGTTTTCTGATGAAAACATGAGCCTGCCGGAACTTCAACCTAGACTGTTCTCTTTCAACAGCCCATTCGGAGCATGTCCAGCATGTTCAGGACTTGGAATGACACAGGAATTTGATATCAACAAGATAATTCCTGATCCAGCACTGTCATTTGAAGATGGTGGGATAGCTCCTTACAATCCAGGATCAAACTGGCACCGCAGTAAATTCACAGCATTGGCAGATCATCTTGATTTCTCTCTTGATACAGCGATTGAGGATCTACCGGAGGAAGTCTACCATGCCTTGCTTTATGGTACAGAAGACGCAATAGAGTACACCTACGTCAATAAAAACCAGACAGGTCGTTTCGAATATCAGGAGCCTTTCAGCGGTATTTTTGCCGATCTTCAACGCAGGTACAGAGAAGCAAGTTCCGATAGAATTCGTGAATGGCTTGAAGGTTATATGAGCCAGAGACCCTGCAGCAGCTGTAAGGGCAAGCGGCTAAGAAGTGAATCACTATCAGTGCTTATACAGAAGCAGAATATTATTCAGTGCACGGAAATGTCTGTAGACGTACTGATCGATTTTTTCTCAACACTCAAAATGACCGAAAATGAAGCACAGATAGCTAAACAGATCCTGAAAGAAATTCGTGACCGCCTCAGTTTCCTTCAGAGTGTAGGCCTCGGATACCTTACCCTTGAACGTACAGCAGGAACCCTCAGTGGGGGAGAAGCCCAGCGAATCCGCCTGGCTACACAGATCGGGTCAAGTCTGGTGGGCGTACTGTACATTCTGGATGAACCAAGTATCGGTTTGCATCAAAGAGATAACGACAGACTTATTAAAACTCTTGAACATCTAAGGGATCTTGGCAATACCCTTATCGTAGTCGAACATGATGAGCAAACACTGAGGACTGCTGATCATATCGTTGATCTGGGACCCGGAGCAGGAGTCCATGGTGGTCAGATCGTGGCTCAGGGAACTCTTGAGCAGATATGCGCCGTTCCAGAAAGCCTTACCGGTCAATATCTGTCAGGCAAACTGTATATGCACTTACCTGAAGATCGCAGGACCGGAAGTGGTAAAAAACTTGTAATCAGCGGTGCAGTAGAACATAACCTGAAAAATATTGAAGCAGTATTTCCGCTGCAGACACTTTCAGTAATCACCGGTGTATCGGGATCAGGAAAATCAACCCTCCTAAGCGATATTACTTATCCTGCCCTGGCAAATGCTCTGAACAGAGCACGGCTTGAGGTTGGCGCCCACGAATCTATTTCGGGTCTCGAACATCTGGACAAAGTAATCAATATTGATCAAAGCCCGATCGGTAGAACTCCACGGTCAAATCCTGCTACCTATGTCGGCGTTTATACTGCAATCCGTGATCTCTATGCAGCTATTCCGGAAGCAAAAGCAAGAGGGTACAAACCCGGAAGATTCTCCTTCAATGTCAAAGGTGGACGCTGCGAAAACTGTCAGGGAGCAGGTACAATCAAGATAGAAATGCACTTTCTGCCTGACGTATACGTAACCTGTGATGTCTGTAATGGAAAACGTTTTAACAAGGAAACCCTCGAAATAGGCTATAAAGGGAAAAGTATTCACGATGTGCTCGAGATGACTATTGAAGAAGCCAATGAATTTTTCTCCGCAATTCCAGCTATCTCCCGCAAGCTGCAGACGCTGCATGATGTCGGACTTGACTACATCAAACTGGGTCAATCCGCACTTACCCTTTCCGGTGGTGAAGCACAAAGAGTCAAGTTAGCCCTGGAACTGTCGAAACGCAGCACCGGAAAAACTATTTATCTGCTCGATGAGCCTACTACCGGGCTGCATTTCGCGGATGTAAAAAAACTGATGGAAGTTCTTCAGGTACTGGTAGATCAAGGCAACACCGTTATACTCATTGAGCATAACCTTGATGTAATTGCACAGGCTGACTATGTTCTCGACCTGGGTCCCGAGGGGGGTGATGGTGGTGGTACCATTGTCGCTGCCGGAACACCGGAAGACATAATCCACAATAAAGTCTCCTACACTGGACGATACCTGCGTGAACATCTGCATGGAAATCAATAGTGAAGAAATCTGGAAGTATTGTCCGCTTTTATTTATTAATCCTGCTCATAATACATCCGGTGATCTTTCCTTCTTATATTCATAGCAATGAACCTGGTGCGGAATCCAATACTGACTGGAGAGGCAGACAGCAGATTCTTTTGCGTGATATTCAGACAGCTGATTACTATGAACTCCTTGAGACTGCACGTCAGGAAGGTTTGTCAACCAGCGGCACAATAGAGCAGCTACGAACCCGATTGTATACGCATTACGATCTCAGCTCTCTGGCTGAGAGCCAGAGCCGTGATCAGCAAGAAACGGGCTCGGTCACCATTCGTGTGTTGTCAGCACAGCAGACACGATACGAAACATCCGAAAACGACGATGAAGAGCTGTTTATACTCTCAGGCGGTGTAGTAATTGCATTGGATGATACAGAAGAAGGGCAGCGGCACAGCATTGAAGCTGATCAGGTCTTTTTCAACAGATCCAGAGAGACAATAACCGCTCAAGGCAATGTTACCTACAGCCTGATACGCGGCAACGACACTGAAACATATCGCGGTGAAATAGTTAGCTTCAGAATGAAGAACTGGTCAGGGGCCTTTGCAGAGGGTGGCACTATGCGAAGCCGAACAATAGACTCTACAGAACTCATGTTCTCCTATTCCGGCGACTTTATCACCCGATCCAGCGGTGACGTTGTAGTTATGGAGGACGGTACAATTACCTCTTCGGAATCTGATCCGCCCAATTATCGGATCAAGGCTGGTAAGATTTGGGTATTTGCCCCTGGTGAATGGGGATTGCAGAATGCGGTATTATATGTCGGCCGCATACCGCTTTTTTACTTTCCCTTTTATTTTAATCAAGGAAGAGATCTGTTTTTTTCCCCTGCCTTAGCATCTTTTCCTGTTGAAGGTCAGGCCGTATTTACTACCACATATCTATATGGTGACAGGGAGGAAGAGGACAGTCCGATATCTGTCCTCCAGCTGGCCGAAGCTCCAGACAGGACTGGCCGGCGCCGCATCAGCGGATTGTTTTTTGATGACGAAGCTGGCGATGATGAAGATGAACATGCAGATAGAAGCCTGAAAATTATGGCAGACCTCTATAGCAATAGAGGTGCCTTTCTCGCGTTGGATGGAACTTTTCCGGAAGCCGGTAATTTCCGGAATGTGGTTTTCTGGGCTGGCCTTGGTCGCACCCGGGATATTTTCCGGTACAATAATGGTTATAGCCACTGGTATAGAGCCCAGGACGGCATTGAATCAGTATGGCACAGTAGTTATCTGCTAGGTAGTGAATTTCCATTCCGATACGGAATGCAGTATTCAAGTGCACTTACCTTTCAAAGAATCCGGACGAACATCTCATTTCAGCATTATTCGGATCCTGAATTCAGACGTGAACAATCACGGCGTAATGAAAGCTTTCAGATACTGCAGCTTATTACCAGACCTGACCCACCAGATTCAACATTTTCACGTCTCAACAATTATAACTGGTCAATAAACAATTCCCTGAGTTACTCACCTGCGACCCGATTCATAAACAGCATTTCAATCAGCAGCTTGAATTTCCGTCTCGACTGGCATTCCAGAGAGATCGCATCTCAGCTCGTTGACCCACGCACAGCAGCAATGAGTAACCAGGTACAGAATCAGATAAAGCATTTTTTTGTACCACGTCTACTCGAATTCCCTCGAATTCAGTCTTCAATAAGCGGACGATTGATAAGCAGCGACCGAGCAGCGCGGCCACCAAGCAGTCCTGAAGAAGAAACCAGCAAACCTGAAGCTACCTTTCCCGTCGAAGCCCCCTGGGAGAGTCTGCCCGTTCCAGAACCTGCAGAGAATAAAGCTCCACTTTTCCAGCTTCCTGAACTACAGCGTCACATACCGGTACCGCAGCAGGCAAGACAGTTTCAGTATACCCTGGACTATACCCTCCGACCTGATTACAGACTTGAGGCATATAATCACTATGCGGCAAATACCATCCCATCAGAAACAAGATTCAGCCCGAGATACTTCGATGGCCGTAGTACTCCCAATGGAAGCATAAGCCAGAGCCTGAACATGTGGCAGAGAGTTCTCGGTATCAATAATTCCTTGAGATTCACCGCTTCATACAGGCATGTTTTTGCTGAGCATGAGGAAGTGGAGACCGAATCCGAACGTAGATCCGCAATACTTAATAACCGGCTTACAATCAATTCGACCAACGATATCCAGCTGCGGCCGCTTGAATCCCTGGATATTTTCAGGGGTTCAAGCATCAGACATGATTTCAATACACAAGCAGCAGATTTCAGGATTGATCCGGAGCAGGAACTTGATCTGGATAACCCTTCATACCAGTGGATAAGCGAACCTTTTGAACTTGATTCAATCTCGACACATAAGCTCAACTCAACATTGAATGTTAATATTCTGGGACGGACTCAGCAGGCTACGGTAAACTTCCAGCTTCCACCTCTGGAGAAGAAAACCGAGTACAGTTTGTTATTGCGCTATGGTTTTGGCTGGTACAGCGGATCACAGACCTGGAAATGGGAACATCAGGAAGATGAAGAAGAACTGATCTGGAAACCGATGACATTTTCCAATCAGCTCAAAACTGAGAAAGTTTTCAGTCTGACTCAGAATGGAAACTATAATATTGAGGAAGAACGGCTGGAAAGCCTCGGCTTTAATCTGGACCTATGGTCCCTCAAAGCATCCCTGAACTATCAATATACGACGCCGTATGTTCTTGACATGTCAATTCCAGCCTGGGTTGCAGAGGAGGAGAAGGCTTTTATTCCGACAAGAGGTTCAATCAACTACAGCTACAGCTATGATCCACTGCCTTTCTGGAAAAACCGATTCAGGATAAACAGCAGTCTGAGCACAGCCTTGGTTGCTGATTTTAACCGATTCACTGAAAGCAGCATGAATATTTCATTCAAAACTACCATGGACCTGCATAAGCTGTTCAGACTTGAAGTTTCATCAAAATCAGTTCATAACACCATATTCCTGTATGTGCCCGAACTTGCCCGGCAGGCTGGTCTCGATCCTGTCAGCCCGGTATCCGACATTGCAAAAGGATTCAGGTTCTGGGATCGACAGGAACGCGAAGAATCAAATTTTAACCTTGAAAATTTCCAGCTCAAAGGAATCTATCGAATGGGAGACTGGGATTTTACCACAGAATATACCGGAAGATCGTCATTCAGCGCTGCCGACAATGAATGGAGCTGGACCAACAATCTCAGTCTTGAGCTCGTATGGAAGCCTATTTCAGAACTCAGCACCGAAATCAATATCGACGATGACGGCATGAGCTATTAACAGTACTTGACCACGGCTCATGCTGCGGCTAAGGTTATAGATGAAAAGGGGGATAGTTGGAATCTTCAATAGTAGTCCAGGATACCAGTGTATTGCAGGATATCTTTGGATCTAATGACAGGAATGTACGTTATCTCGAGCAGCTGACCGGTGCCTTGATTCACACCAGAGGTAATGAATTGCTTGTCGAAAAGTGTGATGACAGCATGAAAGAAACAATTCACGAGATTATCCGTGAACTGCAGACATTATTTTTTCAGGGCAGAATCATTGACGAAAGAAGCATCACCGCAACATATCACAGCATTGTACAAGCAAAAAACGGGACACCAAAAAGCTTCAGCAGTGAATCAATTGTGATTCCCGGTGGGTATCAGGCGGTATATCCGAGAACCATAATGCAATCACGCCTGATAAAACAGCTCAATGAAAATGAGATTAATTTCGTCATCGGTCCGGCCGGGACAGGTAAAACATTTCTTGCAATTGCACACGCACTACAGGAAATACAGGAACGAAAATACCGGAAACTGATTTTATCCCGACCAGTAGTAGAGGCTGGTGAGAGTCTGGGTTTTCTTCCCGGTGACCTGACACAAAAACTGAATCCGTATCTCAAACCCTTGTATGATGCAATGGAAATGCTCATTCCCAAAGAAATCCGTCAGCGTCTGCATGAACAGGAGATTGTTGAAATTGCCCCCTTGGCATATATGCGCGGGCGAAGCCTCAACAACTGTTATATAATTCTCGATGAGGCACAGAACACAACGATTGAGCAAATGAAAATGTTTTTAACCAGAATGGGAGAAAACTCAAAAATGGTAGTCACCGGAGATATTACACAGGTTGACCTTCCCAGAAACAGAACCTCAGGTCTGAAACACGCTCTCCATATTCTGGACTCTATTGACGAAATAGGAATTCTCCGCTTCAGCTCTGCCGATGTTGTCCGCCACCGACTTGTCCAGCAGATCATAAAGGCATACGAATATAAAGACGGAAATGATCATGAACAGCATTGAAGTATTTACCAAAGATATTGAAATTCCGGACTGGATCAATTCAATTGAGCCGTTTATTCAGAATATTCTGAAAGCAGAAAACGAGGATAATACATGTTGTTCGATAACCTTTTGCTCGAATATCTATATAGCCGATTTAAACAAGATATACAGAGACAAGGAAGGGCCAACAGACGTACTATCATTCTGTGAACGAGATGAATCAGAAGAAAATATTCCCTTTCCGAATCAGGATGAACTTGAATCACTGGGAGATATTATAATCTCGCTTGAGCAGGTGCAGGAGAATGCAGAGTATTTTTCAGTTTCCTACGAAGAAGAACTACGCAGGGTGATAATCCATGGAGTATTACACTTGATCGGATACGATCATGAGAGCAATAATACCAGCCAGGAGCCAATGCTGCAGCATCAGGAGAAACTGCTGCAGGCAGGAGAAACACTATTTTGAGTATCTTTACAGTACTGAAAACAATTTTTCCCGGATCAAAGTCTGATCAGAATGCAGCTTACTCTTCTGAAGAAGAAAATATGATTCAGGGTATAATTGATTTATCATCAACCACAGTTAAAGAAGTAATGGTCCCGAGAATCGATGTTGCATTTGTTTCGCTGAGCATGGATAAAAACTCCTTGCTGGAACAGATATGTGACAGCGGATACTCCAGATACCCTGTATATCGGGAAACAATCGACAATGTCGTCGGTATGCTTTATGCCAAAGATGTACTGCAGTCGCTTATTCAGAACGATGGAACTGTTCAAATTGATCAATTGATCAGAAAGCCATATTTTGTCCCTGAAAGCATGCGGCTGGATTCACTCCTGAAAGAAATGAAACGCCGGCGCGTACACATTGCCATCGGGGTAGATGAATACGGAGGAGTATCAGGAATTGTCTCAATGGAAGATATTATTGAAGAGATAATTGGCGACATTCAGGATGAGTTTGACAATGAGCAGGAAGACATACTGCAGATTGATGAATCCGTATTCCTTTGTGATGCCCGAACCAGCCTGGAGGATCTCACAGAAGTAGCCCAGATCAGTATATCGCACAATGATTTTGAAACTCTCGGCGGTTACGTGTTTGATCTCTTCGGTAAGATCCCGGTCAAATTTGAAAAAATACAGAATGATGGTCTGGAATTTATTATACAGGAAATGGACGGACATAAGATCAGGACCGTCAAGGTCGTAGTACACCGTGATCTTCCTGCCGATGAAGAGCCGGAGGAAGACTGATGATTAAACTGATGTTCCGTATATGTACAATTATGCTGCTTTTCAACACTGCAGTTATCTATAGCAGCCCGGTTGATAATGTACGGAGCGGAAGAATATTCTTGAATAGCGGTAATTATATAGAAGCTATCGGTGAATATCGAAAAGCAATAGAAAGCAATCCTCATTATCTCGATGCATGGCAGGGATTGGCCGAAACATACCTTGCTATGCAGGAATTTGACCAGGCGCTGTCCTCAATTGAAAGAGCAAGGGTATATGCAGGCTCTTCACTCCCTGTAAAGAACCTTCACGCAGATATTCTACTTTCCATTGGCAGGATCAATGATGCAGCGGCGGTATACGCAGAAGTGAGGAGGCAGGAGCCGAATAATACTGCTGCGATAATCGGAGAGGCACAGATTGCTCTGGCACGAAACAACCCGGATAGGGCCGCCAGAATTTTCGATGAGGCTCTTCAGCAGAATCCCGGCAACAGAAATGCCCTGCTTTCACTGGCGCTGATCTCAAGTGCTGCCGGTGATCATCAGGCCGCCGGTCGCTATATTGATTCAGCCTTACAGCACCATAATAATAACCCGACCGTCCATCTGCTCGCCGCCCAGCAGTTTATGGAGCGCAATAACCTTGAACAGGCAGAATACCATGCCAGTGTGGCTCTTCAATTAAGAGAACATTACCCGGATGCGCTATTGCTGAGCGCAGAGATCAATCTTGAAAAAAACGACTATGCGACTGCAGACAGACAGATACGGCAGATACTTGAACGTAATCCGCAGTCTGTAGAAGCGTGGTACCTGGCAGGCTATGCTGCTTACAGAGAGAACCGTATCGATGAAGCCCTGACAGGCATGGAACGGGCTCTCCGCCTGTCTCCAGGTAATGAGCTGCTCAGAGGCATCTACGAGACAATACTCCGCAGGGAGACATCACTGACCGATTCTCGTCGTCAGGCTGCAGCTGATTACCATATACAGCTTGCAGGAGGATATCAGGATCAACATCTATCTCAACGCGCCAGGGCGCACTACCGCAGAGCCTTGCAGCTTAATCCATTTTCTGAACGAGGTCGGCTGGGGTATGCATCTTCCTTTGAGGCAGATGGAAATTACGCTCGGTATCTGGAGGAACTGCGGCTTCTCAGAGAGCAGGGTAATAATTCCCGCGATGTTGCTGATTCCATAGAAATGTACAGTAATATGATTGCCGGTTCGGTAGCTGAGCGATGGTCCATCAATCAGTTTGATCTTGAACGGGCATCTGTAGGAGTTCAACTCTTCGTCCTGCCGGGGAGTACCGGCCTCTACAATGCAGATTTATTTCTACCTTATATAATTATTGACAATCTGAACAATATCCACTCAGTAAATTTTTCCAGTCCGCCTGTAGCCGTTACATCTCATCAGGAAGCACTGCAGATGGCCAGATCCGGATCCTCGGAATATTATATTGTGCTGGAACCTCTTCTGGACGGAAGTACAGTCCGGCTCGGTTTTACAATCGCTGTCAGCCGCACCGGTTCACGTATTTCGGAATCCTGGATTCTACGGGAAGGGGCCCATTCCTTCAGCCGGGCGTTATCTGTAATCCAGGAGATACTGAGAGATTCTATGCCTGTAATAGCACGTATAGTAGAAAGACGTTTCAGAAATGCTGTAATTGATCGAGGCACCCTGGACGGAATCTCTGTGGGTGACGAAATACCTATTCATCCCGCCCAGACACCGGTAGCAAGAAATGACAGCCCGGGCCTATTACTGCCTGACAAGGAGCTGCTGGCTGTATTCGTTGTAGAGGAGCTTGATGACAGACTCTCTTCCGGTAGAATAACCCAGGGCGGTTTTTTCGATAGGGTGAACCCCGGTGACTATGCCATTATTCAACCAGCAGGCACAGGTGAGCAGAATCCCGTACTCACAGATTTTTCGCCTCTCTACCGTCGAATACGCTCACTCGATTGACAGCATCCCGGTATATCCTTATAGTCACAGGTAATAGCAACTATACACCTGTTTATTCAGATCATGAAATTTGGAGGAATTATGGCATTACGAACACTGAAAGATATCGATTTGAAAGGAAAAAAAGTCCTGATGCGTGCAGACTTTAATGTACCGCTCAAAGACGGCCTCATTACTGATGACACCAGAATCCAGGCAGCACTACCGACGATCAAGTACATTATTGAACAAGGTGCATCCTTGATTCTCATGAGTCATCTCGGACGTCCGAAAGACGGACCTTCTCCGGAATTCAGTCTTGCACCAGTAGCAGAAAGACTCAGTAAGCTTCTTGGTGACAGTGTGGCAATGGCCCCTGATTGTATCGGTACAGAAGTAGAAGGAATGGCGGCTGCTCTCGCACCAGGTAAAGTTCTTCTTCTTGAAAATGTTCGTTTTTATGCTGAGGAAACCAAGAATGATCCTGATTTTGCCGCTAAACTGGCTAAATTAGGTGATGTATATGTCAATGATGCATTCGGAACTGCACACCGTGCACATGCATCAACTGAAGGCATCGCTCGTATTCTACCTGGCAGCGCAGGTTTCCTGATCCAGAAGGAAGTCGAAGCCTTTGCTCCACTTTTAGGTAATCCCCCCAAACCAATGGTAGCCGTTATTGGAGGAGCAAAAGTATCATCAAAAATTGGTGTACTTGAAAGCCTGCTTCCGAATTGTTCAACCCTGATTATCGGGGGAGGCATGACTTATACATTTCTCAAGGCGCAGGGTTATGAAATCGGCAAGTCATTGCTTGAAGAGGATTACATACAGACAGCGGCCGAACTGATTGAAAAGGCAAAGGCTGCTGGTGTAGAAATACTGCTTCCAGTCGATCATATAGTTGCATCTGAGTTCAGCGAATCTGCCGATCCGGAAACAGTTGACAGTATTGACATCCCTGAAGGTAAAATCGGAATGGATGTAGGGCCAAAGACACTTGAAAAAATTCGCCCCGTGATTGCAGAAGCAAGATCCATAATCTGGAATGGCCCCATGGGTGTCTTTGAGTTCGCTAATTTCGAAAAAGGAACAAGATCCGTTGCGGAAATGATTGCCGAGAGCAAAGGCACAACTGTGGTTGGTGGCGGTGATTCGGTTGCTGCTGCAAATAAATTTGATCTCGCTGACAAGATGAGCCATGTTTCAACCGGCGGCGGTGCTTCACTGGAATTTCTGGAAGGTAAAAGCCTACCCGGCATTGCAATACTGGAAGCATAATTTAAAAGTTAACAGCGCCGGTATGGCGCTGTCTGACATTAAGGAGCAATACAATGAGAAACTATTTCCTTGCAGGTAACTGGAAACTGCATAAAACCCCATCGGAGGCAGCTGATTTCGCTGCACAAATCGCTGCTGCAGTTAAGGGAACACAGAACCGCGTTCTTGTCGCCCCTTCTTTCGTAGCAATTCCTGCGGTTGTAGAGGCTGTTAAAGGAAGTAATGTCCTGATTGGAGCACAGAACTGCGCTGCAGCAGAAAAAGGAGCTCATACTGGTGAAGTATCAGCTTCCATGCTCAAGGATGCAGGCGTAGATGCGGTGATACTTGGACATTCAGAACGGCGTTCGATTTATGGTGAGACAGATTCACTGATAAACACAAAGGTTAGACTCGTCCTGGCAGAGAAACTTGAGGTTATACTCTGTGTGGGTGAGACTCTCGAAGAACGTGAGGCTGGAAAGGCAATGGAAGTGGTAAAAGAACAACTTCTCCAGGGTCTGAAGGATATCACAGAAGCTGAACTTACAAATATAACTATTGCCTATGAACCAGTATGGGCGATAGGTACCGGAAAAACCGCTACACCTGAAGATGCAAATGAGATTCATGCCGGCATTCGTGAATACCTGTCTGAGTTATATTCAGAAAAAGCAGCAGAATCCATGATTATTCAGTACGGTGGATCGGTAAAACCCGGAAATGTAAAAGACCTGATGGCAATGGAGCATATAGACGGTGCTCTGGTCGGCGGAGCCAGCCTCACTGTTGAGGACTTTTCTCCGATCGTAAATTTTAACAAGGGGTAACTCACGTGGGATTACTTAGTATTTTATTGTTGGTGGTATTTATTATTTCTGCTGTTCTGCTCGCACTGCTGGTGCTTGTACAGGACGAAAGCGGCGATGGTCTTGGTGGAATTTTTGGCGGCGGTGGATCACAGCAGATCGGGAACAGAAAAGGAAATATTCTTACAAGGGCAACATCAGTTCTTGGAGCGGTATTTCTTATTTCTTCTGTAGCCTTTGCTCTCGTGAACCGATCTTCATCTGTTGGAGATGTTGAAGGTGCAGCCCGCCGACTCGAAAGCGAAAACGGAGTAGTAGAATGGTGGAATACACCATCTGACATAGAAGAGATCGACTGATCTCTTCTGTGCTACTACAGAAAATGAGGTTTATATGCGAACTGCAGTTGTTTATTTTTATGAGTCCAACCGGGATTTAGCGCTCTCTGTTGCAAAGGGCCTCGCTCGAGGCATTGAAGCCAAAGGTCACAGTTGCGACCTTATTGACGGCATGAATGATTCCCAGTCAAAACTGAGTGCCTACCAGTACATTTGTATCGGTCACCAGTTTTCATCTCTTCTGGCCGGGAAGGTCAGCTCTAAGGCCCGGGAATTTCTTGCACAGGCTGGTCTGATCGGTGGGAAACGCTGTTTTGCGTATATCAGTAAAAAAGGTTTCGGCAGTGCAAAAACCATGAAACGCCTTATGCACATTCTTGAAAAAGAAGGTATGTTCGTTCAATACAGCGATCAGCTCCAGACACAGGAAGAAGCTAAAGTTATCGGTACTCATCTTCAGATTGTGCGACCATAGCATCAAAAAAGTGTAACGTCGGAGCGAGTATATGTTTTGGTGTATAAGATGAAAGCGCAAAACTATTATGAGGTGTTGCAGGTCGATACTGGCTGTTCCTCCGACGACATTAAGAAGAGTTTTCGAAAGCTTGCAAAAGAAATTCACCCTGATGTACAGCAGGATGAATTTAATGGTATCGAAAGGATGCATCTTTTGCTTCAGGCTTATGAGACACTCATACATCCTGAGCGTCGTAATGATTACGACAAGACTCATTCATTTTCACGCAAGAAATATTCTTTTAATTATCGGGAATTCCTGCAATCTGAACCTGAGAATCCCGCAGCCTGCAGTAAACTCATTTTCTATGATCTGTTGAATGGCTTTGTAGAAGAAGCACTGCAGGTATATGACAGAAATATCAAGAATCCGGAATTTGATATTTCTGACTGGCTCGATCGTGAAGATTTTATGGACTGTGCTTTTCTATTGGCGGAGGCACTCGAGAACAGAGGTGACATCTATCGTGCATTCCAGCTTTTATACACAACCGTATGTTATGAAAAGCACAAGGCATATTTCCGACATTTTTTTATAGAAGTATCTGAACGTATGCGAAGAATAGTAAGCTTGAAGATGCCCGGAAATGTTTCAGATAACGCATACCTGCAGTGTCTTGAACAACTCATTGATGCAGATCTTAACAGCCGGGATACTGCGTTCTACCTGAAAAAAGCAGCAGAAATCTATTGTGATCGTGAAGATAGAAACAAGGCCCGTATAATGCTTCAAAGGGCATTCAAGCTTGATCCTAAACTTTCCGGCACCAAGAAATTACAGGAGAAACTGGTGAACTCACCAGAATTAATTCAATACTAAAGGGGCTTTTCACATGAAGATGAATAATATTTTGATCAGGACAATAACTCTGATATTTTTTCTCAGTGGCATAAGCGGTCTTACTGCTCAGGTTATGGACACTCCAGTTGCTACTGTACGTCTGACCGAAACTGCAGTCATTACCCAACGGCAATTGCGTCAGGACGTGAACCTGTTCGAGCAGCAGCTCCGACAATCACTTTCCACAGAACAGCGCCGTGAAGTTCTTGATGCAAAAATTAACGATCTTCTGTTAAAACAGGGAGCACGCCGTGCAGGGATTCAGGTTACCAATGCAGAGTTATCATCAACTATTGCTCAGCAGAGAGCACAAATCGGGGTACAGATCAGTGATGCCCAGTTCAGGGAATTGATCCTTCAGCAAACCGGATTAAGTTATGAAGAATTTGAGGCGGAAATTCGAGATACACTACTGCAGCAGAAATTCCTTGCCGAAAGCAAACAGCATATTTTTTCTGAACTTTCTGAACCTGATGAAGCAGAAATAAGAAAAGTATACGAAGAAAATGAAACCAGCTTTATCAATCCTTCAATGCGAGGATTCACACATATTTTCTATGATGCTCGCGGAAAGTCGGACACAGAACGTCAGGAAATCAGCAGTCAGGCTGAAGCATTATCCCGGCAGATCCGTAGTGGTGAGCGCAGCTTCCAGCAAGCAGTAAACTACGCAATGGATGCCAGCAATATTCATGCAGGTGATTTCGGGTACATACAGCGTGGTGATCAACAAGCGGTATCACTTCTAGGGCAGAGTTTTATAGATTCAGTCTTTGCCATGGCTGAAAACCAGATAAGCAGGGTGATTCAATCTAATCTCGGTTATCATATTGTCAAGGTTACCGATGTACGGAGTCCACGTCTTCTTGGTCTGGATGATCCTATTTACCCAGGTCAAAGCATGACCGTACGCAGCAATATTATTCAATATATTCTTCAGGAAAAACAACAGGCACTGCTTGAACGCGCACTTGAAGAATTAATCGGGGAATTACGTGATGAAGCTGAAATAACGGTATTCTCTGATAATCTTTCATGGTAAGGTAAGTAATGGCTTCCCGTAGAAAAGGTAGAATCGCTGCATTCCAGGCACTATATGCCCTGGAATGCGGTGCACAACAAGAAGATCTCGAATTTGACTGGGCATATAGCGAAGGTGAAGAAACACCCGAATGGGTGGTTTTCGCAAGGCTTCTTTTTGAAGGGGCTGTATCATCCAGAGAAAGTATTGATTCAATGATTGAGGCACATCTTGACCACTGGAATATCTGCCGATTGCGTAAGGTCGACCTTGCAATCCTCCGCATGAGTGTATATGCGCTTATGTTTCAGACAGGCATTCCAGCAAAAGTCACTATAGACGAAGCCATTCACATAGCAAAAGAATACGGTACCGAAGAATCCTATCGCTTCATAAATGGAGTACTTGATGCCGTGTACCACAAAATTCAACTCAAAGCAGAGGAGACACCTCTTCAATGAGAGGACGGTATAGAGTACTCGTAATCGCCCTGATATCAATCCTGATACTGGGCTCGATAGTCTCAACTGCTGTATACATTGTCAGACAAAATAGAATATCTGATTTCTCTAGCAGCCTGAAATCTATCGATGAGTATCTCGGTCGCGGCGACAGGTTAAGGGCTGAGAGTTATATCCGATCTGCAATTTCATCGGCCCGCAGCGAATTTCAGTTCATTCAGTTATTGAAGCGATCCTTCCGGTATGCGCAGAATTTCGATGCACCCGGGATCCATTTTGAAACTGCCTATGCCGCTGTCTCCGGAACAGCACAACAGGATCAAAGATTCTGGGCCTTTGTGGTAGATGCAGCCCTTAGAAACAGAGAATACACAACAGCAATGCAATGGGCATTTGAAAACCTTAAACATGAAGGCTTTCAGGGGCTGGTGCTTGAGGCTGTACTACGCGGAGGAGGTGTTCAGAGCAGCGATGGCTCCGAGTTCGGTAACTTTCTGCTTATGCTCTCCCGTTTACTGGATGATCCTGAATATGATGACTTCATTTCAGCGGCGGAAGCAACTAATGACAGCCGGTATGCACTCAATGCCTTGCTAATGGCCCTGGCCGATGGAAATCAGCATCTGGCTTACCAGACATATCTCGATTATCCGGATATCCACACGCACAATGCCGCACTTATAATATTACTAGGAACAGAACTTGGCTTTCTTTCGCTCGCTGAATCGCTTCTTGAGAGCAACCCTCCCAGTCCAGAGGACTACTATAGTCTTGATCTGCACAAGGCAAGTGCCGAGATTGCCCTGAGAAAAGGACGCTTTGATTCCGCTGCCGCTTTGTATGCTGAGTTTATTCAGGATAACAGAGACTCTCCATGGTTCTATAACAACAAGCTTTACGCACATTATATGCAGGGAGATTTCTTCAGTTCTGCAGATACTGCTCTGGATATGATTGAGCTGTTTGGTGATGATGATTCGATTCGGCTGCAGTTCCTCCGTTGGTATACCCAGGTTCACGCAGATCTTGATCCGGGACCATTTGACCCGGATCTGGCTCTCTACAAGCAGCGTCTGGAACAGCATTATTATCAGCTGCCAGTGGATGATTTATTTCAACTCATCCATGAAAAAGCAGCAAATAATGCAAGACAGTATTTTTCGGATATCTGGCTAAGATTCGAAAACGATCCTGCTAATCCTGCCTTACAGAGGCTTGCCTTCTTTACGGCTTTGATGTTCCGAGATGAAGCAGCAATGCGTGCAGTCATTCGACGTACAACTGATACAGATACCGGGAACATTTTCGTGATGTACAAAAATATATTTAACAGGAATTTTCTGGTTCCGTCCGACCTCGAAATTTTTATCGCATCACCTGTAGATATCCTGAATGCGGCAATCATGCACATACATAACGGAAATTATTCTGAAGCAGCCTATTACCTGGACACGGCCATTAAACGAGTGTCCTCGGCAGTGAATGAAACCGACACACATATGCTCCTGCCTACAGCCTGGGCATATCATGCAGCTGTGGCCATTCTGCGGGGACAGGAATTTCTTGCCCGTGAATATATTGAACTATCCGAACGATACAAACAGTTTCATCCAATTACACAACAGCTAGAGGACAGATTATGATCAAAATCAAAAACCAGAAACAGATCGCAAAAATACGACTTTCCTGCCAGGCACTTGCCGAAACAATCAACACCGTATCATCGGCTGTCAGTCCAGGTGTTACTACGGCTGAACTGGACCTGATTGCCAGAAAAAAGATCACTGAACTCGGAGGTGTACCGGCATTTCTTGGCTACATGGGTTTTCCCGCGGCTCTGTGTATATCAGTCAATGAGGAAGTTATACATGGTATTCCCGGCCCGCGAAGGCTGAAAGAAGGTGATATTGTATCTATAGACTGCGGAATCAAACTCGAAGGATATTACAGTGATTCAGCTGTAACAATTCCTGTAGGAAAAGTGTCTACAGAAATAGAACAGCTATTGGCTGTTACGGAAAAAAGTTTGTATCTTGGTATAGAGAAGATGTGTGCTGGGAATCGTATCAAGGATGTCAGCCGGGCAATATACTCATATGTCACTCAGTATAATTACGGAGTGGTGCATGAGTACTGTGGACATGGCGTAGGAATAGATATTCACGAAGATCCACAAGTGCCTAATTATATTGGCCCTGGACCGAATCCAAGACTCAAGAACGGCATGATTCTCGCAGTCGAACCAATGATAACCCTCGGCAGCGATGATGTAGAAGTTCTTGAGGATGAGTGGACAGTAGTCAGCGTCGATCGCAGTCCTGCTGCCCATTTTGAACATACCGTTCTCATATGGGATGACAAACCGGAGATACTGACAGCAAGATCTTAATCTACCAGGCATATCAAGAACACAGGAGGTGAGATTATGAAAAAAATTCTACATTCTCGAGGCTATTTTACGGCAAATATTCTACTTTCAGGACTCATTCTGGGATTTATTCTAAGTGCTTTGGTGTTCTCCTGTTCAACTCATGTACAGCCGGGAAATCAGGCAGATGCAGTTGAACTCGGGCAGAAATTCGATTTCGACATATCAGGCACACAACATTCTTTCAGGGAAATATCAGCGGCCTTACTACCGACTGTAGTTAAAGTTGAAGCAGTAGAAGTAACCAGGCAAACGGTTCCTCAGGCTGGACCATCCCCCTGGTTTGACTGGTTTTTCGGTCCCCAACAGCGTCCAGAAGGCGATGGTAATAACCAGGAGCGCGAATTCAGAAATGAGCGTCTCGGCTCTGGTGTTATTGTCAGACGCTCAAACGATACATATTATGTAATCACCAATCATCATGTTGCAGGTAATTCAGAACACAGTCATGTCACTCTGGATGATGGCAGAGTGTATCAGGCGGTTCTGGTTGGCAGTGACGAACGCAAGGATTTTGCACTGCTCTCATTTGAAACAGATGAACGCGACATAGCAATCGCTGCCCTCGGTAACTCCGACGACCTTTATGTTGGTGACTGGGTACTTGCCATGGGTAGTCCCTTTGGGTTTCAGTCTACAGTTACCGCTGGTATTGTCAGTGCACTTGGCCGGACAGGGGGTCCTGACGGCAATATAAGCGACTTTATACAGACGGATGCAGCAATAAACCGCGGCAACTCCGGCGGTCCTCTCATTAACATGTCTGGTGAGGTAATAGGTATAAATACATGGATTACCTCGAGTACCGGCGGCAGTGTGGGCCTCGGTTTTTCTATTCCAATCAACAATGTACTTAACAGTATAGATCAGTTGATTGAAACCGGATCCGTACAGTATGGATGGATAGGAGTGAGCATTGGTGATGTCAGCCGGAACCTGGCGGAAGAACTTGGTGTCAGAACAGGTCAGGGTGCACTTATTCACCATATATTCACTAACGGACCAGCGTATGCATCCGGATTGAATCCCGGTGACTTTGTCACAGCCATAAATGGCCGACGGGTCCGTAACAGAGATGACCTGGTGCTGCTTGTTGGGAATCTTACAGCAGGGGAGACTGCTGTTTTTGATATAATCCGAAATAAACAAGCCATGACTATAGATGTTCATGTCGAAGCAAGACAGGATGAATCTACAATTTCCGAACAATACCGCCTGTTATGGCCGGGATTCACCGTATTTCCTCTCACTGATGAAGTCCGCAAAGACCTAGAACCAGGAAGCGGGGTTGACGGAGTGGTCATAGCTAATGTAGAACAACGGTCTCCGGCATCTATTGCCGGCCTGAGATCTGGTGATATTATTACCAGAATCAATGACAGTGAAATTCAAACAATCCATGACTTCTACCGCATTGCCGGCGACAGGGATACTCGGGAATTCGATATTCATTTTGTACGGGAACAGGTAGAGTTGAAGATTGGTATTACCCGCCGATAACAATCGGCGGGACAGGACAAGGAAGGTACATGAGTAAAGACTTTATTCCATATGATGTTATCCGTGATAATGCACTGAAGCTGGCACATAAAATCCATAAGGATGGTTTTGTTCCGGATGTGATCTACGTCAGTCTTCGGGGAGGAGCATATCTTGGAAATGTTATATCCGAATACTTCAAAATGGTTCGAAAGGCCGAGCGTCCGGTATTTTTTGCAGCTGTGGTTGCCAGATCCTACAGTGATATTTATACCCGCACAAGAGTAATGGTAGATGGATGGACCTACAGTCCTGAGCATCTCAGGACCGGTGACAAGGTATTGCTGATCGATGATATCTTTGACAGCGGAAGAACAGTGAATCATCTAGTTGAAATCATAATGGAGCATGGAATACCAAGAGAAGATATCAAGGTAGCTGTACACGACTACAAAATGCGTGAACAGTCCAACATGGATCTCCCGATTCATCCCGACTATTATTGCGTGAAACATGAGATTCCAGACGACAGCAAGGATTCATGGCTTCACTATATGAGTCATGAGCTTGTCGGACTCAGCAAGACTGAGGTAAGCAAGCACTATCCGGATGATCCTGAGCTGCAGGAAATTCTACACCAGATAATCGACAAGGATTAATTCAGCACCAAAAGTGAGTATAAAAAAAGCACTGCTTGTATAAAAGCAGTGCTTTTCTATAGAAGAAACTATTTATTCCTTACCCCATGTAACAGTAATATCATCCGTATCCCCACGGATCAAACCTTCCCACAGTCCATTTCCTGCTGTTCCGGCATAAATATAACCTGGGGCCGAAGAAGAGCTGCCCTGAAACATTTTCATGGTCTGTACCGGAATTCTTGAAAGCGCGGTCCCGCCGAAATTAATATGGTGGATAGTGCTGCTGCTTCTGGGAGAAATAATAGCACCGTCCTCAAACATCACAAATCCACTTCCCTGTGTCCCGAGAAATACAATTTCCTGGTCTTCATAGAGGATTGCGGCTATCGACAGTATGTTCTTATGTGTATCGACATTAGTAAGCTCAACTTTTTCTCCCTCAGAAGAAGCTGTAGTTTCTGCATGGTACAGCTCCCGGTTTGACACAACATACAGCGTATCTCCAAGTACGGCCATATCCATGTACTGAATAATTACCTCGTCGTCCTTTGGTACGGTCTTGTCCGGATCAAGAGGGGACACTGTGAGATTCAATCCGCTGTCGTCAATTTCATAGAGGGTTTCTCGGCTGAGCACAAACGAAGAGCTAATTGCAGCAATCTCAGCAAGATTTCCGAATTCATTATTCAACTCAACAGCGGTGCTGTCCCAGTCATCTCCATCTTTAATAAGCCTGTACAAACCATAGGTGTTATCCTGAACACTGGTTCTTACGGAAACATAAAGAGCGCCATCTCCACTAAAAAGTCCGGAAATTTCATGCGTAATATCTGCAGCAACGGCGCTGCCAAGATCCAGATCGCCACTCTTATGCTTTTCTACTTCTTCAATTTCTACAATATACAGACCACGCCCGGAATCACTACTGAAGAGAAAAGCGGCATAGCTCTGACCCTCTACTGTAAAAACTTCCGCATCCAGTACGTAGGAATACTCAGCCGGGAATGGAATCTGAACCCATTGAGCATTTGTTTCTGCCTTTCTGTGAAGCAGCTGACGGCCGGTGACAGCTATCAGGTGATTTTGATCATGCACAGCAACATTGAAAATAGTTGCCTGTCCCGGCATACCACGATTCTGGTCTACTTTCTGGGTTTCTTCAATCGTGGCGAAAATTCCTGCTGGACCCTGATTGCAGGCAGCAAACAATCCAGATAGGAAAATAATCATAATAAGTAATAAATATTTGCCTGTTTTTTTAATCATACTACATCCTTGCAATTGGCTAAAAACCGAGATTCTAAAAATGATACAGCGCTGTCAGACTGAGCTCTATCTGGTTTGCTGTACGTGAATGTTCTGCTGGCGGTCCATTTTCACCGAGATATATCTCTGGCACAATCCAGTAGTTAGCAGTCAGACCAAAAGCCCAGCCGCTATCAGTGGCATACAGAGCAGAAATTCCGGGTTTCAGCATAGGGCCCGCGTAGAGAATATCCTGAAAACGTGTAAACTGTATTCCGCCGTCAAGCAGAAGAGGGAAGAAGAATGGGTATGCTCTCAGAAAATAAAAGCTGTTTGCAGATGTTATATTCACCTGATACAAAGGCTCATTGTTCACGTTGTTGGCGATAGAACCGCTCAGACCAACGCCGGTAGAAAAGCTGTTATTGACATATGCATTCCACCGTAAGGCTCCGCTTCCACCGAATTTCATATTGCTGTCACTCATACCTTCCGGTCCATAGAAGAAGAGTGGTTTGAAAAGCCCGAGGCGGATGCTGAACTGCTGATCCCCTAAATCCTGATCGAACAGATCAGCCTGACTGATTTCCTGTCCGAATGAGACTGCAGTCAAGGCGAAAAATATAACAAGACATTGTGAATAAAAGAATACTCTGTGACGATTCATGATGCTCCTCTGTAAAATCCTTGAAAAAAATAGTAGCATTTCTGTGATTTGTATGCAATCAAGCTCATGCGAGTTGTCCATGAGACCTTGTTTATGCTACAAACAATTCATGATACTAACAAGTGAATGAAAGTGAGGTTTCATGGCAGCACATATAATTGATGGAAAAGGTATCGCTGCGGCGATCCGTCTGGAAATTACTGAACGAACTGCTCAACTTCCGGAAAATAAACGGCCTGGTCTGGCGGTCATCCTTGTCGGGAGTGACCCTGCCAGCATTTCATATGTAAGTGCAAAAGAAAAAGCACTCGAAGCAGCCGGCATGCGATCGGAAGATGTCCGTTTGCCGGAATCCTGCTCTCAGAAAGAACTGCTTGCTGTTATTCATGAAATGAACCAGCGTAAAGATATACACGGCATACTTGTCCAGCTTCCCCTGCCGAAACACATCGATTCGCAGGCAGTAATTCATTCGATCCATCCATTCAAGGATGTTGATGCATTTCACCCTGAAAATCTCGGGCTGCTGCTTATGGGTACACCTCGTTTTCTTCCTTGCACACCGCATGGAATAATCCGGCTTCTCGAAAAAATTGAATGTCCAGTTGCAGGCAGTCGCGCTGTTATTGTCGGAAGATCCAACATTGTAGGCAAACCTCTGGCCAATATGCTTCTTCAAAGGGATTGCAATGCAACAGTTACAGTCTGTCATACCGGCACCAGGAATCTTGCAGAGCATACCAGTAAGGCCGATATACTGATTGCTGCAGCTGGTACTCCCGGCCTGATCAGCCCGGATATGGTAAAGCCAGGTGCTGTTATCATTGATGTAGGGGTGAACAGGATTCCAGACGAAAGCAGAAAAAAAGGCTTCCGGCTGTCCGGAGACGTCGATTTTGAGGAACTGAGTAAAACAGCATCCTGGATTACTCCGGTACCTGGTGGTGTGGGACCTATGACTATCACAATGCTGCTTGAGAACACTCTTCGATCAGCGATCGCAGCATCCATGAGCCAGGATCCTGTACATGTCAGATAGTTCACAGGATTTCATGAACACCCCCGATATTCAGAGCGAAACTGACAGTCGCGGAATTGTAATTCAGCAAGTAGGTATAAGCCAGCTGCGCTATCCTCTCGTCTGGATGGAAGATCAGCAGATGCATTCTGAGGGCGTGTTCAAGTTCACAGCATCACTGCCTGCAGACCAGCGTGGTACTCACATGAGTAGATTCGTTGAACTCCTCCATGCGCAGCATACATCTCTGAGCATGCAGACATGGATGAATTTCCCGGACATGATAATGGAAGCACTGCAGACCGACTCAGCCTCTGCAGAAATGCAGTTTTCTCTCTTCAGAGAGATAGCAGCTCCAGTAACCGGTAAGATAGCTCTACAGGCCGCTGAGGTCCTTCTCAGAAGTAAGAAAGAGTTGTCCGGAAACAGTAGTTTTTCAAGCATGTTTATTCAGCTTGATATACCTATAGCAACGGTATGCCCCTGTTCCAGAGAAATAAGCGCCAGAGGCGCACATAATCAGAGAGGAATGGTCAGAATATCCGGATACCTACGTGAGAATCTCATTAATAATCTACAGCTCAAAAAACTGATCAGCACTTTTGAAGCCTGTTCGTCGGTACAGTTGCACCCCCTGTTGAAAAGATCTGACGAGAAGTATGTAACCGAGAAGGGTTATGATCAGGCAAAATTCGTTGAGGATGTTGCCCGGGATCTCGTACTTGCAGCACGGAATACTGAGGTCTTCGAGAGTTTTGCAGTCGAAGTCGAGAATGAGGAAAGTATACATACACATAATGCATTTGCACGAATAAATGAGGAGAAAAAATCATGAACCGCGTAGAATTAATCGACAGGCATACAAGCATTCGATCTGTACTGATAAGCGTCAGCGATAAGAACGGCTTGCCTGAACTTGTCAGCGGCCTGGCCTCTGCATGTCCGGGAATCAGGATTTATTCCACCGGTGGTAGCTATGCAGCCATCGAATCCATCATTAAAGAAAAAAACCTGCAGTCAGAATGTACACTCATATCCATTTCGGATTATACCGGGCAACCGGAAATGCAGGGTGGACTGGTAAAAACTCTGGATTTCAAGATATATCTCGGGCTTCTCTCTGAAACCTATAATGAACACCACAAAAGCGATATTGAACGAACCGGAGCCGAGATATTCGATCTCACAGTAGTTAATCTGTACCCATTCAAAGAGACCATTGCTTCAAAAGAAGCAAGCCTGGAAGATGCACGGGCTAATATAGATATTGGCGGACCAACCATGATTCGAGCCTCTGCCAAGAATTTCCTGAGAGTCACAACCCTCTGTTCACCGACATTTTATCCTGAACTGATCAATGAACTGAAAGAATACACTGGCCAGGTCAGTCTGAATTTTCGTTACAGAATGGCTGTAGAAGCCTTCAGTCATATAGCCGAATATGACATAGCAATCGCTCATTATCTGAAACAGACCAAACCGGGTGATAATCTATATAGCTATCCGAAAGGAGAATAACAGTATGCTCAAGGACATGTACAAACAGTTTGCCGCAGATCCGTTCCCATCCAGAATGGAAATTGCTTTTATTGATGATAACGGTAAGAGAACCGCACTGGAATATCAGAAGGTATCTTTCACTATTGGCGAGGAAAACCTTGGGCTGCGCTATGGCGAAAACCCTGATCAACCGGCATCAATGTACAAGCTGATCAATGGGAACATTAAACTTGGTGAACTGGAAACAATCCAGCCTGGTCTACAGCTTTCCAGCAATCCTGAACTTCTCCAGTCCGGCAAACACCCAAGCAAGATAAATATTACCGATGTGGATAGTGCGCTTCAAATTCTCAAGTATCTCTCATCCGACCCTGCCTGTGTCATCGTCAAACACAACAATCCCAGTGGAGCAGCCATTGGCAGCAGCCTTGAAGAAGCCTTCATCAAAGCCCTTCTCGCAGACCGGACTGCTGCATTCGGAGGGGCCGTAGCCCTTAACCGTCCACTGGATAAAACAACAGCAGAAGCAATTATGGACGGTTATGTTGAAGTTGTCGCCGCTCCGGAATTTGATGATGGCGTACTTGACATCCTTTCCAGAAGGAAAAACCTCAGAGTACTGAGAATTCGCGAAATGGAGCGTCTTGAAAGACTTATAACCCAGCCGACAATAGAGCTGCGTTCTCTCATTGATGGTGGCATGATTGTACAGACAAGTTTTGAATCCGCCATAAAGGACATTACTGATTTTCTGCCAGCTGAAACTACATACAAGAATAAAGAGTATAAAGTGCAGCGCCAGCCAACTCAGCAGGAGCTGAAAGATATGTTGTTCGGATGGCTCATAGAAACAGGAGTAACCAGCAATTCAGTTATATATGTTAAAAATGGAGCTACTGTCGGTATAGGAACAGGAGAGCAGGACCGGGTTGGTGTAGCAGAAATTGCAAGGGACAAAGCATACAAGAAACTTGCTGACCGCTATGCCCATGAACAGTACCGGAAGAGCATTTTCGAACTGACAGAAACCGAGGCGGCCGGGATAAATCAACAGGTCGAAAAAGAGAAGGGCGGTCTTGAGGGCAGTATCATGGTATCCGATGCCTTTTTTCCTTTCAGGGACGGTGCCGAAGTAGGTCTTTCTCAGGGAGTTAGTGCAATCGTGCAACCTGGAGGCAGTCTCCGCGACTACGAGGTTATTGAAGCCGTGAATGAATACGGTGCAGCAATGGTCTTTACCGGACAAAGAAGCTTCCGGCATTGACTATGGCTGGTAGAACTGCCGGTTTCACGCTACACTGATTCAGAAGGCTTAAGTTTTATAAGGAGATGGTGTGAGTAACATAGTACCAAGAGACAAAATGGTGAAAACTGCAGGAAAGGCAGTTGGAGGAATTGCCGGCGGCATAACACTCCTTGCTCTGAACTCAGTAACGGGCTTTGTTCCCGCTCTGATTATCGGAGGAATTTTTACTGTCGGAGGAGCGAGTATTGCAGCCAGTTCTCCAGAGGACAGGAATGCAGGTTTGATCGGAATTGCAGTCGGAGCGGCTACTATAGCCAGCAGTCTGCCACTGATCGGAGGACTGGCATCTACCTTGCTGTCACTAAGCGGTATTGGACTTCTGGGAACAGGAGTATATTGCGCATACAAGTTCTGGCAGGGACTCAATTCACGTCGTTAATACTTTCGTCTGTTGCAATAGAAGGAGGAGCAGATGCCCTGGAGATTGATAAGTTTCATTCTAGTTCTCGTACTGATTATGTTCTTCATTGGATTCAATCTGGAAAACAGATCCGATATATCGGTCGTATTTCATACCTTTGAGGATATACCGATTTTTTTCAGTATGTTTGCATCATTCCTGATTGGTGTAGTATTAATGTTGCCGTTTGCACTTGGCAAGAAAAAAATGGCCAGGATAAAAACCGGAAACAGCACTTCTCGAATCCCTTTTATAGGTAACAGAACCGAGAGTAAAAAAGAAAAAAAGAAATCTTCGGATTCCGAACATATTCAGGACGATAAATCGCACTCAAATGCATAAGCGCTCTTTCCTCCTGTTATTACTGTCGTTTCTCTGTCTGAACCTGTCACTGCCTGCAGATGACTTGATTTCAGCAGATCCGCACGAAGTTCTTGATTTGATTGCCTCGACTCAGCATATAAGCGAGCACCTCGAATCGATCAGAGCTTATGCAGAAAATCTATCAGCCGGTGAAACCCGTGACAGTATTTTCAGAAACACAGGATTAAGATTATACATGTCAGGCGATCTTGAGACTGCAGTATCTTTCCTGCGTAAGGCAGATACTGATTCAAGACTGTTAGCAGCTCATGCCGCCCTGTTAATAGGCAACAGCAACCTGAGCAGCTCCATACTTCAGGAGATTATCCGCAATGTAGATACTCCGGCTGTACGGCAGCAAGCCATTACCATTCTGGGATTATCCAGGATTGCCGATGGCAATGAGCTGTCCGCCGTCAGTATTTTTGAGCCCTATCGGATGCAGCCTGAACAGATCCTCGTACCTGAACTGCTGTATGTACTTATACGCTATGAACTGACCCTCGATCAGGAACGCCGAAAGGATCCCGGTGAATACTATCGGATCCTGCAGAGTAGATTTCCTGATCACCCCGTTACGAGTTTATCCCGTAATTTCCTGCGTGATGGAAGTGGAAGCGGTCAACGGATAGTTAACATGCCATCGCCGGAAATATTTCTCTTCTCATCTGTCCCGCAGATTCCCGAAGCTCCCTCAGAAGATATGGTAGTAGAAACAGAAACTGCTGATATTGCAGATGGTCCATCAGGTATTCAGATCGGTTCCTTCGGACTCAAGGAAAACGCCGAACACATGGCCAGAGAAATGGAAGAGAAAGGATTTCCGGTTCTTATTGATGAACAGCAGCGAAGTGACCGCCTGTATTATTCCGTGATAGTGCCTCTGTCTTCCGGATATCACCAGATCCTGCGTGACAGTTTCGGCAGTACCGATCCGGAAAGGATATATCTTGAAATACGGTCCGCCGGCTATGACGGATTCCGTATATACTGACATCTGGTCTGCTTATTCGATCCGCTCGATAATCTGCTCCAGCCTCAATCCTTCTGTCCCTATAATCTGTACACCATGACTGAAAATCCTGGCTGGCTGCATTATCAGCCTCCTGATGACCCTGTCGTTACTGGTCTGGGTTTCGATTTCAACTGAGTAAAGCAGGCGATCCTGTAAAATTCCGAAATTACTCGTAGCCTGAAGCTCAATCAGTATATGGTCATCGAAAGCATAAGAACTGTATCCACCTTGCAGCTTTCTGTCCTCAAGCTGAAGAGTAAACGAAGACCGGTCAAAGAACAGTTCTACATCATTTTCACCCAGGAATAATCCCTGCAATTCAGATGCAGCAAGTAAGGCCGCAGCTTTGCTCCTTCCGAATAGCGAAGACTGAAGGTTTCCGGAAATCCGGCGATAGTCTCCGTTCCAGTCATCGTTATTCTGCAGCTGCACCCTGATAGTATCCATACCGATTACAGCCACAGATCCAAAAGTAGAAATACTGGGCATAATCTGGTTTCTCAGATCAATTCGGATGTTGCGGTAAATTGTCCGGGTAGATGTATCCCATGTAAAAACCTGCTGAAACTCGTCATTAAAAAAAATCATTTCCCTTTCCTCAGGGAAAAAAGATATGAAAACAACATCGGGATCCTCTATGTTTCCACCCCGTGATCGATACCAGGGGCCACTCAGAAACTGTTCGAATGCATGAGAATCACCGGCATACAGCTGCTGCAGCTGAGATTCCTCAATCTCGATTCCGGGAATTCTTCGGCGTGATGACAGATTGAACTCGGCTGCACCTGTGTCCCAATGATACGATTCCTGAACAAGATCCATAATATTTGTACTGCTCTGATCCTGCCGCTGAATGGAAATGCTGTAAGTTGATCTGAGGTCATCACCTGACTCAAGAACATCGATAGTACCATCTACTGCAATATTAAATACATTTCTGAACTGTAATCCCGGTCCAGTTATATTCTGGTCAGCAGTAAAAACATCCAGGGTTTGACGTCCCTGATTGTCAATGCCGTATACTAAAATTTCCGAGAATCCATTTCCGTTGGTATCGAGTGTATCAATTTTAACAGAACGGTTTTGTGTTCCCTGTGTAACTGCATGCCAGCTTGTCACATAGGCACCCCGGATAAAATCATAATCAAGTAGAAGAATATGGATTCTATCCGATTCATCGCCCTGGATTTTATACGCAATGATCTGTTCATCCATCTCGTCCTGATTCAGATTATAATCCTTGACGGCAACAACAAGATGATCACGCGGTAATGGTATTGCTGTTGTGAGAGCGGCAATTTCTGACTGTGAAGCAGATGACTCGGAATCTTCTTCTGACATAAGAACCGAAGCTGCTGCCGAAGGTGAAATTCTTGAATGCAGTACCTGCTGCTCAACAGAATTCCGGTAGTTGTTCTGACTGTTTCCATTCTCAGTATTCAGGGCTACCGAACAAGCGGCTGCGGATATCAAAATAAAGGCTGCTGTTACGTACAATCGCATGAGCACATTATATCCGAGCACTCTTGATACGGCTACACCACTTGTTCGTAGATATACGGTAATTCTGTATTCAGGCTTTGACTTTTTTATAAGCTTCTGGCATTATTCGGTATGCTGGAACGAAATATTTTTGCGAATCTCTCGCCCCTTGATCATCGTTATTACCTGAGTAACAAACAGGTTTTTGAGAAACTCTCCGATCATCTAAGCGAAAACGGATCTGTAGGCTACCTGGTGCAGGTAGAAGCTGCCTTGCTGGAAACTGTTCTTGAGGAACTTGGGCTCTGGAATACAGAACATGCTGAGGCAATCAGCAAACTCAAGGAAAAAGTCACTCCCGATGCCGTTGCTGCTGAAGAGGAAAAGACTCAACACAATATCCGTGCCCTGGTGCATGTCATAAAATCACATCTCCCGGATGAGATTGCCCAATATGTACATGTCGGAGCAACTTCCGTTGATATTCTTGATACCGCCAACGCCCTTAAAATAAGGGGAGCTGTACAAAAAGTTATACTACCTGAGTTGATTTCTCTTGAAGAACAGCTTGTACGCCTTGCAGAAACCTACGCCGATACCGTCCAGGTAGGCCGTACACATGGCCAGTTTGCTGTTCCGGTAACATTCGGCTTTGCAATTGCTGAGTATGCAGCACGTCTTGGTAAATCCATAACTGAAATAGAGAAACGCTCTCAGGCGCTATGTGGAAAAATCGCAGGTGCTGTCGGTGCATACAATGCTATCAGCATGGTATCCTCCGATCCTCAGGAATTTGAAAGAAGAGTACTCGGCCGGCTTGATATCGATGCCAGTGAGCACTCGACCCAGATGGTTGAACCCGAGTACCTCGCACGGCTGGTTCTTGAGATTAATCTTGCTTTCGGCGTTATCGCTAATCTTGCAGACGATCTTAGAAATCTCCAGCGGTCTGAAATCGATGAAGTCCGTGAACATTTCGGACAATCTCAAGTCGGTTCCTCAACCATGCCCCAGAAGCGAAATCCCTGGAACAGCGAGCATGTTAAAAGTCTCTGGAAGGCATTTGCACCCCGAATCATGACTGTTTTTATGGATCAGATTTCCGAACATCAGCGAGACCTGAGCAATTCAGCCTCCGGCAGATTCATTGTTGATTTTCTCGCCGGGTTTACTGCTGCAGTGTGCAGAATGACAAAAGTTGTTTCTGGTATTGCTGTCAACCAGGCCGGTATAGAGAAAAATCTCGAAGCAGCCGGTGATAGTCTCCTTGCTGAACCGGCATATATCCTGCTGGCACTCGGTGGAGTTAACCACGCCCATGAGGTGATCCGTCAGGCGACGCTAAGGAAACAGGAATCAGGAGAATCACTGCATAAGATTCTGCAGGAAGACAAAGACGCATGGAGAATTATCAGTGATCGGCTGGAAAAGCTTGGAATCAATTCGGATACATTCTTCAGTGATCCATCGGCTTATACAGGGAGGGCTGCCGAAAAAGCACGTGAAATAGCCTCAAAATACTCGATGGTATGCAGCACAATGCGATCCCGTCTCGAATGCTGATACAGATTCAGCTGGTAAATTATTAAGGAGTTTATATGGACATTACGACTATTCCGGAATCACTGAGCTATGACGATGTACTTCTCTTGCCGTCATACAGCGATTTCCTGCCGCACGAAGCTGATGTATCAACAGAAATCTTACCGGGAATCAACCTGAAGGTACCCATAATATCTGCTGCTATGGATACCGTAACCGAGGATCGACTGGCAATTGCTCTTGCACTACAGGGTGGGGTCGGGGTAATTCACCGGAACCTCAACCCGAGAGATCAGGCTCAGCATGTAGCCAATGTTAAACGTTACCTTAATTACATAATCGAAACACCACTGAGTGTTGATCCTGAGCAAACCATAGCTGATGTATGGGAAATCATGCAGGACAACCGGATCTCCGGTCTGCCGGTGGTCAGCAGCGGAAAACTGGTCGGTATAATTACTTCCCGCGATCTTCGCTTCTGCAAGGATTACAAACTCCGGGTCAAGGATGTTATGACACCGGATCCCGTGGTTGAAGTAGGAACTCCGGCGATTGAAAGTGCACGGGACAAGTTTAATTCACACAAAATCGAGAAACTCCCTGTAGTCGATGAAAATGGAAAACTCACCGGACTTATAACCGTAAAGGATATGGAAAAACACGATAAGTATCCCAATGCTGCTACTGATGAATCAGGAAGGCTGCTGGTCGGTGCGGCAATCAGCCCTGTCGATCTGGATCGGCGTATGCCGCTTCTGCAGCAGGCACGGGTTGATTTCGTAGTTCTGGATACAGCCCACGGTGAGTCAAAAAATGTAGTTGAAGCAATCAAGAAAATGAAAAAAGACTATGATATCCCGGTTATCGGTGGGAATGTAGCTACCGAAGAAGGGGCAGAGCGTTTGATACAGGCCGGAGCAGATGCCATTAAAATCGGTGTCGGGCCCGGATCCATCTGCACAACCAGAATCGTTGCCGGAATCGGTGCAGCACAGTTTTCAGCCGTTGCGGCTGCATGTAAGGCCGCCAGAAAACACAATGTACCGGTAATCGCAGATGGGGGAATCAAGTTCAGCGGAGATATAGTAAAAGCAATTGGAGCAGGTGCAGCTGCTGTAATGGTTGGCAATCTATTCGCTGGTATGAAAGAAAGTCCGGGGAAAGAAATTATCTACGAAGGAAGGATTTTCAAGGCATACCGTGGAATGGGCTCTATCAGTGCAATCAGGAAAGGATCGGGTGACCGTTACCAGATGAACGAAGGTGATGAACCAGTACCAGAAGGTGTAGAAGGACGCGTTCCCTATAAAGGTGAACTGGCGCCTTATGTTCACCAACTGGTAACAGGACTGAAAAAAGGCATGGGATATACCGGCTGCCGTACACTTGAAGAATTGCGGAATTATGGAAAGTTCGTTAGAATCACTGCGGCAGGTCTCAGGGAGAGTCACGCACACGATGTGTCTATAACCCAGGAACCGCCAAACTACTCTCGTTAAGGACAGTCACTGTGAATTTAGTTGTAATTGGAACCCAGTGGGGAGATGAGGGAAAAGGAAAGATTGTCGATTTCCTTTCGGAGCAGGCAGCTGCGATCACCCGGTACTCAGGTGGAGCTAATGCCGGACACACAATCGTGCGAGGTGAAACCACCTATAAACTGCATCTGATTCCATCGGGTGTAATCTACCCGCATACCCAGGTAATTCTTGGAACCGGAATGGTTATAGACCTTGAATCCCTGAAAAATGAGCTGACCACACTTTCCGAGCAGGGTGTAGACTGGGAAGGGCGCATTTTCATATCAGACCGCGCCCACATTGTACTTCCTTCATACAAAGCACTGGATATAGAACTCGACAAGAACCGTACCCGACCGATAGGCACAACAGGCAGGGGAATCGGAGTTACCTATTCCAAGAAAGCCAACCGGGATGGCTTCCGGATCGCAGACCTCCTGAGCCCCAGTGCAGACAGCTGGATGCAGGAGCTCGCCCCGGCTGATCGAGAATACCTCGTTACAATGCGGGACTTTATTGCACCGATGGTTGTCGATCTTACCGAGTTTAACGAGAGCCTCAAAGGAAAAAGAATTCTACTTGAGGGAGCACAGGGCACACTGCTTGATCTGGACACAGGAACATACCCCTTCGTCTCATCAGGCATCAGCAGCGCCGCTGGTGCAGCTGTAGGGAGCGGTTTCGGTCCTCGTGCGATCGATGCGGTACTGGGAGTCTGTAAAGCTTATTCAACCAGAGTAGGAAACGGACCCTTTCCATCTCAGTTTGACAGTAACACTGAAGGTGAACTGGAAACTCATGTACGGGAAACCGGCCGGGAATACGGCGTTACCACAGGACGTGTCCGCCGCTGCGGATACCTTGACCTGGTTGCATTAAGGTACGCCTGCCGGGTAAATTCCATGGATCAGCTTGTACTGACGCATCTCGATGTCTACGATGCACTGGACAATCTGAAAGTCTGTGTTGCCTATGAAATCGACGGTAAACGGGTCGAGCATTTTCCTGCAGATGTAAGCCTCCTGGAACGAGCGAGGCCGATTAACGTTGATTTACCGGGCTGGAAAAGCGATGTCGGCAAGGCACGCAGCTATGATGAACTCCCCGAAAATGCCAAGGCTTACATTGCCTATATCGAAAATGCTGTCGAAACACCAGTCACGATTGTTTCGGTCGGATACGAGCAGCAGCAGACAATTGTACGCAGGGATCCATGGATAAAATACTAATTCTTGATTTTGGAAGTCAGACAACACAGTTGATAGGCCGTAGAATTCGCGAATTCGGTGTTTACTCGGAAATATTCCCCGGCAGCAGCCCGATTGATGATGAAATGCTGCAGGGAGTGAAGGGTATCATACTCAGCGGCTCACCGCATTCAGTTAACGAAGAAGGTTCTCCTGTACCCGATCCAGCCGTATTCAGACTGGCAGAGCAGGGAGTACCGGTACTTGGAATCTGCTACGGACTGCAGAGAATGACGCATTTTCATAATGGCAAGGTCCAGGCCTCCGATCATAGAGAGTTCGGACGCTCTAGAATCAGATTTGTTAATGAACATACGCTTTTTGACGGTATTCCGGAGAACTTCACCAGCTGGATGAGCCACGGAGACTCTATTATAAAAACGGGTGAGGGTTTCCAGGTTGTAGCAGAGAGTGAGAACGGCATTCCTGCCTGCCTGGCCTGTCCGGAAAAAAATATGGTTGGGATCCAGTTTCATCCTGAAGTTTCGCACTGTGAGCACGGAATCGATATACTGAGAAACTTTGCGATCGGAATCTGCAAGGCAGCCACTGACTGGTCGCTTGACCGCATACTCGAGGATATAAGCGAGGACATACGCAACAGAACTGCCGGAAGACCTGTGCTGCTTCTCATTTCGGGAGGAGTGGATTCCACTGTAGTCGCCGGACTGCTCCTGCGAGCTCTTGATCCGGATCTTGTTCACCTCATGTACATCGATACCGGACTCATGCGTCTGAATGAAACAGATGAGGTAATAAAAACCCTTGAGAACCTTGGTGCAAGCCATATAAATGTTATTGATGCCCGGGATCGTTTCCTGGGTCCACTCGAAGGAATCAGCGACCCGGAAGAAAAACGGCGCATTATCGGCGATGCCTTCATTCAGGTACAGCAACAGGAACTTGAGGAGAGAAAAATCCCGGCTGATGCATTCCTCGCGCAGGGCACCTTGTACACCGATCTTATCGAATCAGGAAAAGGTGTCGGCAAGCATGCTGCAGTAATCAAGAGCCATCACAATGTAGGCTCACCGCTTGTCGTTGCCAAACGTGAGGCAGGACTGATAATTGAACCTCTCGCGAGCCTCTACAAGGACGAAGTAAGGGCAATCGGCAGCAAAATCGGTATAGATCACGCGGTAGTTTCAAGACATCCTTTCCCGGGACCAGGCCTCGCAATTCGAATTCCAGGTGAAATCACCAGGGAAAAGATAGCAATCCTGCAGCAGGCAGATGACATCTATATCCGTGAACTGAAAGCACGTGGTCTCTACGATGAAATCTGGCAGGCATTCGCAGTTCTGCTTCCAGTCAGATCTGTCGGGGTAGCAGGCGACGCCCGCGAATATGGCTATGTATTGGCGCTGCGGGCAATTGTCAGCCGTGACGGAATGACAGCAGATGTTTACCACATGCCCTATGAGCATATTCTGGAAATATCCGCACGAATTACCAATCAGGTCAGACAGGTTGGCCGTGTTGTCTACGATGTATCCAGCAAGCCGCCAGCCACTATCGAATGGGAATGATCCTACAGCCGCTGTTCAGCAGAAACAGCGGCTTTTTTTTATACTGCAATTATCTCCGAGCTGAATCTGAAATCAATGCCGGGATTATCTGCAATTATCGACTGCAGCATCCAGTGTGATTCTGAAAGATAGACCGGCTGATCATCTTTGTCCCAGGCAATCTGATTCTCGCGGTACTGCATGAACTCATCGAGTTCCTTTTTACTGGCTGCCGATATCCAGCAAGCCTTGAAGTAGTTCAGGGGTTTAAGGCGGCAGCTGGCGCTGTATTCAGCATTCAAGCGGTGCTGGATTACCTCAAACTGCAGTTCACCGACCGTTCCGACAATAAGCCTGTTGCCGATTCTCTGTGTAAAAAGCTGGGCAACGCCTTCTTCGGTCAGCTGCTTGATTCCCTTTCTCAACTGCTTGTCTCTCATGGGGTCTGCATTAATCAGTTCCTTGAAAATAGACGGAGAAAAAACAGGAATACCGGTGAACACCAGTTTTTCTCCCTCAGTCAGGGTATCACCTATTTTCAGATCGCCTCGATCGTATAATCCTACAACATCGCCGGGGAAAGCCTCGTCAATAATTTCTTTCTTCTGTGCCATAAAGCTGTAGGGAGTAGAGAAGCGCATCTGCTTGCCACTCCTGGTATGCATAAAGGATTTTGCACGCTCGAAGCGGCCTGAACATACCCGGAGGAACGCAATCCGGTCACGGTGACGGGGGTCAAGGTTGGCATGTATCTTGAAAATAAAACCGGAAAATTTGTCCTCATCCGGATGTACTATCCTTACATTGGAAGGACGGGACAATGGCGGAGGCGAAATCTCTACAAAGGTTTCCAGCAACTCGCGGACACCGAAGTTGTTGAGTGCACTTCCGAAGAATACCGGGGCAGTGTGGCCGGAACGGTAATCCTCCAGGGAAAAATCATCATATACGCCTTCTATCAGCGAAACATCTTCACGCAGCTGTTCAGCATCCATTCCGCCTACAGCATCATCAAGTTCCGATCCGTCGAGGTCTGATATAAGCTTTCGCTCATTTTCAACAACGGTCTTCCCCGGGTTGAAGAGATACAGATTCCGCTCAAAGAGGTTATAGACACCCTTGAATCTCTGCCCCATATTGATCGGCCAGGTTAGAGGCCGAACCTTTATCTGCAGCATCTCTTCCAGTTCATCCATGAGCTCAAAAGGAGGACGGCCATCCCGGTCAAGCTTGTTTACAAACACGATTACCGGCGTGTCGCGCATCCGGCAGACCTCCATCAAGCGCTTGGTCTGCTCCTCAACACCCTTGGCACTGTCTACCACCAGTATGACAGAGTCCACAGCCGTAAGGGTGCGATAGGTGTCCTCTGCGAAGTCTTTATGCCCGGGGGTGTCAAGAATATTTATGAGCTTCTCACTGTACTCGAATGTCATAACCGAGGTAGCAACGGATATGCCACGCTGTTTTTCGATCTCCAGAAAGTCGGAGGTAGCCGTACGATCAATTTTATTGGATTTCACAGCCCCTGCTTCCCGGATCCGCCCGCCAAAAAGCAGCAGTTTCTCGGTAAGGGTAGTTTTACCGGCATCCGGGTGACTGATTATTGCAAATGTTCTTCTTCGTTCAATTTCTTCCAGCATCGGGAATTAGTAGCACATTTCACCCATGAAAGTCAAACTGCAAAATGATATAGAAAAATCATTGAGGACAAGGTTTAACGTAAAAATTTATAGTTGAAAGTATGAACGGGTACGTATAGGATGAGCATTGGAAACTACGACGCAGGATTGGGAGGAAAAAAGGCACTATGAACGAACTAAATGTTGCAACCGTACAATTTGAGAATGCTAGTGGAGACAAGAAATACAATCTCGATAAAATAGAACATTTCTGTGAACAGGCTGTGTTAGCAGGCGCAAAAGTCGTGGCATTTCATGAGTGTTCAGTTACTGGGTATACATTTGCGCGCAAATTAACCAAGGATCAATTATTAGAAGTAGCAGAACCGATACCATCTGGCTTCAGTACGAAAAGAATAGATGGGATTGCCAAAAGACTTGACATATATATTCTCGCTGGAATGTTTGAAATTGGCTCGGATGGAAAAATCTATAAAGCCTATATGTGTGTAGGCCCGCGTGGTTTTATCGCAAATTATAGAAAGATTCACCCGTTTATTAACCCGCATATTACCCCGGGAAATGAATATGTGGTATTTGATATTGAAGGATGGAAGTGTGGGATCTTGATTTGTTATGACAATAATGTCATCGAAAACGTTCGAGCTACAACATTATTAGGTGCACAGATTATTTTTATGCCGCACGTAACAATGTGCACACCCTCAACCAGACCGGGGGCAGGTTTTGTGGATTCTCAACTCTGGAAAAACCGATATAAAGACCCGACAACCATAAGAGCAGAATTTGAAGGCCTGAAAGGCAGGGCTTGGCTTATGAAATGGCTGCCGGCTCGGGCATATGATAATGCGATATATGCTGTCTTTTCGAATCCAATTGGCATGGATGATGATCAGCTAAAAAATGGATGTTCAATGATTATTGATCCCTTCGGCGATATTATCGCAGAATGTGATCGATTAGATGAAGGATTCACGATTGCCACACTGACTCCGGAAAAACTGACCAAAGCAGGCGGATATCGGTATAAAGAAGCCAGGAAACCGGATCTCTATCGAGAGATTATAGGGCAGGAACACCGATCAAACCAGAAAATTGCATGGCTGCACACCGCTCACGACAACACAACCAGGGAACAGTCTTCTGATAATTTTTCTGGGGGACAACAAAAATAGGAGATATTCATGAACGTAGTTATTAAAAAAATCCAGGACAACATAGCACGCGTTATTATTGGCAAGACTAAAAGCATCGAGCTTCTTCTCACTGCATTAGCAGCTGGTGGGCATTGTCTTATAGATGATGTTCCCGGTACAGGTAAAACAAAGCTAGCAAATGCTCTATCAAAATCAATTGATGCCAATTTTCGAAGAATTCAATTTACACCGGATCTTCAGCCCGGTGATATTAGCGGTATCTATTTCTACAGCAGAAAAAGCGAGGATTTTATCTTCAGAGCAGGACCACTATTTGCAAACATAATCCTTGCAGATGAAATAAACAGAGCAGTTCCTCGAACCCAATCAATTTTATTGGAAGCTATGGAAGAACGTCAGGTAACGATAGAAGGAAACACAAAAAAGCTTGATGCACCATTTATGGTTATAGCAACGCAGAACCCACTGGAATTTCAAGGCACATTTCCTCTGCCAGAGGCGCAGCTCGATCGGTTCCTTTTAAAAATTTCCATGGATTATCCGGACATCAACGAAGAAGAGCTGATTATAAGACGTTATCAGAGCAATGATCCGCTCCCGGATTTACAGAAAGTCTGCAGTGCGGAGGATATTATAACATTGCAAAAGCAGGCTTCATCAATCTATGTTGCCGACGACATTATTACCTATATCGCACAGTTATCTAATGCCAGCCGAAGAAATGAAAACATTCAGACAGGACTCAGTCCTCGAGCATCTTTGGCCTTACTCAAGGCATCAATGGCGTACGCCTTGATAAAAGGGAGGGATTATGTCATTCCTGATGATGTTAAAAACCTGTTCCTACCTGTTGCATCACACAGAATTGTACCGGGAATGAAGGCTGAGCTGGAAAATTTGTCATGTCAGAATTTACTTAAGACTGTACTTGAGAGTGTAGAAGCACCTGTAGAGAGCGGCATCCATGCATAAAGAGCTGCCAAAACTACTTATAGTAATTGCGCTGCTCGTATTATTCATCACAGGAGCTCTCGGCAACGCCGACGCTATTCTGCTTTTCTTTTTTATTGTCGCGGGTATCTCCGTAGCCTGGCTTTGGAATAAAAACTCTTTTCGAAATCTAACGATACACAGAAAACTAAGTACACAGCAGGTTCAATGTGGCACCAAGCTGCAGTATATTATAGCAGTCACAAACCGAAAAATTTTACCGGTATTCTGGTTGGAAACAGAAGAAATGATTCCTGATGGAATCAACTTCGGATCAAAGCGGCACATCTTCTATGCCAGATCGCTGAACAACCAATCTTTTATTGATTTTTTCAGCATGGCGCCATTTCAAAAGGCAACTCGATACTATGAGATAACCGCCTCTAAACGTGGAGTCTTTGCATTTAATCGAAATCATCTGTCATACACCGATCCATTCAGCATGTTCAAAAATTCCCGGGAAAATCATCTGCAGGGCCTCAATCTGACGGTATTTCCAAAGATTCTCCCTCTTATCGATACGCATATTACAGCCAGTCGTTTGTTTGGAGACAAAAACAGTAGCGGCTGGATCAATCCGGATCCACTGAATAGAATCGGTACAAGGGAATATAGCTATGGGGATTCGATGAGAAATATCAACTGGAAAAGCACGGCAAAAACCGGTAATCTCCAATCATACGTATTAAACCCATCACATGATCCCGGTACATTTTTATTGTTACATCATACAATTGAGGGCCATACAGATAATACCGAAGCAGCAAACTGCTTTGAACTGCTAATGATAACAACGGCTTCACTCATCTTTGAACTGATCAACAGACAAAAAGCCACCATCACCATGACAGGTAATTTGACCAGCCTCGGAAAAAAAAAGGGGCAAGGTGAGTACAAGGATATTTTACGCAACTCTGGAAACATACAGTCTTTATTCACGGCTCTGGCGGGCTATAATGCTGTAACAAAAATCAACATGGAACAGATTCTTACTATCGAAGCGCCAAAAATTCCCACTAATTCAAAAGTTTACTTTATGAGCACTGCACCGGACATATCAAACACATTGCATACACAACTGCAGAAGCTTGCACAAAAATCTGATTTCAAGGTGATACGTATTCATTCAGATAATACCTATACTTCATTTGGTATTAATCCTGAGTTCAATATCGTTGAAAGGAGACCATGGCATGAAGTTTCCGAACTTTCTCTCGTATAGAAGTGCTTCACAATTCCCTCTGGAAAAAATTATTGCAGAAATGATACCAGCATTCTTTTTTATCTCTGCATCAAGTATCATACTGTACCGTCTCTACCAACTTGTTGCCTGGCTGATGGAAGAACTGCTGCACATCAATCCAGGAAGCGAGGCCCTCATATCTGGATATTTGTTGGTTTTTTTCCTGGTTGCCAGTGCGATTATATGTTTATCTATCACGAATCATGAACACAGCATACGGACGAATATATTACTGATTATATCGCAAAGTATACTTACGTATGTGATCGGCTTTGATGTAATCATAATTCTTTTCGTGCTTCCAGCTTTGGCCCTTGCACAAAAATTCAACACGTATCTTGACCCTGATGATGCGACATATGATATTATCAAGGCGATATTCATCATTATTCTTCTCACTCTCATAAATGGATCGGCTGGAATTATCATATCTACTACAGAAATTATTCTTATGTCAGTTCTGTTGCTTGGCTTACAGAGCAGCCTTCACAAAAAAAAACTCAAACACCTGTATCCCCATATTCCAACAAGCAGCCAGTTATCTCCATTATTGGTATTCATTGTTGTTATATTTATTTTTACCGGAATTATTACTTCATTGACATCAGCAGTATTTACCCCTGAAGATACGACTATTCTTCTGAATATGTATGAAATTTTGATTGAGGTTTTCTTTTTTTTACTATACCCCTTTATGAAGGTAATTTTATTTTTTTACGAAAAGGTATACAGATCCGCCCGAAGTGCCGATCCAGTCTTTTCAGAAATGTCCTCAATGCCTGAAACAGAAAATCAACAATTATTACTTGATGATTTAGATCCTTCTGTTCCAGATTTCCTTATTACTACCGTTATAGCGATCTTTTTTATAATCATTGTACGCAAGCTGATTATCTCATTGATTTCCAGCAACAAGCAGAAGCAGCATCGCCTGGATTATACCGAAGAACGAGAATTTATCGCTCCAGATCTTGATTTATTCCGATTAGCTGGAAGCAAACTCCGTAGTGTAATCTCAAACGCAAAAAAAACTGACCACACTAATACTATCAGTAATAAAATCAGAACAGTATACAGAAAAACGATTCTGAGATTACGTCCAGAGCAAGTTTTTCGGCTTCCAGATACAGCACGGGAGTATGCCAATGCATGTAATGATCTCTCTCGACGAAAACAACTCCATGAGTTGACATCAATTTATGAAAAAGCAAGATACGGCCTGGATGCAAATTCAGATGATCTCCATAATGCTGAAGACCTTCATAAGAATTTATGTTACAAGAAATCATGACGGAGCAGAATACTGAAATATCGGCCAAAATGCATAGGAATACTATGTTTGAAAGTACACGTTTGCTCTTCAGAGAGCTCAATGAGACGGATTTCAATTTTTTTTATGAACTTTTATCTGATATTAAGGTGATGAAATACGCCTATTCAGATAGATTCACTTGCCGGGAGGATGCATTAACCAATTTGCGGAAACGTTTACAGAGTCAAAATGATAAGGATCAAGGCACCCTGTTTGTAGCTATTCACCGGGAGTCTGGTAAAATGATCGCTATTGTAGACTACGACGTACATATCAAAAATTCTTATGGTGGAATTTTTGAAATAGGCTATTTTTTAAAACCGGAATATTGGGGAGTCGGATATGGGTTGGAGATGGCACACGCGCTTACAGACTTTTTATTTTCAACTTTTAATATTCATAAAGTCATCGCAAGCTGTAATGAAGCTAATCAATCTTCAGAAAGGATTATGCAGAAGCTTGGGATGACCAAGGAAGCTGTGTTCAGAAAAGTACGCTATAAAAACAATCAATGGGTAGATGAAATCAAATACGGATTACTTAAGGAAGAGTGGATAAGTGGATAAGTGGAAGAATATAAAGGAGGATTATAACTTCACAAGTTTTTACATAAAAAACTTATGAATTCGCTACTGATGCGAGGAGGAAATTGCACGTAATCTATCAACTTCCTCTATAGTAGCCTTTTATAGGGATAACGCACTACCGAAAAAAAATAAAATTCATACTTACAGGTGATTTTTCTATAGATATTTGAGAACTAAAATAATATGTATGAACATTATTCAAAGTGAAAATATGAAATCTACAGCAGAGAAATCCGTATCCAGACATGAATCAGAATATGTTGCCTATCTGTGTCATGAAATTCGGGGGGTGCTTTCAGGGATCATAGGATATACCGATTTATTGCGTGCTATGCCCATAGGGAGTATTGCAAATGAATACATCGAATATCTTTGGGAAGGTGAACAGATGCTGCTTGAGACTTTGAATATGGCAATAGATCACTCTGAATTCGAGATAGAGAGAATAAAGCTACTCAATGAATGCGTCTCAACGGAGCGATTTATATCTGAAGTAATCCACCTTGTTCGACCGCTTGCATATCGAAAAGCAATAGAACTGAAATCATCATTTTTATCGAAAATACCAGAATTTATTCTAACAGATCCGATACGCTTACGTCAGATAATTTTAAATCTAATTAATAATGCAATAAAATATACTGAAAGCGGAAGAGTTAAATTAAATATATCTTATGAAGAAATAAACATAAACTCCGGGAACCTTCATTTCACCATTTCAGATACCGGACCCGGGGTGCCGATGAGTGAAATGCCACGGCTAATGCAGGCATTTCAGAGAAACTCAAGCAATACCCAGGGTACTGGTCTTGGCTTATACATTGCAACCAGACTGATTGACATATTTGGTGGTGACATTTATGCCTGTTCTACTGAAATTTCGGACAATCAATCAAGTAACGATCATGGAACATGTTTTAGTTTTCATATACCAGTA